>JAGQQE010000056.1 GCA_020426345.1 Planctomycetaceae bacterium
CCAGCCGGGTTGCAGACTGGATTTCACGTGGCGTGCTCGAACCCACGGCAGAAATGTCGCGTCTGGGCGAAGCCGATGCTTTGCTGATCTGCGTGCCAACTCCGCTGAACGCGAGCCGTGATCCGGATCTTGCGTATGTCGAGTCCACCAGCCAGGCGATTGCCGACACGTTGCGTCCTGGTCAGCTGGTTGTGCTTGAAAGCACGACTTACCCCACGACCACCAGGGATGTGATGGTGCCGATCCTGAATTCCAATCCAAAAGGGCTGAAGGTCGGGCAGGATTTCTTTGTTGCCTACAGCCCCGAACGCGAAGATCCGGGCAATCCCGATTATTCTGCAGCGGGGATCCCCAAGGTTGTGGGAGGGGTTGACGAAACAAGTCGTGATCTGGCCTGCCAGTTGTATTCCCACGCCATCGTCAGCATCGTCCCGGTGGCAAGCACAGAAATCGCAGAAGCCTGTAAGATTCTTGAGAACACTTATCGTGCGGTTAACATTGCCCTCGTGAATGAGCTGAAGATTCTGTTCGACCGAATGGGTATCGACATCTGGCAGGTGGTTGAGGCTGCCAAGACAAAGCCCTTCGGCTTTCAGGCGTTCTATCCGGGACCTGGTCTTGGCGGTCACTGTATCCCAATCGACCCGTTTTATCTGAGCTGGCTTGCGCGGCTGCAGGGCCTGAATACGCGGTTCATTGAACTGGCTGGCGAAGTCAACGCATCAATGCCGCGGTATGTTATTTCGCGTTTGACAGAGTTTCTGAACGATGCAGGCAAACCAATCCGTGGAAGTCGAATCTGTCTGCTGGGTATGGCGTACAAGAAAGATGTGGACGATCCGCGTGAGAGCCCTTCCTTTGAATTGCTGGAACTGCTGCTGGAACGCGGGGCAGATCTCACCTACAACGATCCCCACATTCCCCGCCTGCCAGTGATGCGACACTACGATGTTCCCGATATGGAAAGCAGTGAGCTAACACCGGAGTTTCTTGCGGCTCAGGACTGTGTGCTGATTGCCACTGACCATTCGGCGTATGACTACGAATTTATCGTCAGCCATGCCCGACTTGTTCTGGATACCCGGAACGCGACGAAGAACGTCATTGATGGTCGTGAGAAAATCGTACGAGCCTGATCGTCAGCATTGGCGGGTTCTTGATTTGACCGGAGACGCCGGAGAATACAGTTCTCAGGTGACCTGTGCGCACGGGAAGGCATTCGTAGTTCACTGGTCATTGGTTGTTCATCAGCAATTGTCCCCGATTGCTGCACGTCTTTTCTCCTCCGGGAGATCACCTTCTTTGGGGGCACGAAAGAATGGAAGACAACTCGTCCTTTCGTCATAGAATGGTTGTCGGAGTTCAAAGAATCTGTTTCCACAGCCGAAGGAATCAAACATGAGTGATCGTTTTCCTGTCCCGGCAGATGGATCTGATACCGGAATCACACCAGAAATTCGTACGGGGAAGAATTCGATGAATGATTTTCTTTTTCTTGCCGGCTTCCTGTTTCTTTGGTTCGTACTGAATGCCTGGGTTCTTCCACGCTTTGGCGTTCAAACCTGAATGGGTGGTGCGTGTGCGGTCCGGTCGGACCGCGAAAAAACGGATCACAGCAAGCAACAGGATGAGCCTCAATCTTCTTCGCCGACGTCGGAGCAGGATTCCGTCGAACCCAGGTAAATTCGCCTGCGGGAGCCTCCCCCAGCTTCCTTCATGACGCACCTGTTGGCCGTTCTCACCTGGTGCTTTGCGATTGCAGAATGTGGTCGTCGATTTGGGGGACCCTGGATGCCGCGTGGCACGTTCGGTCGTTAGCTCCGTTCTCGAAGGATCGAACCCTCGTTGATTTCGCGCTGTTGCTTCGTAGCTGTCCGTCGAAAAATCAGGACAGGCACGCTGGACGACTGGAAACTGTCGTGTTTTCAGGTCTCCCGCTCGAGCCAGTCCCGTTTTCAACAGGGTGTTCAGTTTGCGTCGGCCCGCAAACATTGTGAGAATTCACGTCAGCCGGAAGATCTGTCAGACTAAACAGCTCTGTAACCGAATCCATTGGACGCGACCGGGATTGTGATCCCGTAACAAACAGCGCTCGTCTCCCATTCTGGTGCGTTGAGGGTCACGCCTTCAGGATGAGATGCGGGAATTCTCAACATCCGATCAAAGATGAACGGGGGGCGGGGCCTGAGTTCGGGCATTGGTTGGAGAGATTGAACGTTCGGAGAAGGTTTCTGACATGTTGATACGCGTGCGCACAGCTGGTTTGTGGATTGGTTTCACTTTGCTTTTCGTGCTGATCTGGCCATCAACTGGCATGGCTCAACTGCAGGGAACGCTGGCAGAGGAGCCGCTTGGTTTGTGGTACATGCGAGGCATGACAGTGGCCGACACTCTGAATTACTCCCGCAGGCTGAGCGAGCGACTTCAGATCGGTGAGGAATTGATGAAGCAGATCCCGGAGGAGCGACTGGAGGGTTTATTCACAACTGCTCCCGAGCCCATTACCGGTGGTGCCTACTATATGGTTCGTGGCTTGCTTCCTTCATTTGAAACGATTTCCTTTCAACAGGTTGTCGACGAGGTCGAGGCGCGTCGAATGCTTGATGCTCGCAAGAGCCAGTTCGGTGGTTCGTCGAATCAGGTGGCGATCGAGGTGCGTGGTGACAATTGCTACGTGCTGAAGAATTCCTGGAGCAGCCGCTCTCAATTGCCCGAGGGTGCCGATGAACAACAGTATCTTCAACCCGTTCAAAACTCGGGTTCGCGATTTCAGGTCAACAGGAAGATTGTGGAGGAAGACGGGAAGAAATACCTGGAACACAGTTCGACGATTACGCAGTGTTTTCGGTATCACGATGGGCTGCTGTACGAATCCGGGTTCGAAGAGCTGTTCGACATGTCTCTGCCAGCGACCGATTCGCTGACACGGGCCGTCGATGGACAAAACGATCTTGGAATTCAGGTGTACTTCGATCGGATTCCCATTGGTATCCGCCAGCTTGGGTGGACGATGATCAACAGCGGTCTCGGAACCGAGCTGCAGCAGCGCGATGACGAAAAGGAAGAAGAGTACAAACTTCGAAAGTCGGCGGGTGATACATTTCTGCCTCTCATCAGGGCCATTCTGTTTGATATCGACAAGACCGAAGGTTGGATCCGCTTTGCAGATGAAAGCTCCGGGTCAATTCGGGCCCGACTTGAATTTGCCGCACGTCGCAACAGCGGTATTACAAAATCTCTGCAGGAAATGGGTGCGGGAAATAGTTGCTTTGCGCCGGTGCTGAATGACGGAGCAGCGTTGACTTTGCATTCCTGTATTCGACTGCCTGAGGAATCGAAAAACTTTTTCGAATCAGCGGCGCAGTTTCTGACCATCAAATCCATTGACGCTCCCAATGCCGAGATCACCAGTGCCATGCAGGTCATCGCGACCTCCCTGAACGATATGGCGGAAGACCACACGCTTGAATTCCTGATTAAGGCTGGCTGGTCTCCGGCATCGGATGGAGTGATTTATGGTGGTGTTCAGATCGGTGAGGATGATTCGCTGATCAAGGCACTTCACCAAATGATGACACGCCTGCCGGGAATTCCGGACGAGGCCCTGAATGGAATTAGTCTTCTGGAAAATGATGGCCTCCAGGTTCTTGAGATGCGGATTCGTGAGGCTGATGCTGCACAGATCGAACAGTTCACATCGATGAAGATGTCACATTTGTTTGTGGCACAAAGCAACGGTTGCCTTTGGTTCTCTCTTGGCAATGAAAACGCTCTGCAGATGATTCACCAGTCTCGCGCTAAGACGGACAGTGCGGGCTACGCGATGAGGGCTCCGCTCTTCTCGTTCGAACTGGATGGTCAGAGATGGCTCGACTATCCGCAGGACGAACCCGTTGGTGTGGGCGGCCTATTGGGATGGCTGGACGAAAATGCCGCGTGGTTTCCTCCTGGCCCGATGTCTGTGGTGACAGAAGACAAGCCGACCAAACTTATCGAAGCCGTGCGCGCACTCGGTGGCGATGAAGTATTCCAGCTGAAGATCGACGCTGATGAATCGGGCCTTGTACTGGATGGCAGGATGGGAGAATCAATTGGAAACTACTACATCGCTCGGATGATCTCTGTTCGGGACGCTATGCAGCGCAGGGCCATTCAACGGGAAAATGAAGCAGCAGCCAGGAATAGAGCCAGGAATTAGGTGAGCTCGAAATCGCCAAAATTAAAGAACAGCCGTCGCATCTTTGTCGTCCAGACGCAGTGTCCGGTGAGATCCCGGTTGATCGAATCCGCAGGTTGAAATGTCTGCTGGTATTCCGTTCAATCGGCTTCCTGCGAATATCTGAAGACGGGCGCAGGAAAAGAGTCCACTGCGTAAAGAAACATGCAGTGGACTCCAGAGTTCGTTTTTTTGCCCTAACCGATGTTGATTGCTACTTTCCTGCCGCTTTGGCTTCCAGAGCTTTGCCGATGAATTCGCTTAGTTTTGGGCCACGAAGCTGGCTTGCATTGGCAAGGATTTCACCTGAATCACCATCGACAAGCAGGACGAATGGAATCCCGCTTACGTCATACTGCAATCCAAGTGAAGTTTTCCAACCTTTTCCTTCGTAGATTTGGGGCCAGGAGATCTCCTTGTCTTCCAGAAACTTCTGGACTCGTTCCATTTCGTCTTCGTTATCAAAGCTGACGCCCAGAATTTCGAAACCCTGATCATGCCACTGCGTGTAGGCTTCCTTCATGTGGGGGACTTCACCGATACATGGGCCGCACCATGTGGCCCAGAAGTCCAGCATGACAATTTTGCCAGCAAAACTGGAAGGGAATTGAATCTCAGCATCATCGATGGTTTTGGCCTCAAACGTCAGGGCCTGCTTGCCCACAGAGACGTCCGGCGGCAACGGCGTCATATCTACCGGATCGCTGGCTTCTTCCAGCTTCAGCTTACCGGCATCCACGCTGAACACGTATGAAGTACCAGTGAAGTTGAACGGCGTCCCGATCGTGACATTCTCCAGCCGCGAACTGATTCGCTTGTTACCGTCCCGATCAATTGGCAGACGGCCACTGCTGCTGAGGCTGCCGGCAACGAACGTCGTGTATTCCTTGCCGTCGAGGTCGAACGCATACTCAGAACCAAAGTCGCCGTAGTACATCAGGGTATTGGCAAGCGATGCCCGGCGTTTATCCGAGGGATCAAAACGGTACGCCCGAATGGCCCCGGTCTTTTCCTTGTTCAGTTCGATCTTCCCACCGCCAAAATATGTTGTCAGTTCTCCCTGTTCGCGAGGCTTCCAGTCCGTTTCCGGGTCATTCGTCAGATCTCCGTCACCATTGGAATCGATCCAGAGCTTTGCTTCCCCTTCCTCGGGCTCACTCAGAATGAAAGCCCACTTGTTCTCCCCAAACTCAAGGTAGCCGAATTTGGGCGATTCCAGACCTTCGGGCATCTTGCTGACGATAGATTCGTCCTGATCCATTTCCGCGCGGATTGGGCGATAACCACCAATCTTTGCAGTGACTCCTTCCGCGATAAAACTCTCACGCACTTCACCTGCAGTGGCAGATGAACTGCTGGACAACACAAACAATGACAACGCTGCCGCAGCGGCCCGATTCAGAACGCTTTGTGACATACCTGGATTCCTGTGAATGCATCAGACAACGAATTTCGCTTGAGCCGATTGAAAGTCCGTTCGACTCGAGTCTCGCCACAGGGCAGCATCGCAAATTCTGCGGGAATTGCCAAAGATTTGGACTGCCCAGGCAACAGAACCCTCAAATTTTGCAATGACCAGGCTCGCCGGATCGATGGGTGTGTCCTGCAGACGCCTATACCGTTGGGCTAAATCAGGTACGGTGGGTCGCACTGTCCTGAAATCGAACTTGTATTCGAAAGACGGTGATGCTGACCGTGATCATGTTGTTCACAGTCATTTGGACCATTGAACATTTGGACCATTGAAGAACCAGAGTGATGCAGGGACGACATCGTCATCCGCATGGATCAGCCTGTCTTAAGCCTGAGTCACACTATCAGAAGCAGTGATGCCAGAAGCAGTGATAGCAGGAGCGGCGATGGTAGAGCTGGAAGGGGAAGAATGATCCAGGGCAGAAGTGACAGGTTCATCAATGTCCTGTTTGCCAGTCCCGAACCTCACACTCTGTCTGGGCTGTAGGTGTTTTGCGGTTGCAATCATCGCGGACGATCCGATCACGGCAACTGCAACCCATGCCGCTATTCCAACATCTTTATTCTGATTGACCCGAGTCGAATAAGCGGCCGCGCATGCAACGCCAAAGACTGTCAGACCACTACTGAGCAGTGCGGGCCAATATTGCGGGTCCTTCGAATTCGAGGAGACCAACTGCTGCTCATTGGTCGAGGACCGCGGTCCATCAATCGACATGTTCATCTTTTGCTCCTGATACGATTTACCCCTGCCGCTTCCGCTCGTATATCAGATTCTCACGTCCATGAAAAACTGCTGCCGGGGCGGGGCATGCGGCTGTTCTCTTCGCTGACCTGCTCATTCAGGGTCCAGAGATCGTAGAGCCATCCCAACAGAAACAGCCCACCGGTCAGGAACCAGAGAATCCCGGTGACCCACTTCCCAAGATACAAGCGATGGACGCCAAAGATGCCCAGGAAAGTCAGCAGCAGCCACGCCACGTTGTAGTCCATCACACCGGAGTGATATCGACGCTCGGCACTGCGATGTAATGACGGCATCAGGAACAAATCCACCAGCCATCCGATGCCCAGCAGACCCAGTGTGAAGAACCAGATCGTGCCAGTTACCTGCTTTCCGTAATAGAAGCGATGGGCTCCCATGAAGCCAAAAACCCAGCAGAGATATCCAACGATCAAGCTGTGATTTGACGATTGTGTCGCGTTCATTTCATTTTACCCTGACAGACTGGGGAGACGTTTGTAATGCGAAAGCGGTTTCGCCTGGTGTCGTTCGCTTTTCGATATCAGATATTCGTTTGTTGAATGATCGTCTGCTGGATCTGTCCCGCAATCGACGTGCCATTTCCCGATCCCATCCGGCAGACGAACATTCAAAGGGCAGGTTCCTTTATTTCTGCCGACCATCGGTTTCTCAGCCACCATGGTGACGGGTCAGCGTTCGGTGGATGTCCGGTTGCAGGCGGCCGAAGTGAAGAAATGCGGGGAATTGTGCCCGGCAGACCGGGAATTGACCCAGCGGCACGCGATTCGCGTCACTCTGCTTTTGATGACTCGACGACTTTCAGTTCCCGCGCCAGTCACCGTGTCGAGATCCATTCATTTCGGTCTGGCGCATGATCTATCAGCAGAGGCCAGCAAAATGACACCCATCGAAGACCGAAACCATTTTCGAAATCTTTTGGACTCTTTCGACACCGCACTTCTGGTAACGCACGGACGAGGGCGGAGTCTTCACTGCCGTCCAATGACAGTGGCAGATGTGGAACACGACGCATGCGTGTGGTTCGTGACCTCACTTGATGCAGGTAAGGTTCGTGAAGTGACTACCACGTCAAGCGTCTGCGTCGCCTGCCAGAGCGGAAGGAAATTTCTTTCGCTCAGCGGCGAAGCGACTGTCGTGCATGACCGAGCCCGGATTCGAGATCTCTGGAAAGAATCCTGGCGCGTCTGGTTTCCATCCGGACCCACAGACAACTCCATCGCCCTCATTCGAGTGGAGCCGACAGAAGGTGAGTACTGGGATGGTTCAGGCTTGAATGGTCTGGCCTATCTGTTCAAAGCCGGAAAGGCCTACTTTGCCGGAGAAAAAATTGAGCCCGTCGAAACGATGAATCGCTTTGTCTCTTTTCGTGAACCAGCGAATTCCTCCCGGGCATCCGCTCAATAACGCATGCAATTGTCACCTGTTGGTCCGTCATCCCGATGGATTTCCGACACCCCATTACTCCCGCATCAGCGAAGTGACATCGGCGATGTGGTGAAACATATTCAAAGGAATACCCTATGATTTTTCATTGTTCAGATTTGGCTGGCTGGCACATCAAGTCCAGCGACAGACACCGATTTCTTCTGCACGACATCCTGTTCGATAGTCGAACTGGACAGGTTCACCGATTCGTAATCATTCGTGCTGACGAAACCGGCGAAAAGTTCTTGCTGATCGATGCCGACAAAGTCGATTCGTACTGCGAGTCGAAACGTGAAATTCATGTCTGCCGCACGGCTGAGGAATTTCAGCATGCGTTGCCGCTCGAACAGGACCCGCCCCTCGATATGCAGGAGGCATCGCACCTGGTGGCCTACTACGACTGGCCCACTTACTGGGCTGTGCAGCAGAAAAAAATGAGTGAGTTGCGGATCGCTTCGGAAGAAGTGGCAGGCTCAAACTGGAATCCATGGTTATGGAGTGCAGGGAGCTTGCTGGGTTTTGATGTTTATCGTCAGGACAAACATATCGGTCAGATCGCAGATCTTGTCATGGACACTGCAACGCGTCACATCATCACCGTCGCAGTCGCGGCGAATCAGTCGGCGAATTTTGGCGACCTGCATCTGCGATCGTGTGATCTTTCGGTTCCGGACTTTGTGAAGCGTTTTGTGGTTGCAAATGTCCCGGGAGTGGTTGTCAGTCATCAGGAAGACTGTGGCCGGAAGACCTCGCTTCCGGTTGTACCGCGAGAATCACTCTGCCAGTCGCGTTGATGCGGCGATTGTCTTACCGGAAGGACACTCCGAAATGCTTCGTTTCTTGCCATGGAGATCAGTTGTTCGTCGAGCCGCCAGAGCCTATGGAATCATGGATCCTGCTCTTTGGCTGGCGCGATTGCGACAGTTCTCGCAACCCAGTGAAGTGCAGGAGCCCATTGAGTTGCTGCGAGCCGGGATTCATTTTCATGCCCGGGGACTGATTAACACAAAAGCCATCCAGCACAACCTTGACTGGGTCTGGCCTTACTGGGTCGAACGACAGTTTGATCCTCACGATGCCTCTTTCATCCCTCGCGCGTTTTCCTTCAGTCATATCAATCTGACGCACCGGAACTGGACAGCGGTTGGTCTGCCAGATTTGCCAATCGTGTCGCTGGTGGATCCTCGAGGGCTCGTAACGCCCCTGCATGATGGATGGTCGATTGATTTCTGGGTCGTCGACCAGTTTGGGGACGTGCTCTACCCAAGCCGATCCGGCAGTCACGAGTGTCAACAGGTGATGGTGGTCGGAGAGAATCAGGTCGTCGAGACGATTACCAGTCGGGACTCGATGTCTTTGAAGAACTCCGCAAGGCTCAAATGGGAGAGCGAAAGACCCTTGCTGGAGATTGATTCGGTCGTGAGCGGGGCACGTGGCGGTTCACTGGTGGTCGCGATTCGGCCGTATAATCCGGAAGGCATCCAGTTTGTTGACGAAGTGAAGCTGCTTGCTGATGGAGCTGGATGGCGTGTCAATCAGCAAACAGATGTTCTCACCAGTCGGCCAGCTGATTCCACAATCACCTCGCACTACGACCACGGAGACGTCGCGGGCAATCTGAGTAGGTCCAAACCGGGACAATCCATTCCTCAGCATTCTGAATATGAATCCTGCGATCAGGGTATGGCCACTGCTGCTTCTTTGTTTCGGATTGATGCAGACCGGTTCCAGATACGAACAACCGTTTGCCTTGAACAGGAACTCCGCAGTCAGGGGAACAGCTGCCCGGCGGATCCGTGCATCGACTGGGCTCAGATTCGCACTCAGGTGGCCAGGCTTCAGGTGCCGGATGAGCGATTCATGAAACTGTATGACGCGGCGGTCGTGACGCTGACTCTTTTGTCCGCGGGAGAACTGGTCCCTGGCCCGTATACATATCGAAGGTTCTGGTTCCGTGACGCCTGCCTGATGATGAATCCGATGCTTTCGATCGGGCTTGTGGAGCGTTGTCGCCGACACCTCAGTCGGTTTCCCTCGCGACAGCAGAGAGACGGCTACTTTCGTTCGCAACAGGGTGAATGGGATTCAAATGGCCAGGTCCTCTGGATTCTGAACCAGTTCCGAAAGCTGACGGGAGAACAGGCACCAGACTCGCTGCTCGGCGTCATTCGGTCGGCATTACGATGGATTGAGAAGAAACGAGTTGATCCCGGGGTTGATTGTCGACATGCCGGTCTCATGCCTGCGGGATTCAGCGCAGAGCACCTTGGTCCGAACGATCACTATTACTGGGACGCCTACTGGTCTGAAGCTGGTGCGAGAGCCGCGGCAGAACTGCTGGAAGAATTCGGCCAGGATGCTGAAGCCTGTCGGGCCATTGCTCTTGCAGATTCATTTCTGGTGTCCATCGATCGCAGCCTGTCGAAGAACATGACGGCCAAATCTGCCCGTATGATTCCCGCGTCTCCCTATCGCCGGATGGATGCCGGATCGATCGGCTCACTGGTTGCGGACTATCCCCTCAGGCTGACTGCACCTGATGATGCGGCCATCTGGAACACTGCGGATCACCTGTTACGGAAGCACTTTGTCAACGGTGGCTTTTTTCAGGATATGGTTCATTCGGGTATCAATGCTTACCTGACACTGAATGTCGCGCAAACGTTACTTCGTCATGGCGACACGCGTTTCCAGACGCTGATAGAGAATGTCGCCCAACTGGCGTCTCCCACGGGGCAGTGGCCGGAAGCCATTCACCCACAAACTCTGGGGGGATGCATGGGAGACGGACAGCACGGCTGGGCTGCCGCAGAATGGGTCATGATGATGCGCAACTGTTTCGTCCGTGAGGAACAAAGCGGTCTCATCATTGGTTCCGGCATCTTTACGGAATGGATGCAGTCGCGAAAGACACTGTCATTCGGCCCGACCCTGACGCCGTGGGGAGCTGTCTCTGTTCGGATTGAAAACGCGGCAACAGAGCCTGTTTTGTTCATCGATGCAAAATGGAGACACACACCGCCGAGCATTGAAATACGTGTTCCCGGTTACGAAGTGGTGTCGAACGCGAGCTCAGGGACTGCTGTTGCTCTGAAACCAAAACGTCAGAACGCAGAAACGGCGGCATTACAAGACACATCAACCCCGGGAGTGACATCATGAAGATAGCCATGTTTACCAACACGTACCTGCCACATGTCGGCGGCGTCGCCAGAAGCGTCAGCACTTCTGCAGATATACTCCGTCAACTTGGCCACGACGTCTGTATTGTCGCTCCTGAGTTTGATGGCGCAGAGATGTCCAGCGACGATGTCCTTCGTGTTCCCGCCATACAGAATTTCAACGGCAGCGATTTCTCGCTGAGGCTGCCGCAGCCCTGGCTGATTTCTGAATTCATTGAGAAGTTCCGTCCCGATGTTATTCACAGTCACCATCCGTTTCTCCTGGGGGATGCGGCTGTTCGAGTGGCTTATGAGCGACGTCTTCCGCTGATCTTCACGCACCACACAATGTACGAACAGTATACCCACTATGTGCCAGGGGATTCAGATTCTCTGAAACGCGTGGCTGTCCAGATGGCGACTGAGTACTGCAATCTTTGCCACCAGGTGATTGCGCCCAGCCAGAGCGTTGCGGATCTGATTACAGACCGTGGCGTGAGCGTACCCATATGCAGCCTGCCGACAGGTGTCGATACACACTTTTTCGCCAACGGAGAGGCCAGTCGGTTCCGCAGGAAACATCAAATCTCTGACAAAGCCTGCGTCCTGGGACACGTCGGTCGCCTCGCAGAAGAAAAGAATCTGATTTTCCTGACAACGGCTGTGTCCGAGGCCCTTCAACACCGGCCGGATACCATTTTTCTGGTTGTAGGTGATGGTGACAGCCGGCCGCAGATGGACAGAATCCTGAGCTCACACGTCGATTCAAGTCGCATTGTGTTTACAGGTCGCCTGTCCGGTCAGGATCTGGCGGACGCCTACAGTGCCATGGATGCATTCGTGTTTGCATCTCGTTCTGAGACACAGGGGATGGTACTTGCAGAAGCGATGGCTGCAGGTTGCCCTGTTGTGGCTCTGGATGCTCCGGGTGTGCGCGAAATTGTGACGGATGCCAACGGAAGGCTCCTCAGCAGTGACGCTGCAGAATCGGACTTTGCCATAGCGATCATGCAGCTGACGGAGAATACAAAGCAGTTGATGCAAATGTCAGAAGAAGCACTTCTTACCGCTCAGTCCTTTGGTCAGGACGTTGTCGCGAAGGATCTGATCAAGGTCTACGAACAGTCCCTGGACAACGTCAGGGCAGCCGACGGCGGAGATCTGACGGGATGGGACATGTTGCAGGGCCGCCTGCAGGCAGAGTGGTTTCTTCTGGAAGAAAAAGCATCGGCGCTAATGGCATCCATCATTGAAACAGAAGCCACTCAGGCAGAACTCGTTTAAGTTGACCGGTGATCCAAACAAATGGGAGAACCTCATGTTGTCCAGAATCGGAAGCACACTCCGAAAACTACGTCGCAGATTCAGTCGAACGCAACTTCTTATTCGATGGCTGCGTCTGGAAGATGCAGGTGAGCAGAATAGCAACAATCAGCATGGTGTCGTTGTGCTGCAACTGGATGGACTTTCCAGAAAACAGTTCGAAGCAGCGATCTGTAAGCATCGATTGCCATTCCTGAAGAAGATGATTGACCGAGGCTACTTCGATCGAATGAGCTTCTATTCAGGCGTACCTTCAACGACACCCGCCGTTCAGGCCGAAGTGATGTATGGTGTTCCGTGTGCTGTACCTTCATTTCAGTTTCTGCACCGAGCAACAGGCCGCATTTTTCGAATGTTCGACATGGAGGCTGCTTCGGCCACGATCAGAGAACAATGCGCAGAAACGCAGCCGCTTTTGCGCGGTGGCGCAAGTTATTCGAATCTTTATTCGGGAGGTGCGGAAGAATCGGCCTGCTGCGCGGAAACGACGGATGTATCCAGAACCCTGTCGGATCTGAATCCACTCAGAGCGGTCGTGATGCTCGCCCTGTACTTTGTGACACTGTTACGAATCACATTGCTGACATTTGCTGAGGTCCTTGTCGCGACATTCGACATGCTGAAAGCGTTGTTTTGCAGAAAGGACTGGCGATCGGAAATCCGCTTCGTGCCTGCGCGCGTACTGGTCTCTGTGATCATGCGTGAATGGGTCCGAATTGTCGTCAAGCTGGCCATGGCCAGAGGAAAACCCATCATCTACGCAAACCTGCTTGGCTACGACGAGCAGTCACACCGACGAGGTCCGGATTCTTATTTTGCCCACTGGGGGCTGAAAGGAATCGACAGAACAATCGAAGACATCTTCCATGCAGCGCAGCGGGAAGATACGCGTGACTATGAAGTGATCGTGTTTTCAGATCATGGCCAGGAAGCAGCAACCGTCTACGAATTTCGCCATGGCCAATCCATTCAGACAGCTTTGAAGAATGCTTTCAGTCGGCTGCTTTCGGAAATGCCGGAGATCTATCGGCCGGATGACGCACAGAAAGCGTCCCTGTTAAACCAGCGGACAAGACACCTGATGCGCACTCGTCGTGGTCGAAAGGCAACGTCGGACCTGAAGTTGAATGAGATGGCTGAATCGGTGGTGGTGACGGCGATGGGACCACTGGGGCATATCTATCTTCCTGAAGGGACATCGACGGATGTCAGGGCCGAGCTGGCTCAGGAGCTTGTGCTGAAAGAGCACGTTCCACTCGTGTTGTACAGGGATTCGTCCGGCGCATTTGCAGGAAGAAACCGTCGAGGTCTCTGGAATCTACCCGATGATATCATCTCGCTGGTGGGTCCACAGAATCATTTTGCGGACGAGATCGCGACCGACCTCATTCGATTGTGTCAGCACGAAAATGCGGGCGATCTGATCATCAGCGGCTGGGATCCCGAATCCGAACCGATGACGTTTGTGCAGGAAAATGGTGCGCACGGCAGCATCGGTCTTCAGGAAACAAGAGGTTTTGCACTCATTCCGCAGTCGATTCCGGTGGAATCAAGAACGGCCTCCAATGGTGAAAAGTATATTCGGGGGATTGACCTCCACGACTGTATCACCAAATACCGGGAGTCCGGGAATATGCGCTCTGAATGGAATGCTTATGGCCGGACAAGTCATGAAGTGGCTGAACCGGCACCGGGCGGGTCAGCGAGAGGCGAGTCATCAGCGGCTGTGCGGGTGGAATCTTCCGTGTCGCTAGCGGGACCGGCTCAAGGAAGACTTCGTGTCATGACGTGGAATGTGCATCATTGTCGAGGCATGGATGGAAAGTGTCGGCCGGATCGTATTTCCCGGGTGATTGCCGATTCGAACGCTGATTTGGTTGCCCTTCAGGAACTGGATGCCTACCGACCGCGATCTCGCGGAGAACATCAGGCCGCACTGATTGCTGCGCAGCTTGGTATGTATCATCGATACTTCCCCGTGTGGGAAGTCAACCATGAGAAATACGGCCTGGCCGTCATCAGCCGATATCCAGTCCGTCTTTTTAAGGAAGGACTCCTGAATGACAGAACAGGGAAACGTCGATCAGAACCACGTGGTGCGATATGGGTGAAAGTCGATACGCCTCAGGGCGAGGTAAGTTTCCTGAATACGCATCTGGGTCTGACGTCCAGAGAACGCCGCGAACAGACTCATGCGCTGCTGAGTTCGGAGTGGCTTGGTCGAAGTGATTCCGATCACGCGATCGTTGTTGCGGGTGATTTCAATGCGGGACTTGCCTCGCCTGTTGTCAGCATGCTCAGCGAAAACCTGCAACCTGCAACCCCGGCGAACGTAAAGAATCGTCACGTCAAAACGTTTCCCTCTCCGATTCCACTGCGCTGGATCGATCACATTCTTGTCAGTCCCCATTTTGAAGTGGAACAGGTGCAGGTACTGCAGCGACACCCGGCCAGAGTGGCATCGGATCATCTGCCCCTTGTCGCGGATCTTGTGATATGTCCGCCGGAACAAAGCCTGGATGCTGAAGCTTCGAAATCCCGCGAGGTCGATATTTGCAGCGCTGACGAAGTGTTTCATCAGAAAGCCGAAACACCCATGACAGAAGTTGCCTGAGCGGCTGTGATGCCACGAATCTCCCAGCATGATGGACCGTCCCAACAGGCATCGCTGAATGGTGCCCGGGCCAGCCGATATCGACTCTGGCTGCTTGTTCTCTTCTTGTCCGTATTGCTGTTCCTGGGTTGCTCTCAATGGATTGACTGGACCACCGTGCGCGACTTGTACATGAAGACGCACCCGGCGGTCTTTGTTGCAACCCTGATCTTACTTCCGTTGGTTGGCTTCCCCATCAGCGTCCTGCTGCTGTTGACTGGTGCTCGTTTCCGTTTTCCGGTGGCATCAACCATCATCGCTGTTGTGATGGGAATCCATACCGAAGCGGCCTGGCAGATTTGCCACAGTGCAATCCGCCCGGGAATTCTCGGGAAACTGGAGAAATGGCGCATGAAGGTGCCGGAAATCTCTGATCGACACCAGTGTTGGTTTACCGCCGTGTTTGTGACAGTGCCCGGTTTGCCGTATGCCACCAAGATCTATTCGCTGGCACTGTCCAACCTGCCACATGCCAGGTATCTGGTGATCGTCTGGCTATTTCACTGGCTGAATGCGTTGATGTTGCTGGGGACAGGGAATGTCGCCTTCAATCATACGGCTTGGTTGCCGGTGATCATTGCTGCTGTACTGGGCGTCAGTCTTTTGACTCGATGGTTCCTGAGAGGGAGGCGGGCCCGACTCCAGCAGTTGGTCACTCAAGCTTCGTTCAGTCAACTCGGGCCCAAATCGAACCTCGACGAAGATATCGATTCTTCTCCTGATCGTTTGCAGGATGCCGACCTGCAGAAGATGCGGTAAAGGCCGGATTCGGAATTACTGATGGACCCGGCACTAAAGTATCAGCAGCAGAATCGCGAATGCCAGAAAGCAGCCACTGGCCAGAAGTACAAGCAGCGAAACGGCCTTTGGATACGTCTGAGATGGCATTCCGCCGGGAATGTTTGCCGCCTCAACACCACCCCGCGTCAGAGCTTTGGTTGCGGTTTCGGTGAACAGGACCTTCATTCGATGTTGTTGTCCATCGATTTCCCAGCAGGCAACGGCTTCACCGGGCAGGTACCCGCCGTTCGCAATTTCACCAGAATAATATCCAAGCACGAATCTTCCGTTATTTCCAACGGCATGGCGTGCAGACAGCGGCTGAGACTCGCCTACAAAGATCAGCTTCACGGCGCGACATGCTTCTTCCGCAGACTTGAAGCCCCTCACTTCCAGATCCAGGCGGATCAGACCGGCATCGGCTCCTTTGGTATGAACGACCAGGCGGCCGGATTCGCACCATTGTTCGGCGGTCGTATGTGACTCTGGCTTCGGTGTCATTGTGGAAGACATAATTGACCTCCGAATGGCCCTGTGATTTGTGAACAGGAGAATGCGCGAACGAACAGGAGCAACTTCGTTTCCTGTCCATGCTTCACTACCTGCAGGGTGCAAAGTCCGTGCCGGACAGTACTTGCTGCATATCGGGAACTTGGGAGTATCAGAGACCGAACGATTTTCTGATGGGAATGCGATGTTTTGACCCCGGTTTCGGAATGGTCTGATTGCTGAAAGAACAGCGCGGTCGTTCAGCGACCAGGATCACTCGCCATAGAAATCGCAGGCTTGTCCTTCGGACGCCGGAAAGCGAAGGATTGATGGTCGCCGTTTGGCGGCTAGACTTTGCACCCGTCGCATGTCGCATTTGGCCGGTGCTGCGATTCCCTCCGGTGAAATCGCCCCCTCTTCCACGGTGGGGACAGTTTCTTCGAGAGGCCCGGAAGTGCTATGGCCAAAAGAGCAGCGGCAAGATAACCCGGACAATCAAATGACAAATGTACTTGTAATAGATGATGATCGATCGGTCTGCGAGATGGTCCGACACTCGCTGGCTCGCGCTGACCTGACCACCGTTACTGCGATGACGGCCGATGAAGGGCTTCAATTGCTGGCGTCGGAGCAACCGGAAGTCGTGTTACTCGATGTGATGCTGCCGGGTGTCTCCGGGTTGGACGTTTTCAAGCAGATTCAGGAACACGATCGACGGCTTCCCATCATCTTCATTACTGCAGGATCTGACAGCACGACTGCGATCAAAGCGATGCAGTTGGGTGGCTTCGACTACGTCACAAAGCCTCTCAATCTTCCTGCGTTAACCGATCTGATTGAGCAGGCTATTGAAACGCGACGGATGATGAGTACCCCCGTTGCTCTTTCAATGAAGGATCAGGTTGATCCCAACATGGAAGCATTCGTGGGTCGCAGTGGCCCGATGCTGGATGTATTTAAGTCGATTGGTCGAGTCGCCGCCCAGAATGTGCCGGTCTTGATTCGCGGCGAAAGTGGAACCGGAAAAGAGCTGGTCGCCCGAGCAATCTACCAGAACAGCGACCGAGCGAATGCGCCATTTATGGCTGTTAACTGTGCCGCGTTACCGGATGCATTGCTGGAAAGTGAACTCTTCGGGCATGAAAAAGGCGCCTTTACGGGCGCGGACAAGCAGCGAATTGGCAAGTTTGAGGCATGTACCGGCGGGACCATCTTTCTGGATGAAATCGGGGACATGTCGTTGCTGGTTCAAAGCAAGATGCTTCGCCTGCTGCAACAGCAGGAATTCGAACGCGTTGGCGGAAACACCACCATCAGGACGGACGTCCGTATTATCGCAGCGACCAATCTTGATCTGGATCATATGGTGAAGGAGGGTGAATTCCGCGAGGATCTCTTTTACCGATTGAACGGACTCACCATACATCTGCCGCCACTTCGTGAACGCGGCGAAGACATTACGCATCTTATCGAACATTATCTGCGATTCTGGGCGAAACAGATGCATCGGGAAGATATTGAGGGGGTCTCTCCGGAAGCACTTGAGCTCCTGAAGAACTATCGATGGCCTGGCAACGTGCGTGAATTGCAAAGCGCGATGCGGCAGGCGCTGCTGAATTCCACAGGCCCGGTTGTGGTGCCGTCCTGTTTGCCAGTCGATGTGATTGGAAAAACATTGTCGGCGGAGAGTTCCAGCGATGAAGAGAGCGCATCGTCGGGTGTCCCTTCAGACCTTGCTCCCTTTGTCGAACGGCGTTTGGCGGCGGAATCAACAGACCTTTATGCTGAAGCGCTCGAACAGATGGAATTGTTTCTGATGACACGCGTGCTGGAATTTACCGAAGGGAATCAAACGCGCGCCGCTGAGATTCTGGGGATCACTCGGGGTAAGATCCGGAACCGAGTCAAGCAGTTCGGTATTACGCTGGACAAACATGTGGGGCTCGAAGATTAGCGGTCTCGCTTCTCATGGCGTTTGTTCAGCGCAGCAATGGCCAGATCAGAAAGAGTAGAGCTCTTCATTGGTTGACTCGCAAGCTCAACGGTTTTGCTGTGCAAATGCGCTAGCGTTCAAACGTTCGATCCTGAACTCGGGATGCGCGCCGACGGGATGAGAGCGGAAACCGGATGAGCGCGAGCGGACAACGTTCAGGTTGGCCGCTGTGGATCCGCTGCATCGTTCTCGAACCCAGAGATTTCCAATGGTTCGGCCTCTTTTGCGATTCCTTTTAATGACGCAAGTGCCTTCAGGGATAGGCCTTACGCTGTCATTGATAAGTTTACTCTTCGCCTTCGGCACGACACGTGCTTCACGTCTCCATACAAGTCAGAAATGAACTTCAACGGAGATCACAAATGTTTCACCCTCTCAGAACAGCTCTTCAGACGCTGGTTGCAATCGGGTTTTCAACTGCACTCCTCACGGGGTGCAGCCAGTCGCCGGCTCCACAGCAGGAGTCATCCGTGACCAGCGGTGAAGAAGCTTCCGGGGCGGATATCAGCGTATCGGCTCCTGGTTTCCAGTTGGACATCAATGGCAAAGACACGTCCGGGACGAATGAAGTCGATGTCAATGTGACCGAGGGAAACGCAAGTGCTGATGTGGATTTGAAGGATTGAAGTGAGAGAGTTTGAGTCAGCTGCATGTGCTGCTGACGGTTAAGAACCTTGTCGGTCGTTGTCGAAGCAACGATCTTTCGCGAAGGAAAGTATCATGTTGAGTTGGGCATTAACCTTTATCGTCATTGCATTGTTGGCTGGTCTGTTTGGCTTCGGCCTGGTGGGTGGGATGGCTTATACGGCCGCAAAAATCTGCTTCTTTGTCTTCCTTGTGCTGGCCATTCTCAGCGCACTGACTGGTCGTCGAGCTCCGCTTTAATGTTCGGTGATCAGCCACAACAGGAATTCAAATAATGACTGGGCGATGTTGTTATGTCGTCATCTATTGAAAAGGGGGAATCGTCATGAAAGCCATTCTGATCATCGGGGTCGCTGTATTGCTGATGGTTGTCGGCGGTTGGGTCACGGTCACAAACACTGATGGCTCGACGACCGTGACACTCGATAAAGACGAAGTGAAGGCTGACACTGCAGAGGCAGTAAAGAAGGGTGAAGATCTGGTAGACGGTGCGGTTCAGGAAGGCCGAGACCTGATCGACCGCGCAACGGAGAAAGATAAGAATGAGACCAGTCCGACTGCAGAGGAATAGCCTGCCTCAACGGATGATTCTTCAGGTCAATTCAGACAGTGCAGCTCGTTCTTTCCCGCAAAGAACAGGGCTGCACTGTCTCTTTCGTTCTGATCACGCGGTGTTCGGCAAATCGTACTCCGGCCGGTGACTTGATCTGATCCGTTCGCGGTTTAGAGTTCTGGTACTTGAGATAGATCTGCTGCCAAACTGGTCCTGACGGTTAATTCATTTCCTGCACCAGAATCAATCACATCGGAAGACAAGCCGATTCCAATTACGATGGCCGTACCAGAGGCAATTATTGACGAGAATCCTGACGCGATTGTCGTCAGTGACAGCCACGGCACCATACTCCGCTGGAATCGAGCTGCGGAAAAGCTGTTCGGCTGGGACGCAACCGAAGCCATCGGCCGGAACGCCAGCGAACTGATCATCGCGCCGGAGATTGCTGACCAGTACCGCGAAGCGATGAAGCAGCTTGTGGCCGCATCGATCCCTTTTCAGGGGCAGCGGCGCATAACGGTCCGGAACCGGGAACAACGCAGGATTGCTGTCAGGTTCTGGTACCACACGGTTCAGGAAGAAGGTCACGTTCGCGTGATCGGTTTTTTCCGTGACAGTTCGCAATCCGATTATCTGGAAGCGTTGCTGGCACGGCAGCGAATGGAGTCGCGTCTTCTCAATCCGGATGCATTGCACGCCAACGAGGATGAATCCTTCGAAAGTGCATTGCTGGAGACTCTGCATTCCATCTGCGAGATAACGCACTGGCCGATCGGCCGGGCGTTATTGCCATCGGATGACGAGCAAACGCTGCTGTCGACAGTGTGGACGTGTGTTGACAAAATGAATGAGCCCTTCTGCGAGGTATTCGCAGGTCAGGCTTTCCGGCGAAATGCAGACCTGGCGGGCCAGGTCTGGGAAACGGGGCAGTCTGAATGGCAGCGAATTCAGCCTTCAGATCCGTATTCGCAGGACTCAGGTCACCACATTGATATTCGAAGTCAGTATTGTGTCGCGGTCCGGCATCGCCGCGAGGTGATCGCCGTTCTGCAGTTCTTTTTGACGGAAAATGAGCCCCCGGATGTCGGGCTTCGGAATTTGGTCCGAAAGCTCAGTCGTGCCCTGGGACACACTATTGAACGGAGAGCGTGGGAAGAGGAGCGGCGACGGCTGGCTGCAATCGTCGAATCGACTTATGACGCAATCCTGAGCAAAGACCCCGGGGGAATCATCACGAGCTGGAATAAAGGTGCAGAACGCCTGTACGGTTTCTCCGCTGACGAAGCGGTTGGTCAGTCCATCGAAATCATTCTGCCGGGCTCACTTCGACAGGAAGAGCGGGAGATTCAGGAGTCCATCCGAACGGGTCAGCGACTCGAGCAATTCGAAACTCAGCGCCAGCGTAAGTCCGGCGAAGTGATTAATGTTTCGCTGACGTTGTCTCCTTTGATGAACGAAGAGGGCCGCGTCATCGGAACGGCATCCATCGAGCGAGACATCACTCGCCGTAAGGAAGCCCAACACCGATTGCAGGAGGCTATGGAAGTCGCGGAGGCAGCGAATCTGGCGAAGAGCGAATTTCTGGCAAACATCAGCCATGAGCTGCGCACGCCTATGAACGCAATTCTGGGCATGACAGATTTATCGCTGAAGGAAGAGTTACCAGAGGATGTTCGCGACTATCTGGAGACGGTCCGGGATTCAGCAGACACGATGTTGTTCCTGATTAACGAAATCCTGGATTTCTCTCGCCTGGAAGCTGGGCGATTTGAGCTGGAGAATGCGCCGTTCGATATCCGGGGAATGCTTGACCAGACTCTTCGAGCGTTGTCTTTTCGAGCTCATGAGAAAGGATTAGAGCTAGTTGCGGATGTCAGTTCTTCCGTGCCGCAATGTGTAGTCGGAGATGAAATCCGGCTGCAACAGATACTGAGCAATCTGACAAATAACGCGATCAAGTTCACGGAGTCTGGCGAGGTTGTTGTAACGATTGGGGTTGAAGACGTTCTTGTCGGAGGTTCACAGGATTCTGCCAACCAGGCGAATTGTGAAACCGTCACACTTACGTTCTGCGTGCGAGACACCGGGATAGGCATCAGCCCGGAGGACCACGAACGAATTTTCGCTCCGTTTACTCAGGCGGACGCCTCAACAACGCGTTCATACGCTGGTACAGGGCTCGGATTGTCAATCTGCCGAGAACTGGCAACCCTGATGGGTGGGCAAATCCGTGTTGAAAGCAGGCCCGGTAGTGGGAGCAGTTTCTTTCTGACGGTGACTTTTCTGACAGGTGAATGCGATACTGATCGCGACGCGACTACAGACACCATCATTGACGACCTTTCCGGGACGGCCGTACTGATTGTTGACGATAACGAAACGATCCGTGCCAATCTGAAGGACATGGTGGAATCCTGGTCGATGCGGGCTGAAGTCGCGGAGAGTGGTGATGCCGCATTAAGAGCTCTGCAGACAGCCTCGTCAGACAGAGATGGTTTTTCCCTGTTGATTGTCGATGCTGTCATGCCGGGCATGGACGGGGTTGCCCTTCTGGAGCACGTTCAGAATTCCGCCGAATCCAATGGCACAGCAATCCTGATGATGTCGCCAGCGGATCAGCGACTGTTTAAGTCGCGAATAGAACATCTGGACGTCGGTGCATTTCTGGATAAACCCGTTTCGCAGTCCAGTTTGCTCGGAGCGATCTCTGAAGCGTTCGGGGAGGCTGTATTGATCAAATCGAACGAAGACCGCATCGTCAGGACAAGGCGGCCTCTTCGGATTCTTGTTGCCGAAGACATTCCGGCGAACCAGAAAGTTGTCAAAGCTATCCTCGCGAAACGGGGGCATTCGTATCGCATCGCTCACAACGGGCGGGAAGCGATTGATTTTTACACACGCGAAGCTTTTGACGCGATTCTGATGGATGTTCAGATGCCAATCATGGACGGATTGCAGGCTGTACGAGCGATACGGAGTAGCGAAGGTGGCAACCGCCATATACCCATCGTGGCGATGACTGCCCACGCGATGCGTGGCGATCGGGAGACTTGTCTCGCCGCTGGTATGGATGCCTACGTTGCAAAACCAATTGATGCCGCTTTGCTGCTGAATACTCTTGAACGACTCACTGATTCGCTCGTTGAGGTTGATCCTGAAAATGGCGCCCCGAATCGCTCCCGCGGTCAATGGACGTTGAGGAGCAGTTCCCATTCAACACCACCGGCTGAACTACGAAGAAACTCCGAGGGTGCATCAGAGACTACCGGTCGGGTCTGGCACGTGGATGTTGCCATGAGTCGAATGGGCGACGATGTGAATTTACTGGCGAAGATGGTGGACTTCTTTCTTGAGGATTCCGGCGAGCTTCAGAGTCGTCTGAGTGAGGAAGTGGCAGTGGCTAACTGGGCGGAAGCGAAGCGGATCGCCCACAGCCTGAAAGGCCTCTGCTCAAATTTTGAAGCGGCACCTGCAGTCGCTGCAGCATTCGCTGTTGAAAGAGCCTGTTCAGATGTCAGTCCTGCTCAGATTTCCCAACTCCTAACCGTGATGAAACAAAGAATTGCAGAACTGACGGAAGCACTGAGAAATTGGCAGGCACAGCACTAATCCCGTCAGGCCACACCGCCGGCGGCCCACTGCTTTTCCGGCGAATCTGAATCTTAGACCTGAGTTCTGACGATTGCCCCGTGTCTGCGCATTTGCTTTCATGATGGCTGTTGAACGCTGTCAATCAGAATCGGGACTGAAGACCAAAGGCCTCAATCTTCTCAGGGGTCCGATTGCCATCACGGTCGGTTACTCGAGCCACATCGCCTTCAAATACA
>JAGQQE010000569.1 GCA_020426345.1 Planctomycetaceae bacterium
CCAGAGTCGGCTTGGTCGTCATGTTTTCAATGGAATCCATGCCGATGCAAAGATGGGGCAGCAGAGTCTGCGGCAGCACCTTGCTGAGCTCGTAATCGATTGTCGGGCCACTTGGCGGCACGCCATCACTACCCCGATATCCGCCCAGAGCTCCAAAGAACGCGCTGTGAGATGGGCTGGTATGCAGACCATGCAGCCCGTTGATGATGTGCATCCTTTCCTTGAAGGGCTCCAGCGGACTGATGGGTTCCGGTAGTTTCACACCGGCAAGCGATCCGCTGCGTTTCATGCCTTCCGGAATACAGGTTGCCGGATCAAAGCCCTGATTCTGCAGAAAAAAGATAATCCGTTTGGGCGACGTCGCTTTGGTGAAAGGCAACGCAGCTGACAGCGGCGAGGCCATCAGTTGTTGCGGCAACAATGACAACCCCAGTGCCGCGCCGGCACCCGCCGCCATTCCCTGAAGCAGACTTCTGCGATTCTGCATGATTCATTCTTTCCGAGTGGGAGCATGCCCGCAACGACAATGGTGAGCGGCGATGCCAGGATGTTCTGGTGGTGGGACGAGCTTCGTAACGCTCAATGGCGGGAATTCTTTGTCAATCCGAAGGCTGACTCATCCTCCCAATTTTGACGAATTCCGGGAACCACCGCAACCTGTTTGCCGAAAACGCATTACAGAATTTGGCTCCACGTCTTGTGGCGAGGATCATTGTACCTCCATCAATCATGCGGATTGCTCCGTCCGCCGATAGTGCCCGTTGCAGGTTCGGACGGATGAAAAACGGTCACGAAGCCCATCCCATCTGCAGAATCGTCACACATTTCGACTTCACAAGGCGTTGAATCGCACTTCAGCGATCGGAGATTGTTGACGACACTCAGACTCCACAATCGCGCCCCAACAGTCGTGGTAGACTGGCGTCGACAGAAATGAGAAACGCTGCTTAGGAGGATTCGCGATTGCTTCAGGCGACCTAAACGCTGCCTCACGGTGCCAACGGAGCTTTTACGAAGTGAACGGACTATTTGCTCGCAGGAACGACCGCCCTGGCCGAACGGTCACCGACGCGAAAGTAACCGACACCGCGATCGTCGCGGTCAGTGATCAGCCAGACTTCGCCCGGACGTGTGGGTTGCCGGTACTCCTGGCTCGGTTGAATCTCAGACGTCAGAAGAGGTATGCCCTGCTGATTGACCGACCAAAGTTTGACCACGGCCTCGGTTTGATTGATAAACACGACGTCGAGAGTGTTTCCGTCCGGTGCCGACGCCGGTACATTTTCCTGTAGCAGAGGATTCCACTTCAGGGAGGGTAATGAAGCAACGCTGGGACGCGGACCTGGAGCAAATTGTTTCGGTGCCAGGGCTCGCAGCTGCTCTCGCTGTTCCGCATACTGGCCATCCTCGATGAGGTTTGTCCATTCATAGGGGTCGGTCTGAATGTCGTACAGTTCCTCGGTTCCATCCTGATAGTGAACCAACCTCCAGCGCTCTGCACTCAGGCCGTAGCTTTCGGGCACGTGAAGATACGTCACGGACACATGAGGCCAATCGGCCTGCGGTTCTTTCAGAAGTGGAACCAGACTGGGGCCGTCATGTTGAGCTTCAGAGGGCAGACCGCATAGCTCCAGCAGCGTGGGAGCCAGGCTGAGCAGATTGACGGGGCGTCCACATTTGCCCGGCTGCGTCCCGGCAGGAATTCCCGGGACACCCTCAGGAACGCGAATCATCAGAGGCACTCGAGTCGATGCTCGCCAACCCGTGTACTTTTGCCAATGTTCTTTTTCACCTAAATGCCAACCGTGGTCAGACCACAACACAACGATCGTGTTATCTGCATGCTCACTGTTGTCGAGGGCGTCCAGCACCCTTCCTACCATGGCATCGGCATAGTGGATTGACGCCAGGTAAGCCTGAATGCCTTCCTTCCATTTCCCCTCTCGCAGAATGTGGGGAAAGTAGCGATTGCGAGCCAGCCGTTGACCAGTCTCGGGAACATCATTCAAATCCTCTTCGCGGTACCCGGGCGGTAGTTGAATGGAATCAAGCGGAAAAGGCTCAAAGTATTTCTGCGGTACAAACCATGGTTCATGGGGACGATAAATCCCGCAGGCCAGGAAAACAGGCTTGTCTTCATGAGATTCTGCCAGTTGTTCGATGATGTAGTCTGTGACCAGATAGTCACCACCGCCCTGCTCATCGGTCACGTCGAGAGCACCCCAGTCCGTATCGACATACTGCCACGGTCCACCGACGGGAAGATTGACGGGACGATCCTTTGGAAGAAACGTCCTCGGAAAAGGGTTCTCCGTTTCCGCGGCGGGATAATAGCTGTCCCAGGAGGGGGCATCGATAAAGTAATGCAGCATCTTTCCGGAACCTGTCGAATAGTATCCGTGTCGCGACAGTGTCTTCGGCAGCAACTCGACGTCCGGTAGCACCTCACGCATCTTTTGGGCGTTGCTGTAGATGCCGCTGTGATGAGGCGAGATTCCCGTGAAAATCGCGGTTCGCGAAGGATTACAGGCAGGAGCGGCGCAGTGGGCATTGGTAAAGACCACGCTCGACGCTGCCAGGCGATCCAGATTGGGAGTGATCGTTTGCGGATGGCCCCCGAGGACGCCGATCCAGTCGTTAAGATCGTCCAGTGCAATGAACAGCACGTGAGGACGGACCTGCTCGGCAGCCGCAATTGACTCCGGCATCAGGAACAGAGCTATCCACAGAACGCCAAAATGCCACAGGGCTGTGCAGCGAAGAACGGCACTACATCGCAGCATGATCTGATTGGAAGCCATCACATTCAATCGTCGGGTGAAAAGTGAGCATCGGAGGAGAATCTGGCGACGCGATTGCGAGCGAACACCCACCGATGTTAACGGATACCCGCAAGGCGAAACAGCCGCTTACCACATGTTCCTTTCAAGTGGCTTCGCGTACGGTGCCGGCAGGCTGT
>JAGQQE010000570.1 GCA_020426345.1 Planctomycetaceae bacterium
TGAAGAAATCCGATCTCAGGCTGTCGCTGCACTTATTCCAACCGTGGCCGCGTCAGGGCATACCAGAGAGAGGGCGCGCAACGCTGCCGGATACCCGAACGATTCAAGTCTTTGGAAATCCCCGGGCTGCCGCCGGTCGGATTTCCTGAATCCATGTCGCTGGTCGTGCGTTTCGCCGTATTGGGGTCATTGATGCTACTGGCGCGGTTCTGCCGTTGCTGTGGCATGCTTGTAGATGAAGTCAATGATTGGTGTTGGATCGCTCAACCCGTGCGGATGATGGTTTACGCCAGGTTTGCAAATGAGAGTAATCCGGCCCCCCAGCTGTCTGTATCGTTCGGCGACGATTCCTGTGTTTTCATTCCAGGGGACAACGTCGTCTGCATCGCCGTAAACGTGGAGCAGCGGGACATTGGATTCGGCCAGTGGAGCGAGGTTATCGATTGGATTGCCCTGAAACTCCATCGCTTCGGCTTCATCCTGAAATCCATAAACCTTCATGGCCAGTTGCCAGTCACGAACGCTGCCTTTTCCCGAACCTTTTCCGCCGGGCCAACTCTTCAGGTCACAGACGGCAGCGTCAGCATAGATGCATGAAACCCGGTCGGGGTTGGCAATCGCCCAATTAAAACAATACAGCCCTCCTCGGCTTAGCCCAACCAGCGCGGGCTTTGCCGACAGCTGATATTTTGTTGTCAGTGTCTCGTAACAACTGTTCCAGAACTTCACAGCGGCAGGGCATCCCAGCAGATCCGGCACACGCATGTAGACAACGTGAAAGCCCTTCTTCAGAAGTGCGATATCCGGTTCGGGCTTGTGCCCAAAGAACTCTCCATGCCATACCCATGGTCGACCCGGGACGGGGGATTGCGGGACGATAACCATGACTGGTTTCCCGCTCACCTCAAAGTCGAAACGGTCGAAGCCGTTCCATTGCGTTTTCTTCCCGGGAAAAAATCCATCGTTTTTTTCTTCAATGGCCTGGGTGGGCGCAGAGGCCATTATCGCAAGCAGCAAGCACACGAGTGTCAGTATCCGGCAACACGCAAGTCGTTGTCTGCAAATCATGAAATCGGTATTCCTGGGAAGTGTCGATTGGGGATTCCATCCATGTTAACGGCAGGATGGGTGTGGGCAAATCTCCCTATGAGCAATCGGAGAATTCGCCATCTGCGTTGTTGCGATGTGCAAAAGTCGGATTTGATATGAGACCGGCGGCTTATCCGGATCTGAATTTATGCCAGGCTCAAACTGGATCCCTGTTTCCCCAGTCATCCCGAATGCCGGAGTGTTCCCCGTGTCTTTATCCGTCGAAAAGATTCTGTCCTCGGACCGGCTTCCCAGCTTGCCTGAAGTTGCATTGAAGGTTGTTCAGATTGCTCGTCAGCCGGATCCTGACTTTACGGAACTCGTGGAGTCGATCCGTCTGGATCCCGCAATTGCCGGGCGAATTCTGAAGACGGCCAATTCCGCGCTGCTCGGGATGAAGACGCGTGCCTCTTCGATCGAAACCGCTGTACCGCGACTCGGCACGACGATGGTCCGTGCTCTGGTTCTTGGTTTCACTCTTGCGGACGCTCACAAGAGCCGATCGCCTGTTTTGAGGGCCTGGTACCAGCAAATCTGGCGTGAGTCACTGATTCAGGCTGCGGCCGCGGAAGTCCTTGCGGAAAGGCAGGGCGGGCGAGTCGATCCGGGGACATGGTTCCTGGCAGGTTTGCTGCAGGATATTGGACGCCTGGCATTGCTGACTACCTGCCAGGAAGAATATGTCGACAACGTACTGGAACTGGAAGATGATCGTGCGCAGATCGATCGGGAGATTTCGTACTACGGTTTTTCGCATGTTGATGTCAGCGTCGCATTGTGTCAGCGGTGGAACCTGGACGACGATATTGTGGATGCCATTCGGGTGCATCATCGAGTCGCTCATCGGGTCGTACCGCTTCGATTTGTTTCCAGCACGTCGCTCGCCGCCGGTTTGATCACAGCATCCTATTTCGCTGACTACCTTGAGGAAGTGAGCCGAAACTTAAGCTGCAGCAGGGAACAGATTGAACGCATGCTGATGCAGGTTTTCGCTCTGCGCCCCAATGATGTCTTCCGGGTTCTGGCCGATGTTGATGCTCGCGTGGGAGAGGTTGCTGCCACGTTTAATGTCGACATCGGAAATACGCCTTCTCTTGAAGCCATACTGGCTGATGCACAGGAAGTGTTGTCTCGAATCGCGGTGGCCGGCCAGTTGCGACTTGTCAACGCGTGTGTCGATTTTGAAGATGAAGTGGCTGCGTCCCGAATCGAAGCGGAGAAAAAAGCGGCCTCATCCGAACCCGTCAAGTGTTGGCACGATCCCGCCACACGGACCTTTAATCGCACCTACCTGGATCAGGCACTGACCGCGACCATCAGTCAGTCTCATGAGCAGAATGTTCCGCTGGGGTTGATTCTTGTTGAGGCATCTGAAGGCGGCAATGACGGCATTGATGACAACGGCGAGAAATCTCGTCTGCGTCGTGTTGCGGATATCCTTCGACAGTCCGTACGTTTGTCAGACGCTGTCGTGCGATTCGGCCAGAACGAGTTTCTGATTTCGATGTACGACGTCAATGTCGATATGTTGCCGCTTCTGACTGATCAGATTCAACGCCGAATGGCTCGTGACTTGGCGAGCGAACACAAAAACACGAGTCCGTGTGCTTTTGCCGCCTTGTACTATGATCCATCGATGACAAAGCCAGAGTCTTCGGGGTCCCTGATCGAGAAACTCAGAAAAATTGGCACCACGAGTGGACGATTGTCCGTGGCCTGCGTGAATCAGGGCTGCGTCGTACCCTCTGAGAGTCGACTGACTTCCGAACTACTTGTTCAGTGACTTCGGAAGGTATTCGGCTGCGACAGGAGGCGCAATGCCGTTTACGAAGGATCATCGACAACTATGACCGGATTGTGA
>JAGQQE010000571.1 GCA_020426345.1 Planctomycetaceae bacterium
TAATTCACCACATTTCAAAGACACTACACTAGCAGATCCATCGGTTCCTCTCACGGTCAGTTTCTCAGGCAGGACACGCGCGACACTCGCTGTGCCTCCTGGCAGTGTGACGATCTACAGAAACCGCAGATCACACGGAGTACTCCGAAAAGCCAAACGCGTTCAACCGCAGAAGATGCGGAATACGCGAAACGATTCCGTCTACGTGTCACGAACTGATGTTGCTATCGCCTCGGGGGGCTGACGTCCTGCCGCTCGCCGGATTGGTGACATCCATGCCACTGTGCAGCAGAGATCGGTGCAACACAAACTACGCCCATGTACGCCGTTTGTGTTGAATCTTCGCTCTGCGTACTGGTAGCATGGCGGTCTCCACTCCTGGGCAGCAAAATCTGTTTTATCCAGCGGTGAAGAATGGATTGTTTGTGTTCAGAGCTAAGGGGATTTTTCGATGTTACTCAGTCCAATGATGGTACACCTGCTGGCAAAGACTTTGCCCGCCATTGCGATGACTTCATTCTTCATACAAACGAATGTTGAGGAGACCGAAACGTCAGAGCCTCTCAGCAGCGAGCACCTCATTGAACGCGTCGAGGCGATTGCGCCAAGGAGCGAGGTTGTCTGGAAGTCGTACGGAATGGTGCCATCCAACGGGATCGTTCAGCGCATGGAGTTTTCTGCATCTGGCAAGGGACTGGCGGTCGCAGTGCAGGAATTTCCGTCAGGAGCATCTGGCAAATTTCCCGATAACCCAAAGCCCGGCGACAGAGTGCGTCCGCCGGTCAATATTGTGGTAGTGAACGCAGACAATGCTGAACAGCTTGGAACCTTCGAAGTGCCCGGGCGAACGCGTTGCATGGCGCTTTCTCCGGATAATCAACACCTTGCCATTGGTCACGACAAAGTTGATATCTACGAAGTGGCCACCGGAAAGTCGATCTTTACGCACGAAGCATTTGACGGCGACGTCTCCTATGTTGCGATTTCGCAGGATGGAAAGTGGCTTGTAGGAGCGGACGGAAAAGGGCGTATCCTGCGATTTCCGCTGCTTGGAGGTCAGGGGGAAATACTGGATGTCGATAAGGAGGGACGACCGCTCAAGGCAATTCGCTACGCGACCAGAGCGGATCACGTGTTGTACACGCTGGCAGATGGTTCCATTCATTTTCTGAGCTTTCAGAAAACGGAGAGCGATGAGCCATTTCACCTGCACCTGAACGAGAATTTCGTGAACGCAGATTCGTTCGCCATGGGGACCGATATTTTTCTCGTATCAAACGAGGACGGACTTACTCGCGTTTCGATCAATTCCGCCAGAACAGGACTGTTCGGCGTGGGATGGAGTTTCTCTTTGGCACCAATAGCAGGATTTGAAGTCGCTCCGGATGATTCGCTTCTTGCCTGCTGGACTGCCGACGGGCAGATACAGATTGTCGATTCGGATCGGTCGAGCCTTTTCGTGACGTCTCGGCCGCCGATTAACGCAATCCAGGCACTTTTTGGACGTCCGAAAGTTGTTCTCAGCCCGGATTGTTCGCTGATGGCGTTCGGGGGGCTGAAGCAGATTGAATTGTGGAAGATGGCAAACAATTCCCTGGCGCGGCCGCGTCAACTGCAGGAGTTTGCCGAAGAACTGCTCGACTCTGCGCAGTACGATCGACTGAATCAGCTTGCGAAGATGGCGTTTGCATACGACGACTCGATCTCTGAAGAGGAGCTGTTTGCTGCCGTTAACCCGACAAATGTAAAATCCAGAACCGATGACCGAGTTGCTCAGCTGATTTCATGGGCAGAGAGCAGTCCGTTGAGTCCAGCCCCCCGAATTGCTCTTGCCGAACACTACAGAAGAGTGGCATGGAGCCATCGCGGCAGTGGCTATGCGAATACAGTCTCTGAAGAGCAATTTCGTGAATTTGAATACTACATCAACAAGGCGCTAACAGAACTCGGGCTGCTCGAACCCGGCGCCAGCACACCGCATCGCTATTACTCACTGATGCTGAGCCTCCAAACCAGCGCCAGTGCGTCTCGCGAGTCGTTTGATGAAACTGTCGACGACGTTCTGAGGTTCTGCCCGGAGAATATCGATGCACACCTGACCGCATGTTATCACCTGATGCCGCGATGGCACGGAGAACCGGGAGATGTTGCTCGGTATGCCGAACGCGTTCGCGCGGCTGTTCCGGAGGATAAGCACGACAGGATTCTTGTTGCGATCGTTGCTGATCAGTTGCGCTTTTACGCGACGGACAACTTCTTCACGGAAACCGGCTTTAAGTACGACGCTCTCAAACCAAAGTTTCAGCAGCTGCTGAAAGAGAGTGACGATGATGTCCCTTTTCAGGATCGGGTTGTCGCGGCCTACGCAGGAATCGCGCGACGAGCAGATGACAGAGATGGTGCCATCGAAGCAGGTGAGGTCATCATGAGCAAAGCCTGGCTAACGCGAAACAAAGCGAATGCCATGCAATTGAACGATGTGAATAGAACGCTGCTGTATGTGAAACAGATCGGCGGCCAAAAAGCGATTCTGGAGGGACTCCTCAAAGACCTGCCAAAGATCCCCGACTCCAAAGAAAAAAGTCCGCCCCAAAAATCGCCCTGACCTTCGGAATTGCGTGGCCGTTTTGCAGCAGGGCCATCCGCTGTGAGTCGCGGGAGGGGACATTGTCAATGGTGTTCGGCACTGAAGTTGCTTTTGGTTGATTGGCGGCTCGCGAGTCTTTTGGATTCGGCGGTTTGGGTACCGAGCGGGGTGTCGTTCGGAACTGAGTGACTGGCTGGCGGTGATTGAAGAGTCATCAGCGGGAACGCAAAAAGGGTGTCCGGGAACGCAAAAAGGTGTCAGGAACCGTTTATTTGAGTTTTGGTCGTCCCTGGGGGCGGGTGGTGATTTCGAGGCCCAGTTTTCGAGTCGCTTTGGTTGCCCATGTTTC
>JAGQQE010000572.1 GCA_020426345.1 Planctomycetaceae bacterium
ATTCGAGGCAGGTCGGCCCCTCGGCCAGCAGACTCAGGTTCTGCCAGCTTTCCCGAAGCCCAACTCAACTGTTCTTCGGATGGTACGCGCCAACCGACCTCAAATTCTGCGTATGCGGCATCCAGGGTGACCTGTGATGCGTAGTTCAGATTCTTCAATTCCGAGCTGACCCTGGCGGCCACGTCATGGGCCACGTATCGCATCTGCTCATACGCAGCCTTGCGAGGTCGAGGTTCACGAAAATTGATGTTGTTGATATTGCCACTGGTCCCATTGGCCATCATCGGGACGAATGGCGGATCCTGATCCTGCAGGCCCTGCAAACGAATGACTTCCTCACAGAACATCGCGAAATAGTCTGCCGAAACGTGGCCTGGACCGACACCACCCACGTAATGAAGTGAATAGGCGGCATAGAGCCCGACCAATGGTCCATTGACTTCGCGTACAGAGATAAAAGAAACGGTGGGGTCAGTGGGACCTGCAGGTTCTTCCAGATTCGGGCTTCCGCCGGGTGGATTCATTTTCACACGATCGGTCCCTCCAAATGGATTGGGGGGAACGGTCCCCGGCTTCATGAACCAACGGCGATTGAAAACATGCTCAGGCACATCAACACTTCCAAAAGCCAGCTCTGCTGGTCGCAGCAGATTGCCTGCTCGTTGAACTCCATCCACAATTCGTTCCACGACAAACTGCTGGTAGTCGTCCAGTTCCGATTGGAACTGGAATCGATCCCGCCCGAGTGCACTCATCGCCGAATGCGTATGCGTCGCGCTGATCAGAACGTTGGACGCTGGAATCCCCAGACGCTGTTCAATTAACTGACGGGCCGCATCACTGACACCGCGATGAAAACCAAGCAGGTCACAAACAACCAGTGCCAGTTTTTTGTTTCCATCATCCAGTACCAGACATCGCGCGTGCAGCTCATCGTGGATATGCCGGGATGGCACTGGAAGAAAACCGCCGACAATGCTTCCACCCAGCGGCGGAGTGATGTTGCTGGTTGCTGCTCCTGCCTTTAGTTCGCCACGTGCAACCGGCAGATCTACAGTTGCAAAACAAACAACAAGAAGGGCGCAAACACAAAGCACACGGGCGCAGACAGACTTCATGGATGGCTCCTGTCGGAAAGTAGCTTCTGTCGAATCGGGCTTCGCCTCTCAGGGCAACGCAGGTTCGATCTGTAGCCAAACCGCAGCAAAGCGTCCAGCGGCCCGAAGGATCTGTCTCCAAAAACGCAGGCCAGAATCAGCGCATGCAAAGAGCGGAGGCAACCTGAAAAGGTCAACTCCGCCCACGCTTAGTTCAGAAATTGGCGAATTCTCACCTGCAGAACAGTTAGCCTGCAGCCGCTTCCAGCTCGATAAACGGGCTCATGCGGCGAGCCTTTGCCAGAATCTCTGCCTTCTCTGATTCAGAGGTAGCGGCAGCAAAGCGAGTGCGCATTTTCAGCAGTTGCACTTTACGTTTGCGGCGGCGAGCAATTTCTCGTGTTCGTTCGGTACGTCCCATAACGCCTGAAATCCCGTCACAATCAGATGTCCGCCATCACGGCGAACCGTTCAAAAACACCGGTTTCAACGAAGCCGCGTAGGATACAACCATTTCGGTCCAAGTCAATCTGAGCCTTCAGCTCGGTGGCGCAGATTCGCAAAAAGCAGCAAAAATCGGGTTCGGCAGGCCGAAATCCCGATTTCGCCACGGTTTGGTGGCTCCGTGGATCAGGAAGCGGATTGCATTTCTTTCAAAGCCTCGATGACCTTCTCATCGTGACCGTCCACAGAAACGCGTTTCCAGACTTTTGCGACGACACCTTCTGCATCGATGATGAATGTCGATCTCTGTATCCCCATCGACTTTTTGCCATACATATTTTTTTCGCGCCACGCGCCGTATTTTTCGGCCACCTCATGCTCCGTGTCAGCCAGCAGAGGAAAATTCAGATCAAACTTCTCCGTGAACTTCTTATGGCTTGCGACATCGTCCGTACTGACACCCAGAACTTTTGCCCCCAGTGCCGCTATCTCTGATGATCGGTCCCGAAACGCACAGGCTTCTCGGGTACACCCGGGCGTATTATCGCGAGGGTAGAAGTACAGAACGACAATTGAGCCTTTCAAAGCTGACAACTTCACCGTACTGCCATCAGTCGCTTTCAGCGTGAACGCCGGGGCTTTCTTGCCCTCTTCAATCCAGTCCGCCATTGCTGTCCCGTCTCCCTCACAAATTCTTATGATCAGCCATTTTTCTAAACGCCGCACAGGCGAGAAAATTACTCGTCCTCAAGACTCTGTACCGAACGCCAACCCAGCAGCTTCACATCCAGAGTTCGTCTTCTGTTCCGTAATCGGTCATCAGGTTTAACATCGTCGTCACTGTTATCGGGCTTTTCAGGCTCCAGAGGCGGCTCCTGCAGCTGACGAAATTCCGGGAACAGCGGCCCGCGTGGCGCATCGAATCGACCGGAAAGATCAGGCTCACGCAGGATCTCCATTTTGACAACAACCCCGATATCGTAGTCCTTCAGCAACTCAACCAAATGGTCGAAATCTTTGATGCGAACCTGATCAACGGCAACGATCAGGTCACCAGGCTGAATACCTCCCTGATCGGCAGACGTCCCCCGGCGCACTTCGGATACTCTGCAACCCGTTGCATCGTTCCTGCTCGGATCGTTGGTAATCCCAAGACAAACTTTGCCGCGGGAAACAACCCGAGCGTCTCCGAATGCCGCCTTCAAGACAACAACATCCTCATCTTTCAGCGGATGCCCATCGATCAGATACAATCCAACCCTCGGCGAACCTGCCGGAGACGAAGGATCAAACATTTCGGCAAGACGAACCAGCAGTTGTAGTCCACGTTCACTGCCCTTCCATTCGCTGTCCAGGTTTACCTGCAACATCCCTGCGGAGAAAGGCTGACGA
>JAGQQE010000573.1 GCA_020426345.1 Planctomycetaceae bacterium
CGCTTGCTGCGCCAATCTGTCAAACACCGCTTTCAATTCTCCTTCGGTCGACGCACCACGAAAACGCAAGCAACTGCTGCAGAATCTTTTCTTTCAGACTCAGGGATCAGTGGACATAACATCAAGCCGCCCCGGGCAGGTTTCGTATTGCTCACAGTCGCTTGGCGGCGCATTTACCATCGCTTTTTGTGGAGTCATTGAAGACAACTATTACAACAACCTTCGCTGGGACGACGTTTTCCGGCAAACCAGAAGTCAAACCGCGCGACTTGCGGAATTAATGATCGAAAATTCAAAGCCGGTGGCAGCAGGCAACACCGGGCAACAAACAACCCAGACTGCTTATTCGTTCTCCGAAATGTATGGACGGAACGTCAACGGGGAGTGAGTTGTTATTTCCCAGGACAATCCCCCGTTTCGCCCCGTCACAACAGCCCGGCATGGCCAGCGCATTGCGAATTGAAGTCGGGACGCAGCGATGCCCCTGCAATGTTTTCCTGTCATGGTGCCTATACAACCTGCTCACGCTGCAGTTGTCTGCATCGAACTGTGACTTGGATTCGAATGATGGGTGCCCTGCGGCAATTCGAAATTCAGGGGTGGCTCAATCCAGACCGGTGCGTCGAAGGATTTCTTCGCACCCTTCTGATTCCATTTGCCTGACTTCCTCTGCAATCAGCTTCTGGATCTGGTAGCGACTCGAGTAAACACTTGGCAGCTTCATGTTCAGTTCTGCTGCAACATGCTCACCGGATTCGTTACGCACAGCAATCATCTCCCAGGCCAGCCACCGGCGACTGTCGACCCGGCGCCGCACGCGACATTTTGCTTCTTCGAAAAGCTCCAGATCGAATGCCGATTCCAGTCGTTCGGTAAGATCAGCTCGCGCGGCGGCGTCCTCCAGGAGGGTGATACATTGCTTCAAATCTTCTCCGCGACTTTTCCGTTCGCGAAAGAAGTCAATGACGGCATTCTCCGTCGTCCTTCTTAACCAGCCCCGAAATGTCATTTGCGGATCGTATTCGAACGAACCCAGCCGATTTGCGAGCTTCAGCAGAACATTCTGCGTGACATCTTCGGCATCAGCTGGCTGGAGCTTGCGGTTAAGACACCATTCGAAGATGCGACGACCGTAGCGGTTGACGAATTCGTCCCATGCGTGTGGATCTGAAGCATCACATCGAATCCGATGCAGCAGGCTGACGCTGGTGATGGATGTTTCGTTCATTTCCCGAATGCCGCGTTGAGTCAGATTGCATGGTGATTTCCTTCTGACGTTAACATTCGTTCGAGAAAAAAACACCTGAGTCCGGCTTCGCAGAAGGCAAAACCGGACTTCTGACAAAACCCGCCCGGATGGCCCGGCATCTAAAAACCGGGGACCACGGGCGGCAGACAGTAATGGGCAGACAGCAACTTCAGAGAAACCATTCGCCACCTGACGTTGCTGCAGCCGTCAACGCTCATTCAACACGGCGTCAGTCATTGGTCCACTGGAACGTCACGGTTTTACCCCGCATCGCGTACAGGTCAATGGAATGCTTTCTGATGTTGGTATGAGCACCAAACGCTTTGGCTTTGCAGAATTCCACCTGGCAACTGTCACCTGGCTGTACATCAAGGGCGAAATGATCGCTCCTTCGACCATCCTGCGTATAGAGCTCTTTGACCATGGTCCCATTCTTATAGATCTTCAGGCCCTTCCACCAGCTGATTCTGTCATGAGCCTGAAGTTGCACCGTAACTTTGCCCGAGGTCCCGCCCGCTTCACTCACGGAGAATTTGTCACCAGGTTCTGCCAGCTGCCTCGTCCGTGCGACGGCAAGTGTTGGAATGTCGGTCGTGGGTCGAGCGCTATCCGCGTAGGCAAGATTCCGAGCCACCCAGACATAGTAAAGGTGATTGTGAGGGTCGTCGTTGCGGAGTGTTTTTCCGCTGAATGCTTTTGGTCTGCGGATACGGGTGCCGGTAAAGCAGTGCTCGTTACTCAAACCAAGATTGATGATATCCGTCCAGAGTGTTGTCTTTGGATCCTCTTCGATTTCCACATCGAACGCTTTGGTCTGCGGTGCACTGGATCGCAGATGTCGGTTGAAATTCTCCCGGAACGAAGGAGTCCCGTAACGAGGTGCGCCAAATGTGATCAGCCGATGGGCCTTCCCCTGATTCAGGTACTTATTCTTGAGTGCAAGGTACATCAGATGCCCGGCAACGGCTCCGCCCTGACTGTGGCCGGTCATAATGATCCGCTTGCCAGCGGCACCCTGACCGGACATTTCCTTCGTAATGGCCGCATAATTGTCGTAGGCCATCGCAGCCCAGCCCGCATGGGTTGCCGAGTTGTCGTAGGCCGGATTTACGACAGGGAGGGCAATATTGCCCTGCCAGTTTTGATCAGTCGTTCCGTAGAACGTTACAAACATTGTGTCGGTGTCAGAGAAGATCGAGAAGTTCAGCTTGTTGAAGCCATAATCTTTGTAGATCCACAGCTGGTACCGGTTTGAGGCTCCGTTCAGAAGTGTGTTGGCATCCCATGGAGGGGCTTCACTGTTTTGTCTGCCCAGACGAGAAACCACACTGCTGCCCGAGTGTGATTTTGCGATGCTTCGGTCACCGGATCCGAAGCGAAGATCTCGAATGTGATCAATTGCCAGCGAGGCTTTGTAGATATCCAGGTAGTCGGACGCCGTCTGCGCGTGGACACTTCCGGCGATTGCGAAATACATCACCATGACGATGACCAATCGCAAACGACCACGAAACGCAAATGCGTGAATCTTCATCAGGTTCTTCATCGGTTTAGCTCCTTCGAACTTTGGTGAACGGGGGAAGTAACGGGCATTCATCTGCCACAACTGGCAGATCTGAGTCGGTGACCGCGGATTCACGCGAAGCGCTGATCCAGTCTTTGTTGCGAAGTCGTTTCTACT
>JAGQQE010000574.1 GCA_020426345.1 Planctomycetaceae bacterium
TGTCCCCATCGGAGTCAGCATAGCGGAACTGCAACTGAAGGTACTTCGAGCTGATGACTTCGATGCTCGCTTGAGCGTCGCGCAATGTCGCATCGACGCTCAAGTCTCCCAGCTTGAGAGCCAGGCGACGGCGATCCGATTCCCCCTTGATCGTCACTCGTTCGGATGTTGATACCGGATCAACGGTGATCCGTTTTGGTCGACGGGTGGGAAACTGAATTGTGACGTCCACGTCCGGATGCGGATCGGTCAGTCGCTCCCGCCAAGTGTCCACTGGCACTTCATCCCCATAAAGACTCTGAAGTCGACGGAGGACACTCTCCAGATTGAGTGTGCGGTCGAGGACCACAAACGGTGATTGTTCGGCTTTCATCTGCATGGCTTGCGATGCCTGCATGGATGCCGGGAACGGCTGCAACTCAGCCGCGCTGAGTGATTCGTCGTCGTCAAAATCGAAGGGTTCCAGCAATGAAAGTCCTTCGGTCAATTCCTCCGTGGAAACCTGACCGTCAGCGTCGACATCGAGCCTTGGGTAAAGCACCACCGTCTGAGATGCTCGCGTTTGCCGCCGCGAAATCGAAAGACCTGTTCCCATCGCTGCATTGACGTGCATGAGGAACTCGGTCGATGAGATCACGCCATCAGTGGGGGCCACGTCGAGTCGTGCCCACTCGTCTCCGAGTTCTCCGGAAAGATCATCGAAGCGCCCGAACGTCGGAATCCGGAAGGCCTCCTGATCGTCGAGCTGATCGTCAGAGTTTGTGTCGAAGCGACCAAACCACTCGTTCGCGTACTGCGAGCGGTTGTCCGCCAGTGTTTGCCCACGTTCAAACTCGACATGGATGCGCATCACGACAGGAGTTTCAGGCGCGAGGACGAGAACATCGAAATGCTGATTTGACGAACCAACGTCAGTTGGTCCAGACATCAGCAATCGTCCGTACCCAAGAACAGCAACGATCGCGATCAAGCGGCAGAGCATACGGGCCGACCTCCTCAACGAATACAATACCAGCATCTTTTCTCAAGAGAACAGCTCAATGACTGAAATCCTCATCCGAGAAGCAGACTGGCAATCCCCCGCAGACTGTTCATCAGTCCTCAAACTGATCGATGCTTATGCCCTGGAACCGATCGAAGGGGGTCAACCTCTTCCCGATTTCACGCGAGAAAATCTGATCGCTGGTCTCCAATCGGTACCGGGAGCATTCGTCCTGCTGGCATGCATCGAGAGCGAGGCCGTTGGCATCGCGGTCTGCTTTTGCGGGTTCTCGACCTGTGCCGCTCGACCGCTGATCAACCGGCACGATCTGGCAGTAATGCCCCCGTATCGACATCAGGGGATTGGTGGGCGGTGACTCGAGGCTGTCTGCACGAGCGCCCAATAATTTTATCGTCTTCAATGATTCAGCAAGACTGAAGGGAGGTCGACGCTGTTCTTTGAGAAAGGGGTGGTCTAAGCCCAATTGTGACCTTCCTGCAAGCAGACTCGGAATCGACAGCAGCGTTCAACCAATGACATCGCTCCGTACGTTCGACGAACTACGGACTGTCACCATCAATGATGATTCACTAGCATCATGCACCATATTCCGGGTTTCAGAATTGTTCGTCAGGAGGGTCGCGAGAATTGGCGCAATGCCACTGGGCTGCAATCGCTGAAAAGAGTTCTCCCGCTGATCCGTCCCGAACCCCTTGGATCGATGTTCTGAAACCGACTCCGGTCGAAGTATTCACAATTGATGGATCAAGTTGGCATGTCACAAGCAGGCAAGCTTTGGGATCACTTCCTGCAGCGGCGGTCCGCTGTCGGTTTGGCATTATTTCGAGTTGTCTACTCCCTGGCATTGCTCGGCGAAGTCTCCGAACTCATCTGGTTTCGCCACCTGATTTTTGACCCCGTCCCCTATGAAATCCCTGCGAGCTGGCCTGTCGACTTGATGTTGTTCGTCTGGATCCCGGTAACGGTGTGTCTGATGTTCGGTTTGTGGACGCGGCTCATGACCATCCTCAACTATGGATTCACCTTGATGACATTCGGAGTGTTTCTACTTTGGGAATACCATATTGATTACGTCTACTGCGGAATCAATCTCTTGCTGATTTTCGTCCCCGTCGAGGAAGTATTATCGGTCGATCGAATCCGGCGAGACCGTATGTCGACATCCTCCAAAGAGTGGGCGTGTTCTGTTCCTCGGATTCACTATGACGCTTTGATCTTTGTTGGGATCGCGCTGGTCTACTTCGACTCCGTTTTTCACAAGCTTTCAACTCGAATGTGGACCGAGGGACTTGGTCTGTGGCAAGCTTTGGCATTGCCGCATACGTCGATTGTTAATGTTGGCTGGCTGCTGGATCAGGAATGGCTGATGTATTTCCTTGGTTACCTTGCACTCGTGTTTGAATGTGCCTTTCTGCCGTTGATGTGGATTGACCGATTTCGTCCCCTGTTGTTGGTCATAGGCGCCGGAATGCATTTAGGGATTCTCTGCGCGTTTCCCATTCCCTGGTTTGCGATTGGAATGCTTTCCTTGTATTTGTTGTTGGTACCAGATCAGTGGTGGAAAGGCATCGCTTCAAAGACGGAAGGTTTCGTCCGGAGCAATCCGACAGACGTGGCCGAAATCCAAACTGAGAGTTCTGCATGGGCGAGTCGCCAAATCCGTGGAAGGTCACAGGCTGCAATCGTGGGAGCGATCGCATTGACCTGTTTTGTGCTTCAGTCCCTGCAAACCTGTCGTTCTCCGTTGGCACACACGATTTCCAGTAAGCTGGGGTGTTCGGGGTTCATGACGAATATGGCCCAAGTCGCCGCTCGTCTTCACCCGCTATCGAGGCGTTGGTTTGGTGCGACTCCTCATACGGTCTATCTTTTTTTTAATTATAACGACAATAATAAGATCTACACACTTGTTTA
>JAGQQE010000575.1 GCA_020426345.1 Planctomycetaceae bacterium
GATGCATTGGCGATACAAATGAAGTCATTCGTCGAGACGGTGGAAAAGCTGCAGTAAGAATTTGGAACACTCGACATCATTCTGCGCATCCACAGTTCCGTCACTGTGGATTTAAGTCCGGCGTAGTAGATCGGCACGGCTATCTGTCCGTTGAAAAACCGCGACAGGCACGCAGGTCGACTGGAAACCGACGTGTGTTAAGGTCTCCTGCTCGAGCCAGTCCGGATTTCGAACAGGCTGCTATCGTTCTTCCTGCATCATACGTGTTCCGGAGACGTACAGCAGATGAAACACCAGGTTCATGGCTGCAAGTGCTGTCAACGTTAATGCCAGCAAAGTACCAGTGACTCTTTCGTGGATAATGGTCGAACCGAACTGAATCAGGCACAACATCGAAACAAAAACAAGCGTTGGCGTCCGCGGGATCAGGCTGACGACAAACGCACCCAACGGTGCTCCAACGGCAACTACGGGCGCCGCAGCCAGCCAATTCTCAAAAAACAGTGGGTCAATAGAGAATCGATCCGGGTATAGTTGGTGAAATGCAATGTTCGTCGCGATGCCGACAAGCGATGTGAATGCCATGACGATCACCGACGTTGGAATAGCCGTCTTAAGATCTTCTCGGAAGTAGAGAACGAGTATGGCATAGACCATCATGTCGATTCCGACTCCGGTAATCGACGCCAGAAGGCCACCCGCAACACCAACGAGGAAAAAGACCGTCCTGAAAGATGTCGGGGGGATGGCGTTTGTTCGATGCATCCGCACAAGTTCTCGCAACTTGATCAGGTGCATAATTCCAAACGCTGCCCAGACCACGGCGAACGTCAGCTTTACCCAAAGGTCTGGAATTATTGGGGCGACGAAGTACGTTCCTATGGGAGTACCAACCAGTGATCCAAACATTGTTGGCTTCAGCGCTGGCCAGATAACGGGTTTCCGCGTACTGAGAATGTAGATACTCGCTGAGACCATCCCCACAGACTGAATTGCCAGTGCGAAATGGCAGCCGAGCGAACCGGGATGATCGAAGACAAGGACAAGGACGGGAAAGGCAACCGTGCCGCCTCCCATCGGGGTAGCCCCGGCAACATAGGAGCCAAACAACATGGTTAAGGAGATCGGCCAATGACCAGCCACCACTGACCATGCCTTCAGGGCAGTCACAAGAGTGGTCCAGAGTAAATAGAACAACAGCAGCCAGATCAAAAACGGCCACACGACTCGAATGCGATCGATGACACCAGGCTTCAATTGATCTGTCGCTCTGTTGAACTTACTCAGGAACCGCCGAGTGGTGCGTGGCGACTAAACACTTCAGTCACACTTTGCCAATTACTTCACGTCCGTTACGGGATACGACAGCCTGCAAAGATTCCACGCTAACAGCCTGTTGAAAACCGGGACTGGCTAGAGCAGGAGACATTAACACACGATGGTTTCCAGTCGTCCTGTGTGCCGTCCCGTTTTTTCAACGGACAGGTGAGGTGATCCGGGGCTGAAAACGGGCACACGACTTCCTGCGTCTGCCGTCCTAGTTCGCTTTCTCGAACCCGAACTCGACAAGTGCGGAATATCCAGCTTTTAGCGGGCGAATGTCGTACCCGCTGTTCTTCAAAATCGAGGCACACTTCAGAACGCGTCCACCAGACCGGCAGTGGATGTAGACAGGTCTGTCTGCAGGAATCAGTTTCCTCAAATCTTCGGGAATCGTTCCGGTTGCAAGTTGGCTCAGCGGCACCAGCTCCGCAGCCTTAAGATGACCGGCGTCCCATTCATCCTGTTCCCGAATATCAAGCAGTACGGCTTCGTTTGATTCAACGCGGGCCTTTACGGTAGCCAGTTCGTCTACCGTATGCCCAGACTCAGTCAACATGGATATGGCTTTCTTTGGTGAAGTCGTTTTCGTTCCACTGGCAAACATCTCAGCCTGCGGATTACCCCCAGACTGAAGATAGGCAACAAGATCAAGGATTTCATCCCTGGATAGATTGTTCAAAAGCCCCGTCGGCATCATCGAAGTCTTTGAAACAAAGCTCTCTTCTATTTCATTGCGTCCGATGACGGTCAGGTTCCCGGGATCCAGCATATTTTCGCTGACCATCAGTTTGTCGCCATTCAGGTTGACGACGCGACCAACAACCTGCCGTCCACTTTCGAGAACAAATGTCATCGCTTCGTATTGGTCGGAGATGACCTTGCCTGGGTCAATAAGAGATTCAAGCATAGTGCGAGCATTGTAACGTCGTCCAACAGCTGTCAAATCCGGGCCAACGATGCCACCACGTCCATCGAAGCGATGACATTTGTAACAGGCGGTCGCAGTGAACATTGCGCGACCGTTCTCGAAATTCCTGCCTTTCAGACCGGCTTCCACATCAGCAAGTAAGTCCTCCACTGTCCAGGCCCGAACAAAAGGACGCGATGATGCTTCCACGGTCGGTTCGGTGGACTCAGGTCGCTTGTCGAGAACCTCTTTCAACGCAATGCGTTCTTTCTCGCTGAGCGTTTTGATGGCGTCTTCTCGAAAGTTCTTCAGGAACCCGGAGAAAGAGTTTCCGCCACGAAGTGATGCTGACGTGACAAACCAATCGAAGTATCGCGTTCTTTGTTGCAACGTCCACTGCTCAGACGGCAGAGCACGAAGGCACATTGCATAGTGAATTTGCTCTTCCTGCGTCGTGGCTGATTCCATCAGGTTCAGAGTCTTCTCTGCAACATCCTTGTCGTTGAGGTAAACAAGCATCGCGCAAAGTTCGCGGTTAAGTCGTGTGTCAGCAGATGGATACATCGGGCCAATAGCAGCCGCAACGTCGGTCGCGACATCCTTGTCTGGTCGACCCATCCGAATAAAAGCGAGCGACAACACTCGCAGTGCAGCAAGTCGCTGGTCAGCGGA
>JAGQQE010000576.1 GCA_020426345.1 Planctomycetaceae bacterium
AAAAGACCTGAAAACACGACTCTCTACAGCCGTCCAGCGTGCCTGTCCGGGTTCGACAACGAACAGTTAAGTTAACCCCCGGTCTTCTCTGTACAGCACAGATCGGGGCGACCATGCCACTCGTGAACAATATCCCGCATGAGCAGCGCGCAGTCAAATTCAACCGAGCCACGTGGGAATCGCGACTGATCCTCGAAGTAGCTGGATTGAATTCTGTCAATGTTCAGTGATTCAACCTGCCAATTCTCGCATTGCAATTCGATGCCATCAAATTTGCCGATGGTATTGGTGTCCGAGTATCCAAGTGCTCCCAGCTCAAAGAAGTCAGCGGCAGACTTGAGAGAAGCAAAAACGGAAGAGTCCGCGAACTTCGACGTGACGGAACCGGCAACATGCACCCTGGCGACTCCATCGTCACTTGCCATCGTCACAGAATAGTCATGGTCTTTTTCAACCACGGTGAATTTTGCACGGTGATGCACTCCGGGAAAGATTCTTCCACCGGCCAGGGAATTCAGCATTGAGTTGGTATCGCGTCGAGGAATGTAAACACCCTGCATTGTTTGACCGCTCGACTCCCATTCAACCGCAATTCGATGCGCCGCATTCTCCGAACCAATTCCCCACGGAATAGGGAGCAGTTTCGGTCGAACGCGTTTCAGGCGAATCAGGCAGATCCCACCGATCGCGTATCCATTGACGATTTTCGGCCGAAACGGCGCAGGCAACGCAGCTGACATACAGGCAGGATCAACGCGATAGTTTGCAAGAATGCGTCGGTCGATGATTCCGCTGATAGCTGGTAGACGCATTCAATTCTCCTGGGACCCTGCGACCCAATCTGCAGACTTCGGAATCGAAACAAACACCGGTGCGATCAATTGTTGTACAATTCATTTTGTCGCAGCTGGACTGCAACTGCCCGATTAGCGGAAGCTGAGTCTATACACTCGGGGTGTCAGTCCGGAAGCCATCACTGCGATTCTTTTTGCGGCCTGAAATTCCCGCGGATTTCTGAATCCAATCAGGGCACACACCAGCTGAGTATGAACTCGATCTGGAGGAGATTGACTAATGTGGCATGAGCCATGGTCTGCAATTCTCCGGAAACTGTTGGTTGAGGGATTCAACAAGACGAGGGCCGTGATGATCTTCGCAATTTGAAGTGGCCCCTACGCCGAATAGAGGGGGCTAATCACCTCGCCATTGAGCAGGTAATTGGGCCGCTGCAGCGGGTCCATTACAACAGCGCTGTGCGGAACACCCAGCGATTCAAAGATCGTCGTACAGACGTCAGCGGGGCTCCAGCCGCGCGTCACCGGATAGGCCGCATGCTCGTCCGTTTCGCCGATTGCCTGGCCGCCGCGCACTCCCGCCCCGGCAAACAGTCCCGAATACGCATGCGCCCAGTGGTCGCGACCGGGAATGCTCTGCCCCGGCAGCGTGGAGATTCTTGGCGTTCGACCGAACTCTCCCATCACGATCACCAGCGTCTGATCCAGCAGCCCGGTTCCGCTGAGATCATCCATCAGAGCTGCCAGACCCTGATCCAGCTGGGGCAGAAGTGTGTTCTTCAATCGACCCCAGTTATCAACGTGAGTATCCCATGTTTGAACGATGCCCATCGTCGCCTGCACGATAGGGACACCGGCTTCCACCAAACGTCTGGATAGCAACAACGACTGACCGAATTTATTGCGACCGTAGCGGTCACGGTCCGCATCAGACTCATTTTGGATTTCAAACGCATTGGCAATCCTTGCCGACGTTAATAAAGAGAATGCAACGTCCTGCTGTTCAGCGAACGCATTCAATCGATTGTCACCGGCCAGCACTGAACGATCTCGATTTAGTCGATCGAGCAACTGCTGCCGCGAACCAATTCGACCGGATGTCACGTCGCCTGGCAGCGTGAGCGAATCCACCTTAAAATCGGCCGCGTTTGGATCATGATTGATCTGCCACGGATCATGCCTCGCTCCCAGAAATCCGGCATGTTGTCCGGGCCAGGTGAGCGGACCTTCGATCATGTAATTCGGCAGGGAAACGCCCGTTGGAATACCGTCTGTTCGCGGCCGAATAAAATCGAGCGCCGCAGCGAAGTTCGGAAAGTCGTTCCGCGACTCCACGCGATCCAGATCACTGCCGCCGCGCGGAAGCGGTGTGGGTCGACCGGTTAAAGCCACGTGAGTTGCCAGCAGGTGATTGTGCTCCACGTGAGCCATCGTGCGAAGGACGCTCCATCGATCCATCTGCACAGCCAGTCGCGGCATGTGTTCACCAATGGAGACACCGGGAATGGCAGTTTCGATCGCAGAGAACTCGCCCCGAATTTCTGCGGGAGCATTCGGCTTCGGATCCCACATGTCCAGCTGACTTGGCCCGCCACTGAGCATCACGATTAAAACGGACTTCGCTCGCTGCCCCGCACTTTTGCGAGAACCTGATTCATTTGCATCAACTGTCTGATCAACCGCCATAGGCAGACTGCACGCCGCGACTCCGCCGGAAACCACCTGCAGCATCCGACGGCGATTGATGAAGAACTCGGGTAACGCCATCAGCAAAACTCCATCACAGTCAACCAGAATGACTCGATCATAATACAAGCATCAAGCGTATGCCGGAATCCACGCCGTGTCCACGGTAGTTTTATGCACCCGACCTTGTCAGCGGGTTCAAAACAGTCGCAGGTAGGCAGATTGTCTGCAGTCGGCATGGTTTCAGTGGACGACCGACTTTAGCGAGCGATGGCCCAGGCTTCGTTGAGGATGTCGGCGAACTTTTCCGGGACGGGAACGGCGGTGCGGGTGCCGTGAGGGTCGGCCAGGGACTCCAGGTGGGGACGCAGCCAGGCGGCAGCAACGGAGTCGCG
>JAGQQE010000577.1 GCA_020426345.1 Planctomycetaceae bacterium
TGGATGTCACACTGCACGAACTGGCTGCCGTGGGTGAAGATTTAACCGAAGAGGAACTGCAGCGCTGCCAGGCGCGGGCAAAATCTTCGCTGATCATGCAGGAAGAATCGACCACAGCTCGCGCAGCGGCAATGGTCCGGGACTGGTTTCATCTGCAGAAAGTGGTTCCTCTCGAAGAAATCCGCCAGAAAGTGGATTCCATTACGCTCGATGCCATCCGGGGCTACATTGAACGTCATCCTGCCACAATGGTGCAGGTTCTCACGATTGGCCCTGAGCCACTCCAGGTGCAGGGGAGCGTGGATATCAGTGAAATGTAACACTCTGAGCCCATTCAGAGTTGAACGGCCAGAAGTTGATTTCACACAGGGAACTACAGAACCAGTTTTCCAACTCGAATCAGAAACGTCTGCTCATGACACTGCAACTGATTCTGCAACAGACTCCCGGGATGGAACGAACCGTCACGTACGAGCAGTTACGGGAACTCCCGCACGAACTGCAGATCGATGACATTTCCAGCCTGTTTCCCGGACGATCGGGCATGGGGATTCGGTTTGGCCCATTCGTCCGCCAGATCCTGGAATACCAGGGTCCACTCGGCAATGTTGAGTTACATGCCAGTGCCGATCAGTTCTGCAAGGTGATTGCCTGGGATCAGATTGAATCTCAGGCCATTCTCGTCTACGAACAGCAGGGGCAACCGCTGTCTCAGTCTGCCGGAGGTCCATTCCGCCTGCTGGTTCCGGGGACCGTTCTGTGTGGTACCGGCACGCTGGATAACTGTGTGAATGTGAAACATCTGGATCGGGTCGTCCTGGATTCTTCACCCGAGACCCCAGTTTAACTATTCCTCCATTCAGCGAAAAACGTATCAATCTGACTTGCGACTCCCCAGCGGCGTGGGTATCAATTGTGGCGAGGAAGGAATGATTCCTTCCGGTTCATAACCTGAGAATGTTATGAACGAGTATTCATCAATACCTGATCGAAAGGCTCAAGGATGAGTTGCGTCTCGATCTATCGCCCCAGTCTGGCTGTGCTGGATGAACCAGCCACCATTCCGTTCCCTCGTCTGTTCGGGAATCTGAAAACAAGAAATGCGGCCTCGGATTCGGCATTAAACCGCGCCCGTCTTGTTCATGAAAATCGCCAGTGCCCGTGCTGCAATTCCGTGGCCATTGATCCCATGGAACTGAATGATTTCCATTTGAATGGCGCTGGCAAGCCGATCCCCGGCACCGCTACCATCGTGGCGTTTCACTGCAATCGCTGCCTGCACGAGTGGCCTGTCCAATCCTGAGCAGTAGCAGATCATTCTGCAATTCAAGACATGCCATAAAAAAGCAGGCTCCCTTTTTCAGAGAGCCTGCTCGCTGTCAATGTGCCATCCGGGCTGGAATTACTTCTTCTCGAATGCCGCATCAAATGCGACATTGGACGGAGCGAAGTCGATGTTCTTGACGAACTGACAGGCCTCCCGGGCACCATGATCGCGGTCCATTCCGCTGTCTTCCCATTCGATGGAAAGCGGACCCTGGTAGTTGATTGCATTCAGGGCTCGGATGATTTCTTCAAATCGAACGCCACCCCGGCCCACGCTGCGGAAGTCCCAGCCGCGACGAGGATCGCCAAAGCGGAGGTGACTGGAAAGAATGCCGGATCGGCCGTTGAGTGTGACCGAAGCATCTTTCATGTGAGCGTGGTAAATCCGATCCGGGAAGTAACGGATGAATTCGACCGGATCCACTCCCTGCCAGATCAGGTGGCTGGGGTCAAAGTTGAAGCCGAACTCTTCGCGATGGTCGAGGGCCTTGAGCGACGCTTCTGCCGAGTAGATATCGAATGCGATTTCGGTGGGGTGGACTTCGAGGGCGAACTTGATGCCGCATTCCTGGAAGACGTCGAGAATCGGATTCCAGCGGTCAGCGAGGAGCTGGTAACCGGCGTCGTACATTTCCCGAGGTGTGGGGGGGAAGTCATAGAGCAGATGCCAGATGCTGGAACCGGTGAAGCCGTTGACTACGCTGACGCCGAGCTTCTGAGCGGCGCGGGCGGTGTTCTTCATTTCTTCGATGGCCCGTTCGTTGACGCCGGCGGGATCGCCGTCACCCCAGACGTATTCGGGGAGAATGGCTTTGTGACGCTGGTCGATGTTATCGAGGACTGCCTGGCCGACGAGGTGATTGGAGATCGCGAAGAGCTGCAGGTCGTATTTTTCGAGGAGTTCGCGTTTGCGGTTGCAGTAGGTGTCGTCGGACAGCGCTTTGTCGACTTCGAAATGATCTCCCCAGCAGGCCAGTTCCAGGCCGTCATAACCGAAATCCTGTGCTTTTTTGCACATCTCTTCCAGGGGGAGGTCGGCCCATTGTCCGGTGAATAATGTTACAGGGCGTGCCATAAGAAGATCCTTTCAAATTGTCACATCTGGGAATGAAGAAATCGTCTCTAACACTAGACCAGCGGACTCAGAATGTCAAACGAACGTGCACTTGTCGGCAGGAGCCTGCAAAAAAAGGGGATGGCAGACTCCTATCAGGTAAGGAAATTGAGTATTATCAGGGCCACAACCAATGGAAATAACACAATCTTGCTTAGAAATTAACCCGCTTGCGGGGCGTGCATTGCCTCAACAGGAAAGTTGATTATGTCAGAAAACAGTTCCCCGCTGGTGGGGGTCATCATGGGCAGTCAATCGGACTGGGATACGATGAAAGAAGCGTCGACGATCCTGAAGGAATTCGGGGTCGAACATGAGTGCCGCGTGGTTTCGGCCCATCGCACGCCCGACTGGATGAACGAATATGCAAAGGACGCCGAGCAGCGGGGCCTGGAAGTGATCATCGCGGGAGCAGGCGGTGCG
>JAGQQE010000578.1 GCA_020426345.1 Planctomycetaceae bacterium
AATGTCTTTCCGGAGTTGATTATGGGCAAGGTTACGAAAGCAGCGTCGACTCGGGTTCGTCGGACGTTTACGGATGAATTCAAGCGGGGTGCGGTGACTCTGGTTGTGGTTGAGGATACGCGTTCAAGCGGGCGGCCGATGCGGTTGGCGTGAGTGCGAGGAGGTTTCGCTCCATAATCCAGATTTTCAGGAAACGGCTCGAAAGGATACCTGGAAGGCGCCGCCGATCAACGTGGTCCGGTCACTCCGCACGAGGAGAAGCGGAGTGATCAATCTGCGAGTCGATACGGCGATGTTCCGTAGACACGAGCTGGCAATCCCCTAAGATTTGGGCTGTGCCGTGCGGCACCTTGGCCATACACGAAAGTTTCATCATCTTTTAACGTGATCCCATTTGCCTGATGTGAACAACGACCTTCGCTTCAGACATTCCTAAACTCACTGAAAATTCGTTAACCGATACGTTCAGCCATGGTGAAACGAAAATTCGACTCGAGGAAGGCGAAGCCCGGTTATCAGGTCTTTGTCAGCCATGCCACCGCTGACAAGTGGATCGCCACCACCTTCTGTGAGAAGATCGACGCAACAGGAGCGACATCATTCCGGGACGACCGCGATATTGATGGCGGCGACAGCATTCCACAGTCGATCAGAACCGAAATTCAGCTGTCGCGAGAATTGGTAGTTCTGCTCACCCCAGAATCAATTGAACGTCCATGGGTTCTGTTGGAAGTCGGCGCTGCTTGGGGGCGAAGAAGGGACTATCGAATTGTTCCTGTACTTTGCCATGTGTCATTTGACGCGATTCCGGATATAATTGAGGGTAAGAAGGCGTTTCACATCAACGACTTCGATAAGTATCTGGCCGAATTGAAACGTCGGGTGAAAAAATGAAAGCAACGGCAACACCAACATTCGACGTCTTTGTTTCTCATAGTTCTGGCGACAGAGAGTTTGCGGCTGATGTCGCGGAGCGACTCAGAGCGGAAGGTCTCCAGCCATTTGATGGCGCGAATATCCCACTCGGGCAGGAGATCAGCCAGGTAATCTGGGATGCTCTGGCGGAATGCCATGCGTTCATCGTCATCGTGTCAGCCAATACGACACCGGATGCTATGGGGATGGTAGAACTGGGCGCAGCCACGGCGTGGAACAAACCAATTTTCGTGTTGCTGAACGGGCCGGCATCCACTCGCCTTCCAGAGGCACTGGGGAGCTATCAGGTTTATCCCCGCAATCGACTTGATGAAGTGTTAACGCAGATCCGCAGAAACCTGGAACCATTAAGTGACGACGATCGCACTGCGCTCGCGGAAACGTACCGTGATCTCGCGATTCCAGCGGACCGTCTCAGCCAGTCGCCTCGGGCGCTGCAACAACTCACAGAGACATTCAATGGCAGGACCCGCAAGCAACTTTCCGGAACCCGCTTGTTTTCTGAATTGCTGAGGATGCGGAAACAGGCAAAACTCCCGCGTCTCAGTACGAAGCGTCGCGGCACAAAGACGTAAGTTACCAACTCGGTATTCGGGTTGTCATGGCGACACGCAGGGACTCAGCCAAGGACGTTTGGATATAAGCCCTTTTTTAGCTTAGAACGGAGGCACAAATGAGTAAGCGATCGATCAACCCGGCGGAGCACAACATCGACATGAGTGCCGATGATTTCATGGACCTCATGGTAGACGCCTTTTCGTCCCACACGCGCGGCCAAGTAACACTGGATGAGCTGTTGCTCCACCCGCAGGACGCATTCAATTTCTGCGAATCGGTCCGCGCAATGCACGGCTTTCCCGATCTGCCTGATCAAATCATCCTCCGCTCAGTTATGCTTCGCCGAAAGAACCCAAAGTAGCAAGCGATGGACGTCAAGCCCTCGGATCCATCTGCGCGGGAGCGAAGCATCCATTCCGCTGATGCGGAATGGTACCCCGTGGCCGCTGGCGGAATGTTCCGGGTCTTTTAGTTTAGCCCAGTTTCGGGCTCATGACGCTGTCGCCCAAAGACGCCCCGGGGATCTGAACTCCCAGCACAATCGCATTCGCCAATGCGATACTGAGCTTCTCGATCAACGCCAGCCGACCGTACTGAAGCTGAGTTACTCCAGCAATTCGGTGGGGTCACCATCCGCAGCGTCAGCCCCGGGCTTAGTTTCGGGAATTTCTGAGCCTGATGTTCGGACCGGCAGATCGGTCATCGTCTTGCCCGCCTGCTTCAGCCTGATACACAGAGCACTGATTTCAGAACAGCGGCGCCAGCGATCCGAATTCTTCAACCAGGTTCATCCCGAAACTTTCTCACCAGTTCAGCGGCTGCTGCCATGCGTCCTTCAGATCACTCAAGTCCGCCTGAATCAATGAACCGGCAATAAGACGGTTGCTGTCATTGGTGCTGCCGATTTGAGTCGCGGTCGGGACAGTGGACTCGAACGCGGCCACCTTGTCAGCTTCCACTTCCACCACGAAACGGCTGTTGCTTTCGGCGAAGAGATCGGCCGGAGTCAGGTCCGTGTTGAGAGTGACTCCGATGCCGCCGGCGAAGGCCATCTCGGCCACGGCCACGGCCAGGCCACCTTCGCTCAGGTCGTGACAGCTGCGAATCAGTCCGGCTTTGATGGCCGAATGCACGGCTTTGAAGGTGGCCAGCGCTTCTTCCGGATTCACAGTCGGCACTGCTCCGCCGGTCAGGCCGTTGACCAGGTTGAAGTGACTGCCACCAAATTCTTCCGCATGAGTTGTGCCGACCAGATACAGTTTGTTGCCCGCCGCTTTCAGGTCCATGGTGACGGCCTGTTCGACGTGTTCGATCTGCCCCAGAGCAGTAATCAGCAGAGTCGACGGAATGGCGACCGTGCGGCGA
>JAGQQE010000057.1:0-5505 GCA_020426345.1 Planctomycetaceae bacterium
CGAGCAGAAACCTATCGCCTGCGGATGTGGCTGACTGCCATTTCGATGAGCCTGCTGTCCGCCATCGCGCTGGTCGCAGATTCCTGCGGCTTATTGTCCGGATTTCGCACGCGCCTGCATGATTCTCTCAGTCCCGGGCGATTATTGCTGGTTAGCCTTGGAAACGTCGGGGACGCTGCCGATGGTTCTGTCGAGAGAGCAGAGGGCCAGCATGCTCGAAAGAACATCTCGGATGAAACTGCGAATGACGGAATTGAGTTGCAGTATCAACAAAGCGAAATGCAGCGCCGGCAATTGCTGCTTGAGAACGCACGACTTCGCAACCAGCTTCGTCAGCAGGCCATGCTGCAGCAGGTGGATGATCTTGTGACGACAAATTCCGCAGGCTTTGACACCAGAGGTACTAACAGTTCTCTGCACCGGTTTCTGGTGACGCCTGCGCGTGTGATCAGTTCACGAGGGCTTGCAGATTCTCTCCGCGATCTGATCGTCGACGCAGGTAAAGTCGCTGGAGTCACACGTTCCGAATTGATTGTAGACGGGAGCGGTTGGTTACTGGACAAGGGAACTGATTATCAGGTCAGTGCAGGTGATCGAGTCCTGGCAGGGGCTGTTGTTGTTGGACGCGTGGCCCAGACAGCTCGCTGGGTGAGCCTGGTGCAGCCAGTCACCGATCCGGAATTCTCCGCCAGAGTACAGTTGATGCGAACTTCGTCGCAGGGTCAGTTTTTCGGCGCGGAAGGTATCCTTACCGGAAGTCAGGGCCCATCGGACTCCGGCGTGGATGCTAATGGTGAATGTGAAATCCACGGAATCCCCTACACGGAAGCTGTGAGCGTTGGCGACGATGTCGTTTCGGCCGACATCAACGGAACGAACGGTCCACGTCTCTACTTTGGTCGAGTCAGCAGGGCTGAATTTCTTCAGGGGGGGCAGTGGTCGATTCGAGTGCGTCCGGCCGTCGCCAGTCTGCAGCTGGATGACGTGGGCATCGTTCGGCTCGACCTGAATTTGCCGGCCCCAGGCTCGGGCGAGGAGGCGAAGCCATGAAGGCGGGGTTGATGATTGCTTTGCTGCTCTGGATGACACTTTGTGTGGAATTAGCGTGGCCCAACAGATTACCTTCGGGTTGCCTGATGATTCCTCTTGCGGTGGCTGCAGCCTGCTGGCTCCGAAATTCGCTGGGTGTGGTCCTCTTTTCGTCCATCCTGCTTCTGAGCTGGATCGCTCGGCCGGCCGGTTTGCCACTGGCGGCGATCGTCTCTCCGATCATAATTGCCGCATTTCTTCTTCGCACCGGACATTCCGGAAGGGAGGGATCTCGCGTGTCAGTTGCTGCTTCGGGCTTGCTGCAACTACCTTTGTTGGTGGTGCTGGTGTCGGTGCTTCATCAGGCGGCCATTCATGCTTCCGGGTTCCAGGGGCCGGCTGTGTCAGACGCCGCCGTTGTCGTCGGACACCAATTCATTGAGCTGATCCAGGCGCTGGTCCAGGATCCGGGAAGGTTTGCCAACAATACCCTGGCGGTTTTGCTGATTGCTGTTCCTTTCAGCGTCGTCCTGAACATTCTGCTTGTGTTGTCCGACGAACTGGGTTTGCGACGCAATCTTCAGGCCGGGCGGGATATTTACGGCTTTTGAGTGCAACGGTGCCCGGGGATTCTGGTTTGATTTTTCGTGAAGCGCGCAAAAAAACTGCGACTGACCGGTCGAAGCGAGTCGACCAGAAAATCGCAGTTGCGTGTTTCGTTCTGCACCTGTTTCGTGCAGAATCGCTGTGACTACTTCATGAAGAAATCTGTCGGGCCACGCAGTGTGTAATAGGGATACTGATAGACGGCCGGCTGCGCATTCTCGGGTGGGTACATCAACTGTCCAGGCACCGAATAGGTGTGAAAGTTTCGATGGACCGGATGGAATGGCAGATTGCAGTTGCCGCTTTGGCAACTTCCTCCTGTTGGGCAGGCACCGGTTTGGCACATTCCCGTCTGACACTGGTCGCATTGCCCATGACCACCGTAGAAGGCATCCGGGCTTTGACCACGAAAGGTCGGCGTCGTTGAGGCGCAGCCAGTGGCCAGTAGTCCAATCGCCCCCGAAAGCAGCAGTGCAGTTGCACGTGAAAACATGGATTCCATCTCCCCTCTGCGGTTCATCCCCGCAAACCCAATGGAGGTCCCGTGGTGAAAATAAGTTGCCGACGACGGTCGCCTACTCTGTTTCAACGACTTCAACAATCGATCGCATATTCGTTATCGGCAACAAAGCTCCTCAATCGTGCAAAATCCCTACAAATCATCCCGATGTTGAAACAGGAAGATTGTGTGGTCTTGCGTAAACTGGCCGGTCGCAATACAGTCATTGGGGCAGGATGGAGCAGGTGCGGCAAGTGCTTGGATGTCGTAACTACCTGCAAATTAACAGTTTGTGAATAAGGGAGTGTCACTGTGCATATTGCCGCTTCGACGCGAAGTCTGTGGGATTTGGCGTTTCCGGCAGCGTGTCTGCAGATTCAGGATTTGGGATTCGACAAGGTCGAAATCTGGCTGAACGAAACATCTGAACAGCTAAAGCCATCTCAGGTTGCAGCAAACCCGGAGGCCTACGCAGGGCAGGTTCGTGAGGCAAGTCGGCTAAGCCCATCGGCGATTTTTCTGGAGACAGACGTCGATTTACCCACCTTCGCAGGTATCGTCGAATACGCCAAACTGCTCAAGATTGCCCAGATTACAATTGAAGCATCGCCACGCGGGACGCCGTTCAACACTGAGATTGATCGACTGCGGGAACGCGTTTCTCTTTGCCACCAGGAGGGGGTGCGGCTCAGCATCCTGACAAAGACCGGGCTCTTGAGTGAAGATCCTCATACGGCTGTGGAGCTTTGTCAGAGCGTGAAAGGTCTTGGCATCACTCTTGATCCATCGTTTTTTATCTGTCGCACTGGCGGTAGTGTGGATTTTGACGTGGTATTTCCCGAGGTTCTGCATTTGCATCTTCGGGATACATCCCCCACCGAACTTCAGGTTCCCGGCGGTTTGGGAGTGGTGGACTACAATGAGATCGTGAGTCGACTGCGTCAGTGTAATTTTCAGCGAACGATGACCATCGATTTGTTTCCGGGGACAATGCAGGGCGAGGAACGCCTTCTGGAGCTTCGGAAACTGCGGTTGTTGCTGGAATCGCTGATTTGAGTGCCCACAGCCGGAGCTGTGGGGATTCTATCGGGACATTTGTCAGGACAGCGGTTACTCAATTGACGCCACGGTATTCTATTCCGTAGAGTTCCCACCTCTGTATTACCCGGCAGCAGCTTTATCATGAAGAACGAAAGCCTCATTCGGATTCCTGTGATTTGCGACATTATTGTCTGCAACCGGAGCTGCTTTGCCTGAGGAATCAGCTGATTAAACACACAACCCTCAGGATTCCCTGAGGGTTTTTTTATTTCCCGGCGTTCTCTCTGCGGCATTGAAAGACGATCGACATCATGCCTCGAATCCAGCTTTACGATACGACTTTGCGCGATGGTTCTCAGGGTGAAGGAGTGAACTTCTCTCTGCAGGACAAACTCATGATCGCTTTGAAACTGGATGAATTGGGTTTCGATTACATCGAAGGAGGTTACCCGCTTTCCAATCCGAAGGATGAAGAATTCTTTCAGCGTGCCGCTGAAATGGAATGGAAGCATGCGAAAATCACCGCGTTCGGAATGACGCGTCGCAAGGGTGTGACGGCGGCTCAGGACGTAGGGATGCAGGCCCTGGTGAACAGCATGGCGCCGGTGATTACGATCGTTGGCAAGACGTGGGATATGCATGTCACTGAAGTTCTGCGTGTTTCGCTGGAAGAGAATCTGGCGATGATTCGTGATTCTGTGGCGTTCGCGAAAGAAAACGGTCGCGAAGTCATTTACGACGCGGAACACTGTTTCGACGGGTGGCGAGCCAACCCCGAGTACGCTGTGCTGACCTGGAAAGCGGCTGCTGAAGCCGGTGCCGATATGATTTGCATGTGTGATACGAACGGTGGCAATCTTCCCGAGCAGATTGCGGAAGCCGTTGCTGCTCTGCGTGCCGAAGTCGACTGCAGGGTGGGCATCCATTGCCACAACGATTGTGATCTGGCCGTCGCAAATTCTTTATCAGCTGTTTACGCCGGTGCGATTCAGGTGCAGGGAACGATCAACGGAATTGGTGAGCGTTGCGGGAATGTTGATCTGGTTTCTGTGGCCGCAAACTTGTCATTGAAGCTTGGCTACGAAGTGCTCCAGCCAGAGCGGATTCAGCGATTGACGGAGCTTTCCCGTTATGTTTACGAACTGGCGAATATGAACTTTCGTCCCGGTCAGCCTTTCGTTGGTTCCAGTGCGTTTGCCCACAAGGGAGGCATGCATGTCCATGCCGTCAATCGGATCGCACGCAGTTACGAACATATCACGCCCGAATCCGTTGGAAACGCGCGTCGCGTTCTGGTGAGCGAATTATCAGGTCGGTCGAATATTGTTGCCAAGACGACAAAGTTCAAGATTGCGGAAGACAACGCGTTGATGTCCAGAATTCTTGAAGCCGTTCAGGATCTGGAAAATGAAGGGTATCAGTTCGAAGCAGCTGAAGCCTCATTTGATTTACTTGTTATGAAGCAGGCTGGTACTTACGTGCCGACGTTTGCCCTGGAACATTATCGCGTCAATGTGGAGAACCAGTCGCGTGAACCCATGACAGAAGCTGTGATCAAACTCCTGATTGACGATGTCACTCAGCACGTCGTCGGCGAAGGCGATGGTCCCGTCAACGCTCTGGACTCTGCACTGCGAAAAGCCCTGACTCCGGCCTACGCCGGCATCGCAGACATGAGTCTGGTGGACTATAAGGTTCGCGTGATTAACAGCAGTGAAGGCACGGCAGCGCGGGTCCGTGTCGTGATTGAGAGTCGAGACAAAGAAGATATGTGGAGCACTGTCGGGGTCAGCGAGAACGTCATTGAAGCCAGCTGGATCGCTCTGGTCGACGCATTTGAATACAAGATCCACAAAGACCGCGGGATCGTCGCCCGAGGCTGAAGTGATGATGTTCGAATGGGATTTCGCGTTTGCAATGGATTCCGCCCAATGCATCGCCATCTCAGGATGGATGCCAGACAGAAGCTGTGGCAATGATCGGGCATGAATTCCGGAACCGCTCTGCTTGTTCAGCATCGTGACTAATTTCCTCTTATCTACTATTCTCCTCGTCGAATGTCGTACTCAGACAGCCGCTCATTTCCGGACACAGGCGTGCGTCGCGCGGGGGCGCATGCTGAGTTTTCGGAAGCACGCACTCCCAGCAATGTCACCTGGGGTCTTTTCGATGCCGGAGAACGTCACATCGACGATTTCCGGTTTTGTTGAAACAACCTTATTTCGGTACTGAACCCGTCCATTCTGAAGATCCTGCAATGTCTGCTGAACTATCAAAAACCTACGAACCATCTGAAGTTCAATCCCGCTGGATACAACACTGGGAATCTC
>JAGQQE010000057.1:5605-22892 GCA_020426345.1 Planctomycetaceae bacterium
CGGGTACTGCAACGCCGATCCAAAGGCAGATCGCGAACAGCACACCATCATGATTCCGTTGCCGAATGTCACGGGAGCCCTGCACATGGGGCACTGTCTGAATGGCACGGTCCAGGATTTGTTGACTCGCTGGCGACGGATGCAGGGACAGGAAGCGTTATGGATGCCGGGAACAGATCACGCCGGCATCGCGACTCAGGCCGTTGTTGAACGACGGATGCTGGAGGAAGAAGGGCTGACTCGCCACGACATCGGTCGCGAGGCGCTGGTGGATCGCATCTGGAAATGGAAAGACCAGTACGAAGCAAGAATTCTGAATCAATTGAAGCAGATCGGTGCGAGCTGTGACTGGCGGCGTGTTCGATTTACCCTGGACGAAGTATGCAGCAAGGCGGTCCGGCGAACGTTTTTCAAAATGTTCTGCGACGGCAAAATCTTTCGTGGAAAGCGCCTGGTTAACTGGGACACCCATCTGCAAACCGCGGTTGCAGATGACGAAGTCTATACCGAAGACATCGATGGTCATTTCTGGACGTTCAACTACCCGGTTGTTGATGATGCCGGTAAACCAACCGGTCAGAAAATCAGCTACTCAACAACCCGTCCGGAGACCATGCTGGGCGACAGTGCGGTTTGCGTACATCCGACAGACGAACGCTATACGGACCTGATTGGTCAGCGCGTACGGATCCCGGTCAATGGCCGGTTGATTCCGATCATTGCTGACGCCCTTCTGGCTGACAAAGAGCTGGGTACCGGTGCCGTTAAGGTCACGCCGGCTCACGATCCGAACGACTATGCTTGCGGTCTTCGCAATGATCTGCCCATGATCAACGTGATGAATGCGGACGGCACGATCAACGAAGAAGGTGGCGAATTTGCGGGCCTCGACCGTCTGGAAGCCCGCAAAGCAATTGTGAAAAAGATGGAGGACCTCGGCCATTTCGAAGGAGTTGAAGACCGCAGAATTCCCATGAAGTTCAGCGATCGCAGCAAGACGGCCATTGAACCTTTTCTCAGTGATCAATGGTTCGTGAAAATGGACCAGCTGGCACAGTCGGCCATGGATGCGGTTGAAGATGGTCGTGTCAGAATCTTCCCCCAGCGTTACACGAAGACTTACATGGACTGGCTTGGGGAAAAAAGAGACTGGTGTATCAGTCGTCAGCTCTGGTGGGGGCATCGGATTCCGATCTGGAGCAAACCGGCATCGACGGAGCAGATTGCTGCGCATGCCGATGGCGGCCTGTTTGAATTGCCTGAGTTCGGTGATCTTTCACAACTTGCTGCGGTCGTTGCCGATGGCGTCATGCCCGGGGACAAGACACTGCTTGTGTGTGTCGCTGATGGGTGTCCACAAATAGAAGCCAAACTGGAAGCCGCCGGATTCGAACAGGACCCCGACGTTCTCGATACGTGGTTCAGTTCTGCGCTCTGGCCGCATGCGACCCTGGGTTGGCCGGATCTGAAGCACAATCCGCCACTGGCAGGGGCAGAAACCGGAAACGAGTCAAACGAAGTATCCAATGAAGTCCTGGACTTCTTTTACCCCGGTTCCGTTCTGGTGACATCTCGTGACATCATCACTCTGTGGGTTGCAAGGATGGTGCTAACGGGACTCTACAACATGGGAGACGTCCCATTCCGCCACGTTTATATTCATCCAAAGATCCTGGATGGACTTGGACAGACGATGTCCAAATCCAAAGGCAATGGTGTTGATCCACTGGAGTTGATTGAGAAGTACGGCACAGACGCGGTGCGATTCACCATCTCGTCGTTGTGTGGTGAAACACAGGATGTGCGTCTTCCTGTCGGGTATGAATGTCCGCACTGCCAGGCCATCACACCTCAAACGAAAGAGCACCAGGACATGAAACCGATGGGCGGGGCAACGCCGTCTATCAAATGTGCGAAGTGTAAGAAGCCATTTCAGTTCCCAAGTCCCTGGTTCACGCCGGACGAAGGAGCGTCGGTTGCCAGGATTGTCAGCGAACGTTTCGAATATGGTCGCAATTTCTGCAACAAGCTGTGGAATGCCTGCCGCTTTGCTTTCATGAATCTGGAGGGATACACGCCTGATCCCGTTAATGAGGCGGACCTGCAGATGGAAGATCGCTGGATCCTGAGCCGTTTGGCAACGACCACTAACGAAGTGACAACGATGCTGAATCGCTATCACTTTGATCAGGCCACTCGAACCGTCCGCGAATTTACGTGGAATGAATACTGCGACTGGTATCTGGAAATGGTCAAGCCGCGACTTCGAAACGAAGAAACCCGTGCCACTGCGCAGCGGGTGCTGGTGGTTGTAACCGACGCGCTGCTGCGAATGCTTCATCCTTTTGCACCGTTCATCACGGAGGAACTCTGGCATGGCCTCAATCACCTCGCGCCAGTACGAGGTCTTACGGATCAGGTCGAGGCAACGGAAAGTGTGATGATTGCGGCCTGGCCTGAACTGCCTTCTTCGTTGATCGATCAGGCTCTGGAAAAACGATTCGAACGCCTCCAGACAATCATTGTGGCAATTCGCAATGTGCGAGCGTTGTATAAGATCAGCCCGAAGGAACCCCTGAAGTTATTTATGAAGTGTCAGCCGGAAGTGGCTGACCAGCTTCAGGCTGTTGCGGATCAGTTCGATAATCTGGCAAGAACCATGCTGGAAGCTGCGGGCGTGGACATCACTCGACCGGGTGCGTCCGCGAGTTTCGCTCTGGATGATGCAGACGGTTTCATTCCTCTGGAAGGATTGATCGACCGTGAAGCAGAGCTGGACCGCAAACTGAAAGAACGCGAAAAACTCAACGGGTTTATCGAAGGCCACTCGAAGAAACTTGCGAACGAAGGTTTTGTCAGCAAAGCACCGCCCCACGTCGTTAACGAAATTCGCGAGACACTCGCCAGTCTGCAGTCCCAGCTGGAAAGCGTCGAACGCATCATTCAGGAATTGAGCTAGCATCGATGGAGACGGCCGACGTAATTGTGGCTGGTGCCGGCATTGTCGGACTTGCGACTGCCTGGCAATTGATCCGTCGGCAGCCCCGATTACGTGTCATCGTTCTGGAAAAAGAAGCGACGGTTGCCTTCCATCAAACGGGCCGCAACAGCGGCGTCATTCATTCCGGAATTTACTACAAGCCCGGTTCGCTGAGGGCAAAGAATTGTCATGCGGGTCGGCAGGCTCTCGAGGTGTTTTGCGACGAGTACGGTGTCGCGTGGCAAAGAACCGGAAAGGTGATCGTAGCGACGTCAGAGTCTCAGCTGGAATCATTGAACAGCATTCTGCAGCGAGGCACCCAAAATGGCGTTCGTTGCGAAATGATCGACCGTAAGCAGTTGTTGCAGCTGGAGCCGCATTGTGCAGGGATCAGCGCCATCCATGTTCCGGACGCGGGTATTGTTGATTACCCGGGCGTATGCCGAACACTTCAGGATCTGATCGAAGCAGCCGGTGGTCGTGTAATGCTGAACATACGAGTGACAGACATTCGCCAATCCACCGAACGTGTGACCATCGCTACCAGTGCAGGAGAATTCGAAGCGGCGCAACTGGTGAATTGTTGCGGGCTCCACAGCGACAGAATCGCGCGTCTGAGTGGCCAGCAACTCAGAGAACGGATTGTGCCGTTTCGCGGCGAGTACTACGAACTAAAGTCCGGTGCCGAACATCTTTGCCGGACACTGATTTATCCTGTTCCCGATCCGCAGTTTCCGTTCCTTGGCGTTCATTTCACTCGCATGATTCATGGGGGTGTCGAATGTGGGCCCAATGCTGTTCTGGCATTGGCGCGGGAGGGTTATAACTGGAAGACCATCAACATGCGGGATTTGACTGAATCGCTGTGCTACAGCGGATTCAGAAAGTTGGCGATGCGATGCTGGAAGACGGGGCTCGGTGAAATCCATCGATCGTTGTCCAAAACGGCTTTTGTTCGAGCACTTCAGAAACTGGTGCCTGAGATCACGGCCGATGATTTGGTTGTTGCTCCGGCAGGTGTTCGTGCGCAGGCCTTAGGACTGGACGGTCGGTTAGTTGACGATTTCATGATTCAGCGACATCAACGAACATTGAATGTCTGCAATGCGCCATCGCCCGCCGCCACTGCTTCCCTGAATATCGGGAAACTGGTAGCAGAAGCAGTGCTGAATTAGATAACTGGCACCGGATCCGGCAGCTATTGCCAGCGGATGCCGCTGTGACAGGATCACTCAGGATCGAATCCTGAAAGTATCGCCTGCTGCTCTTGTCTGAATCCTGCTCCACGGAAGAACATCACTCGGTTCATCGGTGTGCTGGTCGACGGCACAGAAAATTCATCGTGGCGATCATGAGGCGTCCCAAGATGGCACTGAGGATCAGTCAATGCATCCTGCTCGCGGCGAGCGTTCTTCCACTGTCCGGATGTTCGATGCTGCAGGAGGCCATTCATTCCCGACCGGTGATCCGCGCGCAATCTGCCAGCATTCAGCCGGTCTCCTGGGAAAGCAATTCAATTAAGTCGATCTTTGTTGTCGGTCATGGCTGGCATACCGGGATCGTTTTGCGTGTGGCAGATATCACACCGGAAGTCTGGCCTGAAATTGAAGAGTTCAGGCAGTTCAGGTACGTCGAAATTGGTTGGGGTGACGAAGGATTCTATCGGATGGATGGCTTGAAGATGGGAACGGCAATGAAGGCCGCATTCTTGCCAACACCCAGCGTGATGCATGTGGCTGCATTTGACCTGAGCCCGGACCTGGTTTTCGATCACAGCGACGTGATCGCCCTGGAACTGGAGGCGGACGAATTCGAATCGCTGACAAAGTTTATTGCCGCGACGTGCAGGCGTGGTGCCGATGGTGAGGCAAAGGACCTTGGTGAAGGCCGCTACGGTTACAGTCGCTTCTATCGGGGAGCAAAGAGTTATTATTTGCCTCAAACCTGTAACGTCTGGACCGCCCAGGCCCTCCAGCAGGCGGGACAGCCCATCTCTCCATCACTCTGCGTTACTGCAGAAGCAGTCATTCGTCGTATGCATGAGTGCGGTGAGACTCTGAATCATTCCGATGCCGGTCTGAAACGGTCCATGCTCCGTGCCGAACGTCCAGAAGTGGAATAGCACTCCGAGCTGATGTCTTCCCGATTCCGCAGACAGAACCATCCGTCTGACGGCAAATCTTCGGCTCAATGACATCCGGTTTTAATGGATGACAACTGCAGCCTAACTGTCCGCTGAAAAGCCGCGACCGGCACGCAGGACGACTGGAAACCATCGTGTTTTAAGGTCTCCTGTTCGAGTCAGTCCCGTTTTTCAAGAGGCTACCGACAGCGCGATGCGTACGGGATTTAATTCGGACTGATGCTGACTTCGACAGCATCATCTGGCAGGGCCAGGACCAGCCCTGTTTTCAGTCGGTTTGGATCTCTGAGTATACTCTGATTCAATCGATAGATTTCTATCCATCGTGATGATCGGCCCAGATATCGTTCAGCAATCTCCGACAGCGTTTCGTTTTCACCAACCCGATACCACGCAGAGCCATCTTCTCTCACAATAAATCGGGCTGGCAGTGCTGTTCGAGGTTTGCTGTCGACGAATAACTCGGGGTAGCGTTGTTCAAGCAGGTCGGCTGGCGGTGTGAGTACCTTCATGCCAGGCCGCATGCGTGAAGGGTCCGGAATTCGATGTTGATTAAAGACCGCAAGCGCGGAAAAGTAACGAATGGTTCCATAAACACGCTTTGAAATTTTGGTGTAATTGTCGCCATTCTGAACTGTGATCACTTCATAGTTGCCACCGTCGTCAACAGGAGGTTCGACTGCGGTGACATTGTTGAACGCTGCCAGACTGAATTTACCATCGCGTATGCCAGAATTGTTGCGTCGTTGGTTGCCCGGTTGTTGAGGACTAGAGCCATCCGCGCGAGGGAACATGATGGACGAAGGGTTTGCCCTGGTTCGCGGTTGCTCTCCAAAGAATTCAACGCCTGCATTGGATGCATCCGTGGACGAATCACTCTGTGCGCTGTTCTTCGTTCCGTTCGAATGAAGATTGAATGCAGGTTCATCGTCGAAGGAGAGAGTTGGTGGGTTTGCCTGTGGCAGCGTTGGTGCTGCTGACGAAAACGGATCAGCTGTTTCTTTGCGGCTCGGTTCTGTTGAAAACGGATCAGCTGGTACCTGCTGTGGATCCAGCATGGCAACTTCGACGGGCTGCTCTGGCTGCGACAATGAACCGAAATCTGGTAGTTGCACTTCCAACTCGGCTGTTTCCGGCTGCAATCCCGCCTCTCGCTGAGGTGGATCGAACGAAAGCATAGGGGCCGGATCATTTCCGGAGAACGAAGTTTCCTGTGGTTGCAGCGATGGTGCAATCTCACCGCCGACTCCTGGTTCGTCGTTTGCGCCAGCGCCATTCAGGTCAAGTCCCTCAACTTCCGGAACTGACGATGGGCGTGCATGGTTGGAGGCCAGCGTTGTTTCCTCTGATAATTCTCCAAATACAAACTCCGGTGCTGGTTGGCTCTCAGTGGCTGGAAAAGCCGGGCGGCCAGCGTCGAAACCCAGGTCGCCCGCCGCCAAATCCGGCGTTGCATTGTGTTCAGGTTGCATCGCCAGAGCTGGCGGCTCCACCACGTTGCTATCTCCGAAGTCAAAATCGACTTCAGGGGTTGTTTGCAGGGGGGTGGGCTGTTCAGCTTCTGAGTTCAGCGGTTTTGCTTCCGCTATCGCAGGTTCGTTCAGCGAGTCAAATGAAAGTCTTGGTTCTGTTGCTTGCGGAGCCGTGTTTGCCAGGGCGATGGTTGATTCCTCCGTTGGCGGTGTGTTCGCGGTCGGAGCAGTTTCCATTCGAAATGGATCTGAAAGTTCTTCTCGATCGGGCACCACAAGATTGAGATTTCGGGAGGATCCGTTTACTGCTGTCGCTGGTTCTGATGTGCTTGCAGTGGGCTCCTGCGCGAATAATTCACCATCACTGAACGGGTTGTCGTTCAGCATTCTTTCGTGACCTGGACTGTGGGGTTCTTCGAGTTCAGTCGCTGAATGTATTTCAAGCGTTTCGCCCGGATGGGTTGCAGACGCAATACTGGACTGCGACGCATCGATAAATGAACTGATTTGATCGGACGGGTTCAGTGGCGCGTCGGAAGCACTGGCTTTCTGGGGCGAAATGCTTGCCTGCATCAGGCGTTGCTGGTGCATGTCGACCTTGCGGTAGACCAGAAATCCAAACGTCAGCACAAGGATCACAATGGTGATCATGCCGAGTTTTGTTTCCAGGGAGAGACCGCCTGAGGTTTCTTCGTCGGTGTGTTCTACAGCTTCCGGACTGCTCGAAGTTTTGTTGAGCGACTGCGTGGATTCAGTCGTACTTCGGCCGGGGTTGGTTCCAGCGGAGTTTTTGTCAGAACTTGCCATCCCTGGTGTCCTTTGCATGCGTTCTTGACGATGCGATCTTCGAGTGAGTGGAACGTAAGAATGACGGCGATGCCGCCCGTCTTTAATATTCGAGGCAGCACTTCTGTCATCATTTGCTCGACGTGCTGCAGTTCGTTGTTCGTTGCGATACGAAGGGCCTGAAAGACTCTTGTTGCAGGATTTCTTCCCGCACCACGTCGCTGGCCCGTTGCGGCCTGAACGCAGTCTTCGAGCTGCGCTGTTGTTTCGATGGATTGTCCGCGGGAACGCCGCTGGATGATTTCGGCAGCAATCTTCTTCGCGGAAGGTTCGTCGCCATAATCTTCCATCATTCGAACCAGCTCCGCTTCCGATGAGATTCGAAGAAGTGTTGCTGCTGTGGGTGTCCCGGCGGCATGGAATCGCATGTCCAGGGGGCCACCTGCATCGAATCCGAATCCACGTTCCCGATCGGCAAGCTGATCCGAAGACAGTCCCAGATCAAGCAGCACTCGATCGGCATGTTCCAGACCAGCCGCGGACAGAAACTCCGCCGCCCGGGTGTAGCTGCCGTGATAGAGCTGGTAGTTCGACTGTGTCGGAAACTCGTTCCGCAGTCTTTCCGCTGCCAGTTCCAGCATCGTTGCGTCGCGATCGATGGATACCAGCCGGCCACCGGGTGAGATGTGTTTTAGAATTAAAGCGCTGTGTCCACCACCGCCAGCCGTTCCGTCAAGGACCGACAGCCCGGGCGAGAGCTGCAGCTGATGCAGCACCTCGCGGGGCATGACTGGTATGTGGACCGACTTTTGTCCCGAAACCATGACCGGTTGTTTCGTGAAAGTGGTAGGGGGCGTTGAGCGACAGGGATCTGGGAGGTTGTTGAGTGGAAGTGAAGGAAGTTGAGGGGAGTGGATTTGGGCAGGGGGCCAGAGCTGGCGAGAGGCGGGAACAGGCAGGAAGGGAAGATCGACCACAGGATCTGCGGCGATCTGCTGGATTGTAACCTGGACCTGAAACACTCGGAAAGACCACTTTCGGGCGTGGCAGACGGCGGCCACCGGGCGGGGCGGCCTTTCGTGACGCGAAATTCAGAATTCAGACATACTGAGGGGCCGTCGGCACCTGGCGCATGAAAAAGGCCGAACATTTCTGTTCGGCCTGTAATCAATTCTGATTTCCCGGAGGGCCCGGCAGGACATCCTCCCCGGAGAAACTTGCTCAGGTTGTGGGAGCGACGACTGCATCCGTGGCCACGACGCTCGTGCCCCGACCGCTGAAGTCACACAGCTCTTCTCGAACGATATTCATCGTCTTTGGCGCTTCAATTCCGATCCGAACAGAATTCGGTCCGATTCGCACGACAGTAATTGCAATGTCGTCACCAATCAGAATTCGCTCACTCGTTTTTCGTGAAAGTACCAGCACGCCATTCTCTCCCTGCAACTGAGCCATCGGCCATCCTTGCTCCGAAACAGTCCTATCCACATGAATAAGACCAGCACTTGCTGCCGCTTGAAGGATGCCATCGGCAGAAACCGCCTGACATCACTTTGACTGCGACGTCATAACGATAACACCCGACAGAATCCTTGCAACCCCAATCCTGAGTGTTTCAGGCATTACTGCCTCTAAATGCAGCATGCTGCCGTTGCCTGTTTTTTGGGCAGTATGAAAATCAGGCATCTGTTCATGTTCATGCTGTGGTTTGTGGGTCGTGTTCTCTCGGGTTTGTCTGTTTGTTGGCGCGGTGTCAGTTTTTCTGTTGGGCTGCAGTTGGTTCGCGGGGAATTAACCCGGGGCTGCGGCCGAGCGGCCGATTTGGGTATACTCCGCTCTGGGCGACCGTGAGCTGACGGGTCACCAACTTCGTGGACCGGAAATGACTCCGACAGATTTAATCACGGCGGCAGTTTCGTAATGAACCAGAGATGGAGTGACGAGTTCGATGCGACAGGGCATGTCTGCTGAGGAAAAGGTTGAAAGTCGCGCCGATGCTTCGTCCGGCCGGTGGACCCTTTCGGGGGTCCTGCTTGCGGTGACTCCGATGCTTATTGCCACAGTTGCTTCTCGTGGTGAATATCCGCCATTGACTGTCTCCGGTGATCGAGCCAGCCTGGTCTTCAGCGAGTACCTCATGCATTTTGGCAACGACCCGGTTCCCCAGCAGCCGGAGATCAATGCCACTTTCCTGTTTCGAAATGTGGGCAATTCGCCAGTCGAAATCACGGACATGCAGCCGAGCTGCGGATGCCTGAAACCGCGAATCAGCAGCCACAGTGTCGCACCAGGGGAATCAGGCAGGTTGACTCTGCCTGTAAAAACGGCGACGGAAGCACCAGGATTTCATGAGTACACCGTGACAGTTCATTTTAATGATCCAAAACCTCGGGCCACCACGTTGACGCTGAAGCTGGTGCTGCCGAAGAAGACAATCCAGATTGAGCCCAGGGCGCTGTATGTCATTGGGCAATCCAGCCATACTGTCGAACACAACGTCGTGGTTTCAGATTTGACGGAAGCTCCCTTCCACGTTGAGGAAGTCGTGAGTTCGACACCATTGTTTACGCCTAGGGTGATCGATCGTCAGCGCGATGAAAACGGAAGTCGAACAACGATCGGGATCACGATCTCTGAAAAACTGCCTCGTGGAATCCAGCGTGGTATTGTGCAGGTCACGACGACTGATGAAGCGACGCCGTATCTTCACATTCCGGTCCTGGCCCGCGGTCCGGATCGAGATGCTGATGAACTGGTCGCAGTGCAACCGGAGCATTTTCGGCTGCCAGCCATGAAAAACATGTCGGTGGCAGCGACGGTTGAATGCACGTTGCCAAAAGCCTGGAAGATCAGTCATATTGATACCTTCCCGCTGGAGCTTGATGTCGAATTTGAAAATGTTGAAATTGCCAGAGACGATCTTCAGCAGCTTCGGCTGAAGCTCACGTTCAGCCAGTTGCCGTTGGCAAGAATTGAAGATGGCGTCGTCACTGTTCATGCCAACGATGGCAATGACATGGTCACCATACCAGTGCAGATCGTCTGGCCATGACTAATTCTGGAAGACCAAAATTCCAGGGAATGCCGAGCTTAGCTGTGTGTGGTGGGTTATCGCCCTCTCCCGGTTCCCTGGCGAACTTCATGTGCAGTCAGGAAGGCCATGGTGGCAGACGAGAAACTTTCGTTGCCCTGCAGCGGAAGTGCTTTGGCGTCTGCTGATGCGTTATGTCAGAACGTCAAACCAGTTTCCCCAGACGACTTGCAGAGGTCGTGGCTTAGTTGCGGAGTGTTGACTGCGTGCGGTTCGTTGGGTTCACCGTCTGGTGAGGCGAACCATGCGTCTGTCGGGGCGGTGTTAAAGGCGGGCATTGCGAAGTCGACATTGACACTCATTAATGAACTGGGTTAAAAGCCTGGCATTGCCAACGTAACTGGTCCACGGATGGAGCCACTGAAATGCGCAGGATAGTCTTGTCTGCCGGTTTGATGTTGTCCTTGACGGGTTGTGGGTCGAATTCACAGCCTTCTGAACCTTCTGCGGGCATCCCGTTGTCCATCAACAATCCGTCGAGTTCTGCTCCATCAGATGTGGCGAAATCACCAGCGCAAGACGGCGCATCGCTTTCCGGAAGCGAGGCCACCAGAGAGTTGCACGCGGAAGCGGTTAAACAGTTGATCCAGAAAGCAAGTGCAGCGGTCACGGCTCGCAAGAACAGCATTGCGATTGAATCGTTGAGTCAGGCAATTGGTATTCAGCCGGACGATGCGAATCTGTTCCGAATGCGAGCCGATGTTTACGTGCTTCAGGGCGAAATGGCCAACGCACGGGCTGACTTCAGCACAGCAGTTCGTCTGAATCCGAAGAATGCCGACCTGTATAACTTTCGCGGCTACTTTCTGATGTCACAGGGGCTGATGGCTGAGGCGAATCAGGATTTTGAGACTGCCGTCAGTCTGAATCCGCAAATGGCGGCGGCATGGAACAACAAAGGGCTGGTGGCACTGGCACAGAACGACCACAAGTCTGCGTTGCTGGATTTCACGAAGGCTATTGAAGTCGACTCCACGTACGTTGACGGCTGGAACAATCGCGGATTCGCTCGCATGAAGCTGGAGCAATACGAAGACGCGCTGGCGGATGTGAAGCAAGCGATCCAGCTGGATGACAAATATCCGACCGCGTGGAATAACTGCGGACTCATCTGCCTGAAGATGGAAAAGTTTGACGAAGCGGAAAAAGCTTTCACGCGCCTGATTGAGCTGGAACCAATGGATTCAAGGTGGCTGAGCCATCGTTACGCAGCATTAACCAAACTTGGCCGTTTCGAAGACGCTCAGAAGGATGCTCAGCAGGTCGAATGGCTCACGGAACTGAACGAACTTTCCCGTGACGCTGCGGCAAACGCCCGCAAGCCGGAGGCGTGGATTCGCAGAGCTCAACATCTGATGAATGGCCAACAGTATGGCGCTGCTATTCAGGACTACACTCGAGCAATTCTTGTAAGTCCCGGCAACTGTCTGGCCCTTGCCGGTCGTGCGGAAGCGTGGATGAAAACCGGCGACATGAAGAAAGCCATGGCGGACAGCGAAGAAGCGCTGGTCAGCAACGGCGGCCAGGACACTCTTCTGGGACGCAATGCATATTCTGTTCGGGGTGACGTCTGGTTCGCGATGGAGAATTACGATCAGGCGATAGAGGATTTCGAGGCCGCTCGCCGTTTTGACGATCGTGTCGCAGAAGCCTACGAACTTCGGGCTGCGATGCTGCAGGAGGCTGGTGAAACAGCCAATGCTCAGGCAGATCGGGCGAAAGCTCGCGAAATTCGTGACGCCCTGGCAGGCCAGTTAAAACCAGAAACTCAGGAGGCGGCTGTCCCGTTTCCGGATGAACAGTAGTCAATGATTTCCCCGGGCAGGGGACCTGAAGGAAGTACAAGCCCGGCATGCGGTGATGCTTTCAGCAGAAATGTGTCTGAAAATCCTTCGAGTTTGAATATGCCATCCTCCCAATTCACAATTGTCGGTGCTGTCGGCTTTCTTAAATTTCTGTAGATGATGAAGGCACTGGCCAGGCAACCGAATGCCCCGCCTGTCATCGCCCGAAATTCCCCCAAAAGAATTGCTACCACAGAAACGGCAAATGTAATTGCCGACGTGTGACACAGGATCCGTTTTCGAAAATCCTGTTTCTTCGCAATGCGAGAGACATACCAGGTGACGGTTGCACGATGCTGTCTTGCGAAAGCCATGATCAAGATCATGATCATCGCCAACACATACAGGGACCACCTGATTACGTCAGCAAGTGTCAACGCGGTGCGGGGTATCTGCATTGACGAATCCGCTATGTCTGACACAGCCATGAGTCCGACCCACCCAAAGTAGATGTAGCGAAATGCCGGCACGGCGAACACGCTGTTCAGGCTGATCTGCCGCTTGTTCCGGGACAGGTTTACCTCGGCCCCGGAGACGATGCAGATCGGCGGCAGTGTGATGACGCTACCGCCAATAATCGCCTTTCCATCAATCGCAAATCCTGTGTCCTGCAATTCGGATGCCCCGAATGGTTCGAGCCGAACACCGGGCGGCGAATACGGGTTCTCGCGAACGTCGCTGTTGATGTCGGGGAAGCCCATCATCGATTGAGTGATCTCAGTTGTTGCACACAACAGACGTCGCATAGTTGCAGGTCGCAGTACTCCGGCACGCAGGGTCTCAGGTGCATTCACGGGCAACTGCGTTTGCAGAGAATACGATCAAACCTTTTCGGTATGCTATCAATTCGAGTGGTGATTCTCCAAACTGCAGCGTTCGAATCCAGGCTCCGTCTCACGCCTGCGATACTGATGAATCCGCCTGAAGAGTGTCTCTGCATGTCCGAATCCATACTCTTTGACAGCCATTGTGAATCTGACACCGATAAGCTCGCCCAGCAGATGGCAGGCGTGCTGACATCGGAACACATGATTGCTCTGAACGGTCAATTGGGTTCGGGTAAGACGCGATTTGTGCGTGCTCTTTGCGCTGCCCTTGAAATCGATACTGATCAGGTCAACAGTCCCACCTTTGTACTGTTGCAGTTGTATTCGGGGGGCCGAATTCCTGTTGCCCATTTTGATACCTATCGTCTGGCCGACGTTGACGAGTTTCTGGCGATCGGTGGCGATGATTTTCTGAACAACGGCGAATCTCTTTGTCTGGTGGAATGGGCCGACCGAATTGCTGAGGTTCTGCCGGCCGATCGTCTGGATGTTACGATTGAACAAACGGGCGAACATTCTCGTCGATTTCACATGACAGCCACCGGGCCGCAATCGTCCGTTGTCACCAGACATTTGCAGGCAGCAATTCCCATGCTGTAATTTGCCTGGCGGTTTGTCGACGGATTCCATGCCGGACGAAAACGAAAGGCTCCGCGGTATGCCTCAAATACAGCGACCTGCTTTGGCTGGATCTGACATCGCGAAACCCGAACAGGAATGTGTTGCATCCGGTTTGTGATCAGCCAGACCGAGCCATGGCCGTGCGATTGGTTGTAGAGCTGCCCGGAATCCTGACTCACATTCACTCTGAAACACTCACCGTGTAACGGTCGTGACTGGCGTCACTCCTTCAATTGATCATTGGCGTGCATCATCGCGGCTCTTCGCAGAAACCTTCGCGAGGCCGCCAGAATCAGATATTCACCCAGTCGGGGAAACATTTCACGGAGTGCAAATATAGGACGCATTGGCGGCCAGTTTACGATGATTTCCGGTTGGCCGTTTTTAATGGCATTCAGAACTGCGTCTGCCACTTTGTCGGCGGTCGTACTTCCCATCAGCGGTGAAGTCCGCTTGCTGGTGGCCGCGACAATGCGATCATAAATACCACCGTCTCGTGTGAACCCGGGACAGATGGCAGTCACATTGACACCCGTCGATTTTAATTCCCCGCGCAGGCCCTGAGTAAATCCGACAAGTCCGGCTTTTGTCGCTGCGTAGACGGCCCCATAGGCCGGACCGTGTTTACCTGCTGTCGACGCCATGTTGATGATGGATCCTGACTGACGTTGCTGCATATGCGGCAGCACCAGCCTTGTCAGCAGAATGGTTCCGGTCAGGTTGATTTCAATTGTCTCAAGAATCTGTTCAGTGGATACCTTCGCAAATTCTGAAAAACAATCGATCCCTGCGTTATTGACCAGGACATCGATGCGGCCGAATTGTTCGAGCGTTCTTGTAACCAGGCGTTCCAGATCATTAGGATCAGAAACGTCTGTCACGACGTATTCGCAGTGCTGGCCTTTCGACTGCAGTTCGGACCTGAGTGACCGAAGTTTTTCTTCGGACCGCGCGGCCAGGACAACGGTGAAGTTCTGGCTGGCCAGACGCTGCCCAATAACGCGGCCAATTCCCGCCGATGCCCCGGTAACAATCGCTACTCGATTGGCAGTTGGAGATGTCGAGGTGAGAGTCGATTGAGAGTCTGGCATAGGTTGCGGTTTGAGACAGCGACAGTTTGTGGTTACCGTGGTTTGTTCCGGTCGTCGACGATTTCTTTCGGCGACAAGAGCGTTTCCTGACAAGCATTCTCACCGCGCAGCTTGGCAGATTGCGCAACAGGAGTCGACGCCAGATATTCAAAATCGCCCGTGCTCAGGCGGATTTGGTTCACGAAACGCACGACAATACAGTCATCGCACCACTTCGTTCATCGAAAAATAATGCAGAAATCTCATTCGCTTGCCAAAGTGCCCGCTCCACCAGGATCATGTGCTGTCGGGACTTTCGTGTCTGCCTTTTCACAGGCGATTCATTTCGCCCGATTCATGAATCCGCCCCGATTCCCTTTTCACGACTCCAGTCAGTAGCCGCAGGACAATAATGACAGACGCACCCTTAAAGCTCATCGTGCTGACGGGCAGTGAACGGCCGGAAGTGCGTGATGCGTGGGACGAACTGATTCCGTTTCTCAATTCCGTCGGCGGCGTCGAGGTGGTGGGCACATATTCTCGTCACCAGAAAATTCCCCCGGGACAAAGCGCGGATCTGGTTGTCGTGCTGGGCGGTGACGGTTCAGTGCTGCGAGGGTGCCGCCAGTTGGGCACCCGACAGATTCCGATTGTCGGAGTCAATCTTGGTCGGCTTGGTTTTCTGACTGACCTGAGCCCGGAGGATTTTCGAGAAGGGTTCTCTCTTCTGAAATCCGGTCAGTACACGATTGTCGAACATCTGATGTTTGAATGCGAACACAGAGGCGCTAACGGTCTCGTTCACAAAGATCTGGGACTCAACGAGGTCACAATTACGTCCGGCGGATCTCTGAAGATGCTGGATATTCATCTTGAAATTGATGCCGAAGAAATCACGACATTCAGCTGTGACGGTCTCATTGTCAGTACACCGGTGGGTTCGACGGCTCATAATCTTTCTGCTGGTGGACCAATTCTCCGGCAGGAACTGGAAGTCTTTGCCATCACGCCGATTTGTCCGCACACACTGACCGTCCGACCGATTGTCGATTCGGCTGATCGCACGATTGTCCTTTCTGTCGCCGATCCGCCGCGCGGAGTCATGATGGTCATTGACGGTCAGATTCACCGACCCATTTCTGCGGGCGATCGCATCATCGTTCGGCGAGCTTCACCGACGTTCAAGCTGGTCCGCATGCCAGGTCACAGCTACTACGGAACGCTCCATCGAAAGCTGGGCTGGCATGGTCAGCTTGATTACAGGGAACGCCGCGGGGGCTGACGAAGCCGTCCTGTTTCAGTCTAAACTATCCGTCCCGAACGGCATGTTGAGCGCAAAATCGCCCGGTCGGCTTGTTGATGCGAACGGATGTGCGTATTTTTTCGGATTCCGCCATCAATTACGGTTTCAGACCGTAATTCAGGCGGCCCGTTGTTAGATCACGATCTCCCAGGCGTCCTAGAGGCAACTGCGTCGAAGGACGAGTCAAATATCGGGTGTTTCCCTCCCCGGGAATCTCCGTTCAAGGTCATTCAATGCAGCAAAACGAATCCGAACAGCCTGACGATGGCGATCGGAGGGAATTCCTGAACTCCTATTACAAGAGTCACTCACGAGAGCTGTGGGCGTTTTTCTACGCCCAGTGCAGCGATGCGGAGCGTTCTTATGATGCCGTTCAGGAGGCCTTTCTTCGGTTTTATGATTACAAAGGAGAACCGATTCGGGATCCACGAGCCTGGCTGTTGAGAGTTGGGCAGAACTGGCTTCGCGATGTGGCTCGCAAAAAGAGCAGTTCGTGTCGCCTGTTGCCGGCAATGGACGACATGGTGAGCTCTCCGGCCGCTCCGGAATCCGGGATCGATTTTTCAGAGAAACAAACTTCGGTGCGCGAAGCATTGAAACTGATGAACGAGGACGACAGAAAGGTCCTCGTCATGAAGTATTCGCTCGATTGGTCTACGGCAAAAATTGCCATCGCCATGAATTCGAATATTGCTGCTATCGACATGAGACTTTCACGGGCTCGCCGAAGGCTGGCAGAAATACTGGTGGAACAAGGATTTGAAAATGACTGACTCCCAGAGATCAAACAGCAGAGTTGCCGTTCTGGATGAAGCCGCCGTGCATACACTGCTGGGGGACTTTTTCCGGCAGGAAATCCCCACTCAACTTGATGCCGCGTTTGATGTTCATGTTGTTAGGGCTACACGTAACCTGGCTGAAACTGGTGCTACCGCCGCAGCCAGTGCGACTCCTGCATTGATACCAGCGCAGAGGTCCGTAGCCGTAGCTCCGGATACTGCAACACGCCGGTTCACTGTGATCAGTGCATTGAGTGCTCTGGCTGCGTGCGTCACCCTGGTGATCAGTGTTTCGTCGGTGAGTTTCCCCGATGGCCTGGTCCGGAAAACGAGGGCGATCGCGCCGATAACCAGCGAAACAGAACTCCTGC
>JAGQQE010000579.1 GCA_020426345.1 Planctomycetaceae bacterium
GGAAAGACTCTGAAACTGTTGCGAGTGGACACAGGTACGGAGCTGGCTTCGATTGATGTGACTGCGGTTCCTGAGCCTCGCAATCTGTACCTGCGGCCATATCGTGACCAACTGGTCGTCTTACCGGAGGCCGTCGAAGATCCCTCTCTGGACCTGGACCCTGTGTCGGAGGGGCTTCATGTCTTTGGCAGGATGTATGCAATCAACCGCAACGGTTTTCAACTTGCATGGGATGAGCCTCTGGGGCACTATTTTCTACGCTCTTTGAAGGCAATGCCGGGGCCAATTCTTCCCAGCGGCCCAGTGATGGTTTTGCTGGCACGAGCAAGTCAGCTTCGGGAAGATGGTTTCGCCCGAGTGTCAGTTTATTCTGCAAAGGTCGTGGATGTTCGTACCGGAAAAGACGTCGACCTTGGTCCGGAAGCATCGAATGTTGGTCGTGCACTGAATTATCACTGGATGAAGATTTTCGCGTCAGAGAAGCGAGTGGAGCTGAGTTTCGAGAACCGATTCTTCACGCTCGATTATTCCCGGGAGGCGAATTCTGATGCTTCGACGCAGACAGAGTAGCCGTTTGCGAATTCAATAGTCTCTTTCCGGAAGCCGTCACAAGACCAGGCTCTGTTGGTAGCTCGATGGGTAGGCAGGGGACCGCAGAAGCCGTGGTTGACTACCGTCGCTGGCCGACTCATTGGGTTGCTCAGGTTTATGGAAACGACTTCTGGTCATGATTGCGATCATGGCCATCCTGATGGCTTGGCTGCTGCTCGCCTTTTACTGATGTGCTGCTGCTACAGCGCAGAAGGCTCGCGAGGAGACTCGGCAAACGCAGTCCAAAAACAATCTGAAAGCAGATTGGACTGGCGATTCAGAGCGGTGAATCTACCATTCCCCGCGAACAGTACCTGAGACGATTGGTGCATGCCACCATATTGCCGTTTCTGGAACAGACAAATCCGGCTCACGTGATTGCCAATGATGTTCTCTGCCCACCGCCAAAGGCTCCCACTCACGGGAAACTCTGACCGCAGGCAACGCTCACCCACATGAAACGACACCTGAGCCGCTAGCATGATCCCGTGGAGAGCGAATCGGTGAGCTTCCCAGTCCTTGCCGGCTGGCAGAAAGCAGTCATGTTCCATTGGATTCGCATCATTCGAAGATCGAGAGGCCGCAGGCTGGTTTGCCTGACGGTCTTGTTTTCGTTGATGGCTCTGATGCTGCCTCTCCCATTCAGCCTGTCCCGACCAACCGAGCTCGCGCGCGGCGGCAACACCAAAGATACGTCCCGGCCATTTCCCTGTGCGAATCGCGCCTGCGGTTGCATGTCGGCCGATCAATGCTGGAAGGAATGCTGTTGTTTTTCGAATCAGGAAAAGGTGGCCTGGGCCAAAAAACACGGAGTTACAGTTCCAGGCTTTGTCATTGAGGCTGCGAATGCGGAGAGGCTGTCGGAAGGGTTAAGCGAGGATTGCTCTGCCGCCACAACGTCCTCCTGCTGCCGCGCTGAGGAGAATAGAGCCGCACAGCAGGCCTGCAGCAGATGCGCCACAAAGAATACAGGGGCACATGCGGAAGTCTGTTGTCAACGTCACAACGACCTCAGAAGAATCGAGTGTGCTCTTAAGTCCGAGTCACAGATCTCCGCTACCGGGGGCATCCCGATAATGAACACCGCGGCAAAGCGTGCATGCATCTCCCGGCAATCTTCGAGCTGCTGCTCACGCAGGAGGCCAGAGCATGCTGTAAAGATCACATCGACCGATGGCCGAAAGTCGCTGCGTTCAAAGAAATCACGCACCAAATGGGTGACTGCCATTGAAGCTGCCAGGTGCCATGGGAACATGATGTTCTGGATGTCGGTACTGACGCCCGCCTTCGTTCGGGATCTCCGCTCCGAAATTCAGTCCACGGACCCTATTCACTGTGTGAATCCCATTGAGTCAGAACGTCAGCCGGAATTCAGTGTTCCCGCACCGCTTCCTCCCCCGCGCCTTTGCTGACCTCCCTTCGGATTCAGAGCATTCATTCCTGGAGCGTCGGACGCTGCGCGGACAACTTCCGGGGGGCCATGCCCGCTCGCATGACGCCCAAGCCGAGGCGCTGTACGCGGCCCAATGGCTTTGCCTGCGACTCTGTAGCGTTTCGCCGCCCAGATCGAAGATTTGTTGTGTCTGAATCCTTTTCCCCTGGGTCCTGACCGATTCGGGCAGCCTGCGTTGGTGCGCTCGCTCAAGCCTGCCACGGTTCGCTCTCCACACAGCTTCCGCTGCGCTTGTGGCGAGCGTGCCAACCCCGGCTGCTTCGAATCCAGGATCTCAGTGCGCGATGATTTCACAGCTGACTTTGCATTTCAAAAACCAACGTTCTGTCATCGAAAGCGACATTCGCCGTTCGGAATCGACAGAAAGACGGGAGTCTATTCTTATGCCTTTTCTTCATTCAGAAATCCGCAAACGCGGTTTCACCCTCATTGAACTTCTGGTCGTGATTGCGATCATTGCCATCCTGATTGCATTGCTGCTGCCTGCCGTACAGCAGGCGCGGGAGGCGGCTCGGCGAACGCAGTGCAAAAACAATCTGAAGCAGATTGGGTTGGCGATTCACAACTATGAATCCACTTACTCATTGTTCCCAGGAATGGCTGCCAGCAGCACCTGGGGGCGATCAGTACATGCGGCCATTCTGCCGTTTGTAGAACAGGCCAACCTGGCCAATCTGATTGCCAATGATGCTCCGTTGATGCTGGGGTCCGGCGGCAGCCAGACGCTGAATCCGGTTCACACCATGGCGGCGAAGACCATCATCCCGTTCTACATGTGTCCCAGCGATAACGGAAT
>JAGQQE010000580.1 GCA_020426345.1 Planctomycetaceae bacterium
ATGCCGCCCATTCCTCCCATGCCGCCCATTCCGCCCATGCCTCCCATACCACCCATATCGTGATGGTGATCATCGTGATGGCCGTCTTCGGCTTCTTTTGGCTCATCAACGATAATGCAGTCAGTGGTCAACAGCAGGGATGCAACGCTGATAGCGTTCTGCAGTGAAGTACGAACGACCTTTGCCGGATCGACCACTCCGAAGGAGAACATGTCGCCGTACTGATCATTCATCGCGTCGTAGCCGTAGCTGGCCTTCTTCTCTTTCTTCACACGGTTCGCGACGACAGCACCATCCAAACCAGCATTGCTGGCAATCATTCGCAACGGCATTTCAAGAATACCGCGGACCAGATCCACTCCCAGCTCCTCGTCGCCCTTGACGGAAATTTCGTCCAGAGCAGCCGCACAACGCAGCAATGCAACTCCACCGCCGGGAACAATACCCTCTTCAATAGCCGCACGGGTTGCGGCAAGAGCATCGTCAATCAGATCCTTCCGTTCCTTCATCTCGGTTTCAGTGGCCGCACCCACTTTGATTTGAGCAACGCCGCCAGCCAGTTTCGCCAGACGCTCCTGCAACTTCTCGCGATCATAGTCGCTGTCAGTGGAATCGATTTCCCGACGAATCAGCTCAGTCCTGCCGTTAATCTCGGCCTTCTTGCCGCCGCCTTCAACGATGACCGTCTTGTTAGCGTCAACATGAATCCGCTTCGCCTTGCCCAGATCCGACAGTTGGATATTCTCAAGCTTGATCCCAAGATCTTTGAAGAAGGCCTTGCCACCCGTGAGGATTGCAATGTCTTCCATCATCGCCTTGCGACGATCGCCGTACCCAGGAGCCTTCACGGCCGCGACGTTAACAATGCCTCGCATCTTGTTTACGACAAGTGTAGCGAGTGCTTCGCCTTCCACGTCTTCAGCAATAATCAGGAGCGGGACGCCAGCCTTCGATACCGCCTCAAGCAGCGGAACGAGCGGCTTCGCGCTGGAAATCTTCTCTTCGTAGATCAGAATTCGAACATTGTCGAGCATAACTTCCTGCTCGTCTTCATTGGTGATGAAGTGCGGCGAAAGATAACCCCGATCGAACTGCATCCCTTCAACAAGGTCAACCTCTGTTGTCACATGCCGACCTTCCTCGACAGTGATCACGCCATCCTTGCCAACCTTCAGCAGTGCATCGGCCAGAATCTGGCCAACTTCCGGGTCATTGTTTCCGGCAATGGTCGCGACGCGAGCAATCGATTCCTTGTCGTTTGACTTCACTGACTTGGACATCTTCGCCAGAGCTTCAACGACCGCATTCACTGCTTTCTGCGCGCCGCGGCTCAGGGCCATCGCATCCGCACCAGCCGCAATGTACTTCAACCCGGATCGATAAAGCGCTTCTGCGAGAACCGTCGCGGTGGTCGTCCCGTCACCAGCAACATCGTTTGTCTTCGATGCAGCTTCCTTCACGAGCTGGACAGCTACGTTCTCGTACGGATCTTCCAAATCAATATCTTCGGCAACGGTGACACCGTCTTTGGTCACCTTAGGGGCTCCCCAGCCCTTATCGAGCACAGCATTGCGACCACGGGGGCCCAGCGTGCTTGCGACCGCCTTCGATAGCTTTGAAACGCCGGACAGCAGACTCTTCCGAGCCTCTTCGTCAAACGTCAGTAACTTAGCCACGGCTTCTCCTCAATGTTTCTACACGACGCAAATCTGTTCAAACCATCCAACCCGAGTGCACCTGCATTACGGATTCAATCTGGCAGAGAAAACAGGATGCCGCCCCAGAATGCAAACAACGTGCCACGCAGGACTGAAAAGCCATAACGTGATTATAGACAACATGTTATACCATCCCCGATTTTTCAGGTGGGGCCATAACCAGGCAGTCATCAGCCGTTTTGGCAGCGGACGCATGAACCGCCAATACCGCCCTCTCACAAGAAACCCTGACCACCCGCCTGAATGAGCGGCGGTGCCGCTGACCGGAGCCCGGCGGAGAGCGAATCTGTGAGCTTCCTGGGCCTTTTCGGGCTGGCACAAAGCGCAAGTGTCCCATTGGATTCGCATCATTCGAAGATCGAGCGCCGCAGGCTGGTTTGCCCCACGGTCCTGTTTTCGTTGTTAGCCTTGATTGCTGCCAGTCGATTCAGCCGGTCGCGACCATCCTTGCGGCTACGGACGCCGCCAAGAACCTTCGCGTACGAAAACATCGCCCACGAAAATGCGTCACTGCCATTGAAGCAGCCAGGTGTCAGAGAAACATGACGTTCTGGATGTCGTTACCGGCGACTGCCTTCGTACAGGATTTTCGCCGCGTGATTCAGTCCGCGGACCCAATTCGCTGTGTGAATCTGATCGAATCTGAACGCAGGCTGGAATTCAGTGTTCCCATCCCGCTTCCGCCCCGCGTTCATGCTGATCCCTTTCCGATTCAGAGCATTCCCATTTCGAAGCGGCGGCCCCCAGCGCTGACAACTCCAGTGTTGTCGGGCCTGCGTGCAGGTTCCCCCCGATTTCCGGCGTTGCCTTCGGTTTGCGGCCTCGCTGATTCAACGAACGCTCGGCGGATTTGGCAGCCGCCAACGAAATTCTTTTGTCCCTGAAACATTCCCGGCCTGATCCTTGCAGATTCAGGCAGCCTGCGGTGGTGCCCGTTCAAGCCTGGCACGGTTCGCTCCCACACAGCTTCCTCTTCGCATGATGCGAGCGTACCAACACCGGTTGCTTCGAATCGGCGACTCATGGTACGCGACGATTTCACAACTGTCGTCTCATTTCACGAATCACCGTTCTGTCAACGAAAGCGAAGTTCGAAGCCTGGAAAGGACAACAAAACCG
>JAGQQE010000581.1 GCA_020426345.1 Planctomycetaceae bacterium
ATTCAGTTCAAATGGCGGGAACCGAAGCATAATGCGCACGCAGCGCAAAGGCGACCAACAACATCACCTCATCAGTCGCAGCACCACCACAACCATAGCCGGATTCGAAAGCACTCGAGGATCAGTGAAAACGGCATCGCCCCGTTGAACAAGCACCATACTTCATGTGTCACCGTGGACGGATTGATAAGAATTCGGATACTTCCGCATCTGCAGAACCTACCTGCAGCCACGCGGTCTTCCCGCCCACGTCAGACGATCCCTTGACCAGTTGTGGACAACGACCGATCGGTTGGTCCGGAGGAGTTCATCTCCGTTTCGTCTGACACATGATGACAGATCACATTCGGACAACGCGCGGTGCCGAGTCCAAAAACATCCCATCAAAGGTGAATCCGCGAAGCTGACATACAACGTCAATAAATGGTTCTTGACACCTTTTAACGTTCTGCCACCCCCGGTTTCAACGGGACGTTACGGGCACGCGGCATCAGTCCACTCATCATACGCTAAATGCCTTCGCGTAGCCCCAGCGAGAAATACCGAACATACCCGGCGAACCATCACTCACCGCACGGATCCAGACGCGATAGCTGCCCGATGACAATCCTGTCAGAGTCGACAAGTCCAGACTCGTTCGAGATACGAACGTTGGCGTCACGGCAATGCGGTCGGTCGTCGTCGATGTACTTACCCACAACTCGTACTGAGCCGCACCGTCGTAGGACGTCCAGGACAAGACATTTCCATCAAGCGTAAGCAAAGGACGTTCAGCGATGTCCAGCATCGCCCCGGATCCCCAGCGGCTGACCGTTCTGTCTGGGAACAACTGTCGAACCCAGACCTTGTACACGCCTCGAGCCCTCGGAGACAGAGTCACCGAATTCCCGGACACCGTCTGGCGATACACAGCCGTCGTAGGAGCATTCGGAAACGCCACGAACACGTCATACGTCCCATCCGTCGCTCCAGCCCATGAGATCGTCGGCGTGGCATCCAGAGTCGTCAGCGGGTTGACGGCGATTGCGTCGTGGTAGACGGTGAAACGGTACGGTGATGACCACGGCGATGAATCCGGCTTCACCCAGGCCGTGTACGACCCGGGTGGCAGTGACTGGGCCAACTCAGCGTCTGATGTTGTGTGATCAATGACCTTCTGGCCCTGAGAATTATTGACCCACAGGCGATACGACGCAGAGCCCAGATCTGTCCATGCAAATGCCCCTGATGAATAGGAAATGGCAGGCGGCTGATTCACGACGGAAAACGTCGCTCCATCTGACCACGGACTCGGCTTCCCCGTCGTACCGACTGCCTGAACCCAGATGGCGTACTGACCGGCGTTTGCCAGAGTCACATCAAGTTGATTCGCGTTAGCCGTGACTTTGCGTTCGATGGATTTTCGTGTCAGATCGTTGATCTGAACCACGTAGCTCGCCGCTCCTTCAACAGCATCCCAGGAGACGATGGATTGAGCATTCGTCTGAAACGGAAGGTGCTGGAAGTTGGGCGTTGGCCTTGCTGGGACTTCGGGAGTGACCGTGATTGAAGTAAACCAACTCTTATTGATGCCAGAAAGCTCGCTAGTTCCCTGCAGGAACATGATCGATCTGGACTTATCAAACTCGAGAGAATTGACCTGAACGTCGGTTACTCCCTGAATATCACCCAGCAGACCAGCCACTGGGATCATTTCATCTGATCCGATCACATGAATGACCGAATCCAACGCGTCGGGTCCGTCTGTGACGTAGTAGATAGAGGATCCAATTTGCTGGGCCCCTTTAACAGAACCGGGATTATGCAACCCCGATACTTGCGTGACAAACAAACCATTTGCAGAAGAAATGACAGAAACCACAGTGTCATGATAACCGTTCTGGTCTGCCACTGAAGCAATAGCCAGGTATCCTGCACTGGACTGTTGCAGTTGACCAATGCCAACGAAATCCACACCAGCCTCACCGCTATAGTGGGTGGAGATTTGAGCATCGGAGGAATTCCACAGTTGAGCAGATGGAGCAAATGATTCATTCAGTAATGTTCCACCAACGATCTCACCATTTTGCGAAAGTGAAGATGCCAATGACACTTGACCAGATGATCTTTCGAGCGACAAAGCTTAGTTATTCGTGAAGAGAAACCCGGCATTTACAGTGTCAAGTACAAGATCTCCTTTCTCTGAAATTCCAACTACATAAGTTTGCCCATCTGGATTCAGGTCAATGACCTGAGTGCTCGTGCCATCATCCAGCGCTGCCTGAAACAGATTGGCATCTGCTGTCGTGGCAGTCTGGAGAACGTACACAATGTTCCCGCTTTGATTCTTGAAGGCCCCTTTAACGACGGCACTTGAAGGATCATCGGGATGGTCCTTCTTCCATTCCGAGAGGAATGTCATTGACTGCGGATTTGAGAAAAACCCATCCGTAGCAGTCAATGATTGGACCACTCCATTTCCAGTACTTGTGTCAGTTCCGTGAACCAACACTTGATCTTCGATCAAAGTAGTTCCTTCCACCTGGAATTGGGGAATCTCTGCGTAGGCCACCGGCTTGAAGACATTCCCTCCGAGGATGGTCGTCAATAGCTGACGCGGTTCCAGCGCCTGAAGCGTCCAGTGTGCTTGAGACCGCATCCCGCGAAAACGCCGAGCCGCTTGACGCCCCACGCGACCCCTGCCTCCTTCACCCCGCACAGCCGCCATCCACCCCGCAACCCGCTCCAACAACCAAGCCATGTTTCATTACTCCGCATTCCAAACCAAAATCATCCCGGCGAGCGGCCCGGTGTCAGCCGGCCGGTACAACCCGGCTGGAAACACCGAAACGCCTACC
>JAGQQE010000582.1 GCA_020426345.1 Planctomycetaceae bacterium
GTCAGCTCGCGGGTAGGGCCGCCGTTGTCGCTGAGAAAGAAGAGCAGCGTGCGGTCGGTGACGCCGGTCTCCCTCAAGGCGCTGGTGACGTGTCCGACGCTGTCGTCCAAGTGCGCCAGCATGGCGGCAAAGATCCGGCGATGAATGTCCTCGATATGTCCCAGCTTTTCCAGGTAGGCCAACTCACCCTGAAGGGGACTGTGCACCGCATTGTAGGCCAGGCACAGAAAGAAAGGACGTTCCCGATTCCGGCGGATGAAGGCCACCGCTTCCCGGGTGAAGGCATCGGTGAGATTGGCCGTCTCCGCGACGGGCTGGCTGCTTCGAAGGATGGGATTGTTCGCGTCGTAGTCCGGCTCGTTGTGGCCCATGTGGGTGCTGAGGACCAGATGGCCGTCGGCGGAGGTCCAGCGTCCCTCGCCGCCACCGGGCAGGGATTTGCGGCGCAGCCAGGTGACGACTGAGTCATGCGGAGGCGCGTTGAAATAGTGACCCTCGTGGAGAAAGCCGAAGAATTCATCAAAACCGCGGCGTTGGGGATGAAATGGCGCGGTGCCTCCGAGGTGCCATTTGCCGATCAGGGCGGTGGCGTATCCGGCGTCGTGCAGGTGTTCTGCCAGCGTCACTTCTGACGGCGGCAGCCCGATCTCCGGATCTTCGTTACGGGCCCCGATAGGGTTGAATTCGTAGCCGAAGCGAGTCTGGTATCGGCCGGTCATCAGGCCCGCCCGAGACGCACTGCAAAACGGCGCGGTGACGTAACCCTGAGTGAAACGAACGCCGCTCGAAGCAATCGAGTCGATGTGAGGCGTGGGAATCTGCGGATTGCCCTGGCAGCCTGTTTCGCCGTAGCCGAGATCATCCGCAATCAATAAGAGGATGTTGGGTTGTCGCTGCGACCACGCCAGGCTGGTGTTTGCCAGGCAGGTCAGGAAAATCAAAAGGGCCAGAAGCGTTCGGTAAGACATGGGAAAACCTTGATCGATGCTGAGTCAAATTCATAGTCACCGGGTGACCGGCAGCGGCCTTCACGGATGTCCCGAGTGGCCTGCCGGTTTCATTTTTAACCGGACAGCCGCAGGGAACCCGACGCGTGAGCGAGGGATGGATGGATGGCCTGTATGATCCTGAAAACCTGTGTCTAACTGACCGTTGAGAAACCGGGACAGGCAAGCTGGACGACTGTCAACCATCGTTTCTTAAGGTTTCCTGGTCGAGCCAGTCCGGTTTTTCAACAGGCGGCTAACTTTAAACGTCGCGTGATGACTGTCTCGCATGCTGACCACCCTTGCACGCCGGCCATTATTGCAGGCTGACATCGCCTGCGGCCCGGACTTCGGTTCCCTGAACATTCAGCAGTTTGTCGCCGAGTTCCGTTCGCAGGTTTTCTGCCAGACGACTAAGTCGAGCCACAATGTCCGGATGCTGATCTGCAACATTGTGTTGTTCTCCACGGTCTGTTCGCATGTTGAAAAGTGCCAGGTCGGTGTGGGCCACTTTGTAACCGTGTCGGCTGGCGATGCCATGAATACCGGACTGTGTGATGGAAGCTGGCTTCAGGTTTTCAAAGTTCGACGGTTTGCCATTTTTTCCGGGAGGGCCTGCCACCGTCAGGTAGTCGTGAGCAAAATGCAGCTTCCAGTCTCCACTGCGGACTGCCTGAAGTTCGCCACCTGCGTAGAAACACAGGGCCTCGTGAGGTGACTTCTCGCCGTCGCTGCCGAACATCAGCGGACGGATGTCTTTTCCGTCGATCTTTCGTTCCGACGTTCGACCGTCCACCAGAGCTGTGATTGTGGGCAACAGATCGATGGTTGCTGCGGGTTGATGGCATTGCGAACCTGCTGGAATCTTTCCTTTCCAGCGCATCAGGCAGGGGGTTCGCACACCTCCTTCAAACGATGTCAGTTTGCCTTCGCGCAGGGGGCCGTTAGAGCCGGCATGGTCGCCGTACGAAAGGAAGGGACCGTTATCGGACATGAAGATCACAAGCGTCTTTTCGTCCAGATGATTTCTTTTCAAAGCGTCCAGGACCTGCCCAACGGACCAGTCCAGTTCTTCAATCACATCGCCGTAAAGTCCTCGCGACGATGTCCCCTGAAACTTGTCCGATGCAAAGATGGGGACGTGAGGCATCACGTGTGGCATGTAAAGAAAGAACGGCTTGTCTCGATTGGCTTCAATAAACGAGACCGCTCTTTGTGTGAATCGGCGCGTGAACAGGGCCTGATCCGGATCTTCTTCAATCACCTGGTCACCATCATAGAATGGCAGCGGCGGCATGGTGGCGTGCAGCACCGGATGATATTTGGTGTTGTCGTTGGAATAGGGGATCCCCAGGAACTGATCGAACCCGTTTCTGAGTGGAGCGAACTGCTTCACCGTGCCCAGGTGCCATTTGCCCAGAATGATGTTGGTATAGCCTTTGTCCTTCAGCATCTCGGGCAACAGCCATTCGTCCGGATGAATTCCGACGGTACTGGTGTGATTCAGCGCGCCGGACATGCTGACTCGATTCGGATAACAACCTGACATCAATGCCGCTCGCGAAGCCGTGCAGACTGCCTGCGCGACATAGAAGTCGGTGAACTGCCGTCCTTCACTGGCCAGTCGATCCATGTTCGGCGTCCTGATGTCCGTCGCTCCAAAACAGCCAACGTCGCCGTGCCCCTGATCGTCCGTAAAGATCAGTACAATATTGGGCTGGTCTGCCGCCTGTGACGAACGACCTGAAACGACAGAGACCGCCAGCAAAATGATCGTCAGCCAGCGAACGCAGGAAATGGTCATTGCGAATCGAATTAAAGACATCGGCTCTTTCCGTGTTCAAAGA
>JAGQQE010000583.1 GCA_020426345.1 Planctomycetaceae bacterium
ACGCCGGATTCAGAAAAAGCGTCAACCGAAGCGGTTGAGAAAACAGCCACCGAAGAAAAACCGGCTGAGGCGTCAGAGGAAGCGGCAAAAACTGACGCGGCTGCTTCAGAAAGTGCCGAAGACACTCCGGCAGAAACTGAAGAAACAGGCACCGAATGTGGCCCGACTGATGAAGCAGCCGCAAGTGATGAAGCTGCTACCAGTGATGAAGCAGCTACCATTGGTGACGCAGCAGCCGGTGGTGACGCAGCCACCAATGATGAAGCAAAACAGGCCACCCAGACCGACGCCTCAGGTACAACGGAAACAGCAGTGACCGAGGAGAAAAAGGAGGCAACCACGGAGTCCGGAGCCGAGGCTTCAACGTCCGCTGCCACAGACGAAACCTCCTCCACCCCGCTCGCTATCCCTTCAACCGGCGAAGCGGAAGCAGCCGAAGAGGCATTCCCGGAACCCGCATTCGAGTATCGTCCACTGGACGATGAGCTCAAGGCGGAAATCAAAGAACAGCTGCTGGCGAGCCGGGTCAGAGACGCACTCGCGGCCCAGGCATCCGAACTGCATGCCAAAATGCAGGCGCAGCATTCCGAACGCAGAAATAAACGTTTCGAGATTAAGAAGGAAAATCAGTCCATTACCGACGAAGAACTGGCCGAGCAAATGAAGGAATATTCCAAAGGAATCACCGAGTTTGCTCGCAGCCTCGACGACGACAAATCCACTTACGTGGAAACTCCTTTCGTCAGTTACGCAGAATTGACAGATGACGAAGATTATCCCGTGGGAGCAGCAACTCCGCCGGGCGGCAATCCTTTCGCTCCGTCCGGTGCCAGCGTCGCAGACACGACGTTTTCGCTTCCTGGCGATGATCTTCAGTTCTTTAATCCTCGTCACTCCGTTCGCACTTCATTTGATCTGGATGGCGGGGAATCACACTACGTTTGGTGGATCGTAGACAACGTTGACTCGCATGTGCCAACGCTTGAGGAGCCCGGCATTCGCGATGAAGTTATCCTGACACTGAAGCGTCAAAGTGCCCGGGAACTTGCCAGGAAGCGTGCTGAAGCCCTTGCGAAGACTGTCACTGACGGACTCGCTCTTTCGGATGACGAAAAGAAGCCCATGGCAACAACTCTGGAAGACGTGACAGTCACGGGGAGTGACGAATCCGCAAAGGTTGCAGTTCGCCAGACACTCACATTCACGTGGATGCGTCAGCAAATGATGAATCAGCAAATGGCGATGTTCCAGCGACCACAGGCAGTCCTTTCACAGATTCAATTCGCGGATGCTTCCGGTGATTCGATCGAATTGGCATTCGACGACTTCATGAAGGTGGTCTTCGAAGATCTGGATAATGAGGAAGTCGGAGTCGCACCGAACGCTGACATCAGCAAGTTCTACGTTGTTCAGGTCGTTGACCGAGTGCCAACAGCAGAGGTGGGGGAAGACTCACTGCGAGAACGATTCCTGAACGAAGGCAAGCAGTTTGGTTTTAGTCAGAGCCCGCTTTTTGCGATGATGCAGCAAACCGTCGGAAACCCGACAGCAATCGAATGGGAAAAGAATCTCTGGCGAAAATACGACGTTGATCCGGACGCTCCTCGCGAAGAGTAGTCTTTGTCAGGTGTTTCCAAATAACACGACGAGCCCGGGATTCGTAATGAATGCCGGGCTCGCTCCGTTTGGGTAGAAGAACATCCTCAACCGCAGAATCCCTTTCGGATAACAGTCGATCTGAAGCGGCATGCCGATTGGCACCAACAGGGTTCGAACGCTGCTGAATGACATCCGACGAAACGAAACTTCGGGCTGCCTCTCTATCCGACCGCATGCCCCAATTCTGAAGACATCACGCGTAGTTCAACAGCTTGGTGGCACACGGGCAGGCCGCACGCATCCAGTTTGACTCTGCGTCTTTTGTCTCCATTGCAAATGCCGGAACACGGCAGGACGACACGGAGAGAGAATCAATTCACCTGCATCAACTGTAACGCCACAGGCGAATCTGAGCCGCAACGTTCACGCAGTGCCCGGGCCGAACTTCAACAAATTCTCCAGAGCCCTGAGCTGAGAGGATGCGGCATCAACAGAGTTCAGGGGGCTTGAACACCCTGATACACAACAGTCTCGGGATGTTCCACTTTCCAGGCGATCCATACAGTGCGAACATAGTCAACATCTGTAAGCGGAAGATCAGTCGCATTATGGTCGTAAATGATGCCGTCGAGATTTACCTTTAATGATCCATCCACGACGCCATTTGAGGTCATGCCAATCGTCTTTGCGAGGGATTCCGTCGAAAATACACGAACAACGTCTGATTCAGAACAATAGGCGATGGTCACAGGTGTCTCATCGACGAGGCAATTCACCACAGCACTGTTCGGCTGCTTCATCGCATCCATCAGAAATGCGACAGATTTACCATCCACAATGCAGCCGACAATCATCGCCTCTTCGGGAAGATCAGCATCCGCGGCTGCCGTCATAGGAGGATTATGAACGGCGTTATCGTTTGCCGAGATCGGCGTAGAGGCTGGGTTGGATACCGGCTCGATTGTGGCAGGAGCTGCGACCTCGCTGTTCTTCAGGACGTCGGATTCCCCGGTTTTGATTTCGCCATTCCCTTCAGAGGCCGTCGTCTGAGCCGTGTCAGTCACGACGACGTCAATCGATTCATGACCTGCGTCTGCAGGTCCGGCAGGCGAATCTGAACCACCACATCCCGTCAAAAGCACAAACCCAAGAATGGCCGAAGGCACCGGACGCAGCCGTAAAGTACGCATTGTATTTGGGGCGAGGGCAAACATTTGCTAAAAGTCCCG
>JAGQQE010000584.1 GCA_020426345.1 Planctomycetaceae bacterium
GAGTGAGCAGTTTCCTGCGGGGCACCATCACGTCAGCTGCAGTCGGTGCTCTTCGAATCGGGATCTCCGCCAGGTCCACCAGCGTGGCGAGAATCCGCATGCAGCACTTCTCTGAAAACATACCTCGAAACGCGCCGTCGTCGTCGACGATCGGCATTTCCGAAAACTGCCTCACCAACAGTTCATGTATTCCTTGTGGAATGGAAGTCTGCGGCGACAGCGTCATTACGTTTTGGGTCATGATTTCGCTGGCGACCAACATTCCTGAATTTCCTGAATTCGTCGTCATTTATTGATTTCCGTTCAAATCGAAGGCTGTTCATTGACCGCAGAGAGACGGTGACTAGCTGTCATGCTGCGACTCTCAAATGGTTCAGGCTCATCCACGGACTCCGGTTACAAACGGAAACTCCGCATTGTCCCTGAGTGATTCGATGACTGAGACGATATCAAACTCCTCACTACGTGAAGTCAGGCGAATATGCTGACCAATGTATGTTTCTTCCTGCGTGCTGATCTTCCCGTCGCGGGCTTTCACCGTCAGGTTGTTGCCTGTCAGACTGAACACGGTGCCAACAAACGTCTTGGACTGCAGGCGTTTTCCATTCATGTCGAGGACTCCGCAATGCGATAGCAACTCGTCCGTGAATCGAATTTCAATTCGTACTCTGATTCTATTTGAGCGGCACTTGCCGACTGAGCGATCAATGCGGAGTTTGTCGTGACGGCCGTTATGGTCTGTTGACTCGGATGATGGGCGTCCACTACCCCAAGGCTCTCCCTCGCGGTCAATGAAGACATCCCTTCACTAACGGATAGGGCCTCAGTTTCCATTCGCTGTTCGCAGGAAATCCAACGTAAGCCGGCTTGTCGGAAAAACCGTCCACCACGTCGCAGCCATTCTCCGGTAAGGCCGAGACGACTGCGGGACCGATTGAATCCCTGCCTTTGAGCAGATCTTAAAGGGGGGTCGCAGCAATCCCGGACGTCGTTGTCATTGATCTTCTGTCCGCAAGGTTTTTGATGAGAACTGGTGTCTACGACTCTCCGCCGGTCTCCAGCCGGAATGGATTTTCAGCGTCGAGATGGTCGATCAGATCCTGATCGATCTCTGTTCCCTTAAAGGTTTCTCGGACCTTGTTGAACATTGCCTTTGCCCCCTCAAAGTCAAGCATGCGATTCCCGACCATCCCACCTTGCACGTAGCCAATCCACCGGTGCAATTTCGTTGCGGGCCAGTCGTCTGCGTGATTCGAGATCTGTTTCGACATCCAAAGCAAATGATCAGGCTGCAGCGTCCTCGGCAGGGTATTGTTCGACTGCTTTGTCTCCTCCAGCAGAACGCAACATTCTTTCGCCATAGTGGCAATGATCAGAGTATGTTTATCCATCATTAATTCTCCCTGTCATGGCTTCCGCAATGACGGCTCCACTGACCAGTAACAAGGATGACACGCTGGCGGCATTTTCGAGCGCTCAGCGAACGACCTTTGTTGCGTCGATGGCCCCGACTTTGACAATGTCTTCGTAAACTCCCGTCGCGGCCCTGAATCCAAAGCTCCCATGCCCGTCATCGAGCACATGCTGAACGATCACGTTCCCCGGATAGCCGGCGTTATGTGCGTTAACGCCAGCCATTCCACGCTCTGCCCGGGACCTGCTGTCAGGCCTTCCAGGCTTTCGAAATCGATCGCCAGGCTCGCTCAAACAGAGCGAGTACAGAAAAGCAGAAATTTGTAAACCAGTTCCACATTTCGATCTCCTTTGAAAATCCACGTTGATCACTCCGGTCGCATCCTTAATCTCACTTCAGGCATGGATGCCAGCGCCTTCTCCAGACGATTGCGCGACCGTGGCAACTTACATGGCACCTCGAATGTGCAAATGTCCGATTCCTGCTTCTCACGGCATGGATCAGCATTATCCACTGCGAACGACTCGCCGAGCCTCTTCAGAAGCCACTCGGCATTCGTAGTTCCACTCACGCGTACGCGGCAACTTTTACCCAGCGGGCGAACCCACACATCAAATGCATTCATCGCATTACTCCCGGCAAGGAACGCTCGAATTCGAGCGAAGGTATTCAATCACTTCTTCGACCCCGTCCCGCCGTCCCTGGCCTTGCGTCCGCCGGCGCACCAGTGCCCGCTGTTCGTCCTTGTCACTCACATCGGTTGCGACCGACGGCTGGCCGAGTCAACACCAGCGCAGTTATGGCTGGCTTCCTTCAGTCGAACTACTTCGTGTTCGCTGGGGACTCAAGCTCTTGAAATCGCTCTCGCACAGAACGATACGGCATCCCCTCTTCTCGTTCGTACCGCTCGCCGCGAACGAACCAAAATGCCAGGCCACCAGAATTATGTCGCGGAGATTGCACGGACGTCTTCGGGGCACGTACCCCCAACGACCCCTTTCGTCCTGATTTCTTCCAGCCACGACGTTCCATGATCATGCGAACGACAACGCCGATTGCCTGGCGTAACCGCTTACTCTGCGTCACATGAATCTCAGACAGAAACTGATTGACAGCAGGTTCCGCTTCCAGTTCACGCACAACTCCCGCCAGAGGCGGCCTGTCGTGGTGAATCTCCGAATCTTCCATTCGCCGCTGTCGATCGGCCGAACTAAAAAACTTCAGCACAACATTAAATGGCTGTTCCGGGTCATCGGCGACGTCGACGAACGTTCTTCCCTGAGAGTCCGCGAGAAATTGTTTCTTGGTGATGCGTGTCATTTTCTTTTCAACATTATACCCGTGCAGATTCAGTAATTGCAAGTGCAAATATGGGATCTGCATTTCGGCGAGGAAAG
>JAGQQE010000585.1 GCA_020426345.1 Planctomycetaceae bacterium
TGCAGAAACTGTTTTCCGTGGCGGTGGTACTGGTGGCTGGCTTTGTGATCTGGAAGACAGTGGCGCTGTGAAGACAGTGGCGCTGTGAAGACAGTGGCGCTGTGAAGACAGTGGCGTTGGAAAGACAGTGGCGTTGTGAGGAAGAGAAGAGTTGGCATTTCTGATCTGACATTCTCCATTCGTCATTGGAGAGCCCACAAACAATGACAAATCACAATTGAAAAATAACAAACGAAGATTCTGCGATTCGATTTTTAACACTTAAGGAAGAACCATCATGTTACTTAAATATTTCTACGACCCTAAACTGGCTCACGCATCTTACATGGTTGGATGTCAGCGAGCGAAAACAGCCGTCGTTGTGGATCCTGGCCGAGATGTGGAGCAGTACATCGAAATGGCCGAACGCGAAGGGCTGAAGCTGGTCGCGGTGGCGGAGACTCATATTCACGCCGACTATGTTTCCGGAGCTCGCGAACTGGCCGATCGCGTTGGTGCGAAGTTGTATGTTTCTGATGAAGGTCCGGCGGAATGGAAGTATCTGTACCTTGATGCTTATGACCACCAGCTGCTTCACGATGGTGATCACTTCATGATCGGCAATATCCGGTTTGATGTGATGCACACGCCGGGGCATACACCCGAAAGCATTTCGTTTGTACTGACCGATCAGGGCGGCGGAGCTGACAAACCGATGGGTATCTTCTCCGGCGACTTTGTCTTCGTCGGGTCGATCGGTCGACCAGACTTGCTGGAAGAAGCTGCCGGAATTGCAAATACGGCGGAGCCGGGGGCTCGTGATCTGTTTAAGTCCGCTGAGCGATTCAAGCAGCTTCCCGATTATCTGCAGGTCTGGCCGGCACACGGAGCGGGCAGTGCGTGTGGCAAGGGACTGGGGGCGATTCCTTCATCGACGGTTGGTTACGAAAAGCTGTTCAACCCGGCTCTTCAATTCACCGACGAAGAAGCCTTCGTGCAGTACATTCTGGCCGATCAGCCAGAAGCCCCGAAGTATTTCGCGGTGATGAAGCGAGTCAACAAAGAAGGCCCGATTGTTCTGGGAGCAGGGCATCACCACAAGATGCTGGATGTCAACAGGTTGGATGATGCCATCAAGGCTGGCACGGTCATTGATTTGACACCGTCGTCCGAATTCGCGAAGGGACACGTCGCAGGCACGATCAATATTCCGATTGGCATGCTGTCGGCGTGGGCTGGCTGGCTGGTGGATTATGATCGACCGACCTACCTGATCTGCGAATCGAATCAACTGGAAGAGGCGGCCCGTTTGTTGCACAAGATCGGTGTCGAACAGATTGCCGGAGGATTTGATATCAATGGCGTGAAAGCTTCAGGCAAAGCGACGCAGGCCTATGCCTCCGGGACTCCGGCAGAACTGTCGTCAGCCATTGAAGCGGGCACGGTCAATCTCATTGATGTTCGGTCGAACGATGAGTGGAACGCCGGCCATATCCGTCAGGCCAACCACCGATTTCTGGGGCGGTTACCGCAACATCTGGATGAGATTCCTCGCAATGAAAAGCTGGTTGTGCATTGTCAAAGCGGTGCTCGCTCGTCGATCGCTGTCAGCGTGCTGCAAGCGGCGGGCTTTACAGATCTCGTAAACATGACCGGTGGCTACCTGGCATGGCAGGCCGCTGGCCTGACGCGATCGAAGCAACCAATCTGAATTGAGGCCGATGGGACGTCCAGCGTTTTGATTCCGGGGATGAATGTCCGGCTGGTCAAAGCTCACTCTCCAACACCGCCCAGCCCAACGTTCAATGACAAATCTCGTCCTTCCAACAAAGAGGTTGCATCATGCAAGCCATTCCGGAGCGTCAGTCGATAGCGGATCGACTCAACGATCCACAAACTGCAGAAGTTCTGCACCGGTTACTCGATCGTGCTCAATCGATGGACCAAATGCTCGGCACAGTGGGCGAACTGCCGAACATGCTGGCAATCGCAGTAGATTTCTTTGACGCCACTTGTCGCAGAGCGGCTGAAGATGGAGTTGATATCGAAACGCGAGCTGCTCGTCTGTTGAAGCTACTGATTCAAGTGACCGAACCCAATAACATGCAGGCCATGGAACGGCTTGTTTCGCGGTTGCCGAGGCTGGAAGAGGGAAGCGCCTTGCTGGATGAGCTTCCCGGTTTGGTGGCAACTGCCATGGACGTCTTTGACGAATGGGCCAGCCGTCAGAAAGCTCAGGGGATTGATCTTGAGCAAAGTGTTCGGCGGGGACTTCATGCCGCCCTGTATCTTGGCGGGAAACTTAACGAGGCAGAGCTCAGTCGCATTGGTTTCCTTCTGAAGTCAGAAGTCCTCAGCAAAAACTCGGTTGCCACGGTCGGTATGGCAGGCGCGGCGCTGTCCAGTTGTCATCAGGGATCCTGCGAACATCCTGTCGCCAAACGTGTGGGTTTTTGGGGCATGCTGAAGGCAATGCGAGACCCCAATACTCAAAGAGCTCTCTCGTTTGCTCTGCAGTTTGCCAAGTGCTTCGGTGGCGTCCTTGACAAGACACCCGCTGGCGATCTGTGCTCGCCAATGTCATCCCCCTCTCCATCTGCAAAAGGCTAGTTCCCATGAGTCATCATCAGATTGTTATTGTTGGTGGAGGCACTGCTGGTATCACCACTGCCGCTCGACTTTGCAATGCCGATCCATCGCTGGATGTGGCCATCATTGAACCGTCCGAAAAACACTATTACCAGCCGCTGTGGACACTGGTCGGCGGTGGCATTTTCAAGCCGGAAGAATCAGGCCGCGATGAAGCGGGATTGATACCTTACGGCG
>JAGQQE010000586.1 GCA_020426345.1 Planctomycetaceae bacterium
AGATTGTTTTGCTTCCACAGGTTTCGGCTGTCCCGACTCCGTATCAGCATAGCTGACAAATCCTCTCTCGGAATCATCCGGCCTGTGTGGCATGGACAGGAACGCATTGTCCTGAGCCGAAGCGAGTTGCCGGAGCAATAATGCAGTCTGGGCGTCCATCCGGTCTGCGGCGTCGGTACACTCGGCTGCCAGCGCGACTGCGTATAACGACGGAGATGTTTGAAACCATTCCGGCCGAGTCGTGCTGTCCAAAGCAAGATGCCCAAGTGAGCTCATCCGGTTGAGATACCGCTGAGTCAGCACTCTGACGGCCGTCGCGAAAACGTCATCCTGAGAAGCTGCGTACGCGCGTGACCAGGTATCGATGAAGTATCCGCCTTCCTTGGCGAAATCGAAATCTCGCCGGGGATCATGCCGATCATACTTGGCATGGCGACTGAAGTTGCCTGTTTTTTGATCTGCAATCTGATGGTCCCAGAGTCCCCTGGCATATTTCAACGTTCGCTCAGGCTCCAGGTCGTACAGCAAATCGAAAGAGATGAATTTCTTCTTGGGCTCATGCGTTTTATTGGGGTCAAGGTCCCCCAGACGGTCTTCGAGACAGTTCCAGTAAAGATGCTCTCCCCAGGCGAGAAACCCGGTGTCAGGATGCTGGGTGATTCGAATAAAGTCCTGCAGCGCCGCTCGCGCTGACTGCTTGTATCGCATGTCGCCAGTCAATCGACTTAGATGCAGCATTGTTCGGTAGAGGTCTTGCTGCAGGTTTGCATTGGAGCCACCAGGTCCAACGCGATCACTGTGCCGAACTCCCTGTGGAGGTTGAGGAAGCCTGCGGATCGGCTTTCCGTTCTTCCGGTCCAGTACCGAGATGATCATCTCAGACTGTTGGTCGCCGTGCGTATCTCGACCGTTCTCCAGAATGACATCCACAGTCCGGCGAACAACATTCAGAAACCGTGATTCGGAATCCGCTGCTTCAGTCGCAGAAATGTCAGGCGAGACTGAATTTCCTTCAGGGGCTACGCCTCCTGCCTCATCATCTGCAAGCGTGCGACACGGCAGCGAGGTGAGCGACGTGACGATGAGCACGAACAGCAGTTTCACAGGTCGATTCATGACACCCTCTGTATTCTCTTCGTTGAAGCAGCATCACTCTCTGTTAGCTTAGCCTAACCTAACTGTCCGTTGAAGAACGGGACTAGCTCGAGCAGGAGACCTGAAAACACGATAGTTTACAGTCGTCCTGCGTGCCTGTCGCGGATTTTCAACGGACAGATAGGCGCGAAGTCAGCGATGTGGCGACTTGTCTGAGAATCCTCACTAATACTCTTGCATCGTCGGCGGTCAGTTCGTTGACCGCCAGAGTTCGAATTGACTCGCCAGCGTCCCAGAGTTTTAGAAACATTCGTTGGCCCGATGCCGTCAGTGCTGCAGCCCGCGCTCGCCCGTCCGTAGGATGTGGGGCACGTCTTACAAATCCACGTTCTTCCGACAGGACCAGCATGGCACGGACAGGGCGAAGCAACTTCTCCGCGCGTTGCTGGAAACCAATCCTCAAATCGGCTGGATTGTCGCCCCGGGGATTTCATCACTGCCGACACACGGCAGCAACGATGATGCTGAGCAATGGTGTCCCAATTACTGCGGTCGCAAAGACACCTGGAGACATGGACGCGGCCACCACTTTGGGGATCTATGTGCGCCTGATGACGACCAAGTAGGGCCGCCACCGCAATCGTTTCGATGAGGCTCTTGCAGCCGGATAATGGCGCCAAAATGCAGTATGGCGTACAAGTCTTGCGCACGAAAAAAACCGAGGTCATCAAAAAACCTCGGGTTTTACCAGTCGGGGCGACACGATTTGAACGTGGGACTTCCTGCTCCCAAGCGAATCGAACATTAACTTCAAAGCTCGCGAAAACGCGAAAAACACTGAACATTGGCGGAACGTAGCATTTCCATTGTGGATCATCAAATGTCACGCGTTCTCATTTAGTCTCGTGGATTCGTGGCAAAAATGTGGTAACGGTTGCGATTTCTTTCCGCAAAATTTCATTCAACGCTGGACGATTTGAGTTCGACGCTGCTTCCCAAATTCTGAATTTGCTTTTTTCGGTCTCCCCTGCCCACCCCTCTTTAGTCGATCACGCGATCGATTGTGAAAGAGAAATAACGCACCGGTCTCAGCGGATCGTGCTCAAGGATCTGACGCACTGTGCCGCTGAGCCCATCGAAACTACGCCGCATATCCGTTGGCTGGACACAAACAAAAATCTGCATCGGGATCGTCGCTCGAATCATCGCCAACCTCCTGAGTGATTCTCACGACGACATGTGGCGATTACTGAATCTTCAACGGCCTGCCCTGCTTCCAGAAGAATGCCAAGCATGCGACGCAGCGAGCGATCTTCATTCGAAACCCGAACGACAGCTCGCCACGGCAGATCAATCTCAACGACGGGCGATGCCAGGTGTCGACAGGATCTGAACCCCCGTAAACCCTTGTCAGTCAGTAGATTCAGCGATTGCCCGTGTTCGCACCCCGAATTGTGTCACCACTTTGAACCAGCCTGGCAGGCCTGACCGATTTGCGTAAACTGCGCGAACCAAACGAAAACCAGCTCTCCGCAAATGACTGCGGCAAGCTGTACTGATTTCAAGTCGGGGTGACACGACGACTATTGAACTCTTATGGTTGGGATGGGGGAAACTGAAATTCGAGTTTGGCTATTCAATGGTAAGTCCCACGTCAATAGATAGTTACGACTCCATTTCTTAGTGGAGTCTGGCGGCTCGAA
>JAGQQE010000587.1 GCA_020426345.1 Planctomycetaceae bacterium
GGCACCGGAGCGAGACGACATTCTGAACATCGGCGGCCTCAGTGACGCCGTGTTCGAAGTAATCGCCGCATTCCTGTCCGGCGATGCCGGCCGCTTCGTTACCGAAGTCGAAGCGACTGAGCTGTAAACAGTTCGGTCAGTGCCAATCGACACCCCTGGTTCGAGCAATCGGACCAAGGGTGTTTTTGTGCGTATCATTCGCCATCCTCTGAAACATCGAGACGCGTACGAAACGACGGGACTCATCCGAAATCAGTGGGTTCGGAGGGCCAAAGGAGCCGCCCAGTCGTCGCTGATCTCTGTCGAATCCAGCCGTTTCCTGTGGTCGCACCTTTTTGGTATTCTCTGACACCATTGAGGCGTTTCTCGAACGGGCGTTCAGGACGGAACCTACCAGTAATATGATCTCGCAGCTACTCGGATACACAGGCTCGGACCATTTCATTAGCCCGGAGCGGTTTGAATCGCTTCCGGCTAGTGAGTTGGTTTACGCGCTGCGAGCAGCGAAACGCACTTGCGATGTGATCAGCAACACGGATGTTACCGTTCGCCTGGACGGTGTTTATTTGCTGTCTGACGACAATCAGGCGACGTCGGTCCCGGTCGTGTACGTTATCTCGGCAGAATCTGACGCGATTGCGCGTCGGGTTCATCAGTTCGTCTGGAACCAGAACCAGGTTCCGTTCCTCATTCTGGAATCGCCGTCAACGGTTCGGCTGTATTCGGGATTCAGTTACAACAATGAAGCAGACGCTCCGCTTGTTTCAGCAGCGCGCGACTCCGCTGAGGTGTTGAGTCGACTGGAAGCATTCCGAGCAGCCGCAATCGACGATGGATCGACCTGGAAGCAGTGGGCTCATTCTGTCAAGCCGCAGGACCGAGTCGACGAGTCGCTCCTGCGAGATCTGGCGACACTTGACAAACGATTGCAGAACATAGAAGGGATGTCCCGTGAGGCTTCTCACGGATTGATCGGCAGATACGTCTATCTCAACTATCTGCGAGATCGCGACATTCTGTCGGACAAAAAGCTGTCGCGTTGGGGGATCAAGCCTGATCAATTGTTCTCGAAGCATGCAACGCTCAAAGCGTTTCGCCGGACAAATGCGGAACTGCAAAGCTGGCTCAATGGTTCTGTATTCTCTCTGGCTGAGGACGACCTCTCAGCCATCTCTGCAGATCAATTGAAACTCGTTGCTCGGGTCTTTGCAGGCGATTCACCCGTCGGCATGACGGACATTCAGTCAGCACTCTTCTCGATCTACGATTTCTCTCATATTCCGATCGAGACCTTGTCCTGCGTCTACGAACAGTTCCTCCACGACTCAAAGGAAACGAAGGGCCCCACTCGCGGCCAGACACTGGGAGCGTACTACACACCGCTACCCTTGACTGACTACGTTCTCTCAGAAATGGAGCGAAAGAAGCCGCTCGAGCCTGGGATGAAGGTGCTCGATCCGTCTTGTGGGTCGGGGGCGTTCCTCGTTCAGAGTTATCGCCGGTTGATCGAGCGAGAGCGACAGGCTGCTGGTCGAGAACTCAAGGCAACAGAACTACGCGATTTGCTGACAAGCCAAATCTTCGGAATCGATCACGATGATGATGCGTGCCGTGTTGCGGAACTCAGCCTGATTCTGACTCTGTTGGACTACATCGCACCGCCTGACCTGGAGAACACGAACTTCAAGCTTCCGACGCTACGAAACCAGAACATCTTCAAGGGCGATTTTTTTGACACGGCAGGAACGTCATTCGAATTCCTCGCCGAGCAGTCATTCGACTGGATCGTTGGAAACCCGCCGTGGACTGAAGTCAAAGGAACCCCCGCGTCCGAACACGAACATTACGTTGCGCATCAGTGGATGCGGGCAAATGGGAAGTCTCACCCGACCAGCGGCAACCAGATTGCGGAGGCATTTCTCTGGAAGGCGGGCGACCATCTCGCCACCGACGGAATCTGTGGGTTGGTCGTTCTGGCAATGACCTGGTTCAAGAAAGAATCCACGACATTTCGGCAGCGGTTCTTTTCAAAACGTCGTGTCTGGTGCCTGGCCAATTTCGCGAACATGGCCTATGTGTTGTTCTCGGGAAGCGAGAGACCGGCCTCTGTGGTGTTTTTTGAGAACACTGAGCCTGACGATGACCATACGATTCTGACATTTGCTCCCTTCGTTGCCGAGCAAATCGCCAATCGTCCGGAGAAGGCCAGCAAGCGACTGCAAACCTGGAATATCGTGGTCGGGGCCGACGCACTTCGCGAGATCCGTCAGGATGATGCCACAACCGGAGACTCGCTCACATGGAAACTGGCCATGTGGGGCACATCGAGAGACCGTAAGCTCCTGGAGAAACTTGATTCACGGTTCAAAGGCCAGTCGCTCTTAGATCTTGGTCATCTGGGAATCGGCGAACCGGCCCAGGGCCTGGAACTTCGGACATCGGAGTCCAGAGAAGAGCTGGAACATCATCCGGAACTGATTGGAAAGAAGCGGTTGCTGATCGACAAGTTGCGAGGTGCCGGCCGAATCTTTGAGTTCCCGGACAACGCGATTGGAGAAATCACTGCGGAGGAATGCTATGTCAGAAAACGTGGCGGATTGTCAGGCCTTCGAGTTTCGGAACCTCCGCACGTTATTGTTGACGCCTCACGCAGATTCGCCGTCTTTTCTAATGAATTCATTGCTGTACCACCACGACAAGTAGGCATTGCAGGATCACAAGACAGCGAAAGGTACCTGAAAGCATTGAGCCTCTTTTTGAGTTCGGACTTTGGTACCTATCATCAGTTTCTGATAT
>JAGQQE010000588.1 GCA_020426345.1 Planctomycetaceae bacterium
AGCTGGCTGAGGCAACTTCCGCATTGGATTACCAGGGCACAGACTGCTCGTTTGGGTGGAAGGACACTGGCTCACACAACACTGGCTCACACAACACTGGCACTCTGTTTGATCGGCGGAATGTGCCTGAGTATCCCGGGCTGCTCAAACCAGAAGAAGCAGGCCGAATCACTGGTGCGTGTCGCTCTGAAGCATCAGGACACAAGGCACCACGAGGAAGCGATCCAGGTGTTGAGTCGCGCGGTGGCCCTGAATCCGGAGCTTGCGGAAGCCTGGTATCTGCGTGGAACCAGCTACGCCGCAACGGACAACCAGGTTCAGGCGGTTTCTGATCTGACTCGCGCAACTCGACTGAAGCCCGACTGGGATAAAGCGTGGTGGGCGCTCGGTGTTTCGCAGCGAGCCGACGGGCAACTTCTGGCGTGCGTGGATTCGTTTTCACACGCCATTCGACTGAACTCATTGTTCGCGGAGGCTTTATTTGACCGCGGTTGTGCACTGGACGACCTGAATCAGGACGGCCCGGCCATTGCAGATTTCGAACGATTGCTTCAAATCAACCCCCGGAATACTGACGCACTGATGCGACACGGCATGTTGACGGCAAGATCAAATCCGGAACAGGCCGTCGCCAGTTTTTCCCGGGTGCTGAGCCTTGATCGTGGATGTTCGGCCGCGTGGCTTCAGCGCGGGCTGGCCCACAGGCAACTTGGAGAAACCGATCGTGCGCTGACGGATCTTAACATGGCCTGCCGCATGAGAGCCGAGGATCCTGTGGCGTGGCATCAGCGAGGTCTGATGCTTCTGAAGACTGGGCGAGCGGAAGACGCGATCAGTGATCTTTCCACCGCAGCGCAGCTGTCACCCGGCAATGCTTCCATCCACCAGCATCTTGGGGAAGCATTGCTTGAAGCCGGGCGGGCGGAAGCGGCCATGGCCAACCTGAACCATGCTCTGAAATTATCGCCAGCGAATGCCGAAGTTCTCCTGTCCCGGGCTCGGGCAGAACTTCAGCTGAATCAGACGGCCGATGCGCTCGCAGATCTCACGGCAATTCTGCGGACTGCTGGTGAGCGGATGGACGCCAGAATGATGAGAGCCAGAGTACTGCAGCAGTTGAACCGCCTGCCGGAAGCTCTGGAAGACGTCAACATGGTTCTGTCAGAAGATTCTGGTGATGAAACGGCCCTGTCGCTGCGCGCGGATCTGCTGAGGCAGATGAATCGCTATTCAGAAGCGATCGCGGACTACACGCGTTTGATCTCTTCTGATTCCACGCAACGTGACCTGTTGATGACTCGTGCAAATCTGCTGACATCTGAGGGCAAGCTTGGTGAAGCGATTGACGATTACAGCGCTGTGCTTCAGCACCATCCCGGTGATAGAGATGCGATTCTGCGAAGAGCGGACGCTTACGCTGCCAATGACAGCGTGCAGCTGGCGATTGCGGATCTGACACGCCTTATCCAGGTGGACCCTGCAAATCACGCCGCGCTCATACGTCGCAGCGAACTTTTCTGGCAGATCGGTGAGCCGGAGGCAGCCGTCGCAGACTTGCAGCGAGCGTTGCTACTTCAGCCCGCCAACGCTCAGCTGGTCCGGACGAATACAGCACGGCTGATCGAGAATGGTCGCGCTGACCTGGCAATCGATCTGTTAAGCATCCCGGATATCGTTTCTGCCGAAACTCCGGAGCTATTGCTCTATCGTGCTCAACTGCGGTATGTCTCCGAAGATGCTGCCGGAGCCATGGCTGATCTGAAGATGCTGAGCGACGCGGATGCCAGGCGATTCGACGCGGCCCTTCTGCGCGGAACGCTGCATTTTGATCTGGAAGAATTCCAGGCCGCCGTTCAGCAGTTCGATGTGGCGGCAGAAACCAAGGAGACTCCGGAACTGCTGCTGCAGCGTGGGATTGCGAAAATCCGGTTGGGAGATTCAACGTCGGCAATGCGTGACCTTTCGGTCCTGCTGTCACAGCAGCCGGATCAAAAAGCGGCCTTAACGGCTCGGATGCAACTCTTCGCTTCTATGGAAGAATGGAAGGCCGCAATGGCCGATGCGGAGGCAGTTCTGAAGCAGGCACCGGATGATCTTGATGCCCACCGTATTTGTGGCGAATGTCTTTACCGGTTGAAGTCTTATAAAGCTGCGGCAGTGGAACTGGCATGGGTGGAACGAGTGCTGACAACGTCAGGCGTTGATGAGCAGGCGACACTGATCCCGGTGCGTCGCATGCTGGCCGAAAGTCTGGTCCAGTCGGAGCAGAAGTCGGAGGCATTTCCGGTGCTTGACGCCCTTCTTAAGGACGTTCCCCGCGACACAGATGCGCTGATGCTGAGATCACAGCTTGCAGAAGAACGCGGTCTGCTCGATTCTTCGATCAACGATCTCACCGTGTTGCTCGAATCAAATCCTGCGGACGGTGAGCTTTGGAAACATCGCGGAATTCTGCGACATCGTAGTGGAAGGTCTGAAGAAGCCGTGGAGGACTTTACTCGCGCCATGCTTGTCTCCGGTGAGTCGGCCGATCTCTTCTATCACCGGGGGCTGGCTCGCCATCAGCTGAAGCAATCAGACGCCGCACTGGAGGACCTGGATAAGGCTATCGCATCCAATCCAAAGCTTGCCGACGCGTGGTATGTGCGAGGCAATGTTTACGCGGCCCAATCGAATATCCCGTTCGCGCTGGAGAACTTTGAAAGAGCCATCCAGCTGGATCGAGACCACACAGCCGCATGGTACAATCGCGGAAACCTTCTGTATCACTCCAACGATTACCAGGCGGC
>JAGQQE010000058.1 GCA_020426345.1 Planctomycetaceae bacterium
CTTCTGTATGAACACATTGGCGGCGCTGTGCTTGTGACGCTTGCCAGCCTCATTGCAATAGGTTCCCTGCGGAGATCCAGCGTTCCATCACTGAACCTCGCTGCACGGCTGCTGATGGGGTCATTGCATCTTCAGATTCTTCTGGGTTTGGGTGCGTATGCTACCCGTCTTGGCATCCCCTGGCTGGGGTATGTTGCCACATCAGGTTCGCTCGCTCAGGCTGTTGTTTGCTCATCACATACCGTCTGCGGAATGTTCTTGCTTTGCAGTTCCACGGTGAGTGCCTGTCTGGTGGCTCGCCTGGTGCAGAACGGACGCATTTCATCTTTGTCGATCTCCCGTAGTGCAATACCGTCAATTGCGGAAGGGGATGTGGCATGAGCAGTGCTTCGATCTATTCTTCTGAGACTGCGATTGTTTCCGGAAAACTGTCAGTTGATACAGCGCGTCGTCTGCTCAATCGAGAAAAGCTCGCCGCGTATGCGGTGCTCTGTCGCCCGAGAATAGCGGTGATGACAGCCGTCTCTGTGATGGTGGGTTTCGTACTGGCAAGCAATTCCACGATTGACTGGTTTCAGGCGGTCATGGCCAGTCTGGGTATCGTCCTGTTTGTGGCAGCTTCAAGCATTCTCAATCAGACGCTCGAACGCGGCACCGATGCTTTAATGCCCCGAACTTCCAGTCGTCCATTGGTCACGGGAATCGTTGGTGTGGCTGAAGCTCTCTGTTTGGGAACAGCCGCAGCGATTCTGGGTTTTCTGACCCTTACTTTTTCCACAAACATGCTTTGCGCGATTGCATCGTTGCTAACCATGTTGATTTACGTTGTTGGGTATACTCCGCTGAAACGACACAGCGTAGTTTGTACCACGGTTGGCGCGATTCCTGGTGCCATGCCTGCCGCCCTGGGCTGGCTGGCAACCGGCAACCCGGATTATTCGCCGGCGTTTGCGTTGTTCGCTATTTTCTTTGTATGGCAGTTCCCCCACTTCCTGGCTATCGGCTGGATTTACCGGCATGAGTACAGCTCGGCTGGTCTGCGAATGCTTCCAGGCAGCTCGAAAACGGGGATGACAGCCGGGATCATTGCTCTTCTGTATGCGGCTATTTTTGTCCCGGTGGCATTGTTGCCGCGCAATGTTGGTATCGCCAGCACTGGGTATTCTGCCGCGGCCCTGATACTTTCTGTCGGTTATTTCATACTGACGCTTCAATTTGCAATTCGTCGAGACGACATTCGTGCTCGGCGATTGATGTTTGGTTCCCTGATCTGCCTTCCGATGCTGCTGCTGGTCATGGTGGCTGATTTTATTCGGATGACCTCTTAGGTCGCCGCGACTCAAAGGCAGTCGCTTGTTGCTTCCAGAACCTTTAGTTTGTTCCAGAATCTGATTTCCCATGTCGCACTCAGCACAGCCTTCCGCCCTGAAAATGGGTATTCCGATTCCCAACTCTAAACTGGGGATGTGGCTATTTCTTGGCACAGAAATCATGTTCTTTACGGCCTTTATCGGGTCGTATATTGTGTTGAGACTGGGTTCACCCGGCTGGCCGGACAATCCTGCCGATACCCATATCAATATCTTTCTTGGTGGCGTCAATACGTTCGTGTTGATTGTCTCCAGTTTCTGCGTGGTCGTTGCGCACGAAGCAATGGCAAACAAGAACTACACCAAAGCCAGATCCTGGTTGACCTACACCATGATCCTTGCATTCGTCTTTCTGGGTATTAAGTCGATTGAGTACTCAGGCAAGTTCGCTCATGACATCCTTCCCGGGCACATTGCAGAAACTCCATCACAGGCGATCGCGAAGATCGATCGCGAACTGGAGGCCGTTGTTCGCGAACGATTTGCTCGCTACACAGACAGTGGAGCGGTGGTTGCTGCCGAGCCCAATGATATTAAGACTGTCGTGAATCAAATTGCAGCCCTGACTGCTGCAGGGCCAGGTGAAGATGCGGACAAATCCGCGGCCGAATCCCTCAAGCAGGACGTTGACGGCGATATCGAGCTATTCCGTAAGTATATGGATCTTCACGATCACATGGTCGCGAACATTTCTCTGTCGATCCCGGCAACGGGTCCTGAGTACGTGGACGCTCGCTCGAAACTCAAAGAGGGAGAAGCATTTCCTGCATTGACGCTGGGCGAAGTCAGTACTTTTCTCGATGAGCTCAAGTCGAATTCAAAATACGGTAGCTATGTGTCAGCGGGCGTATTGCCGCCCCATCCCATGCTGTACGGAAACCTGTTTGCGTCACTTTATTTTCTGATCACGGGGTTTCATGCGATCCACGTCCTTGTTGGAATGACTCTGTTCGCAATTCCACTGCTGCAGGGAGCCAACCTGGATGGCAAATGGACGGATTGGGTCGAGAACAGTGGTCTGTACTGGCACTTTGTGGACCTTGTCTGGATCTTCGTATTTCCATTGCTGTACATCATTCATTAGTGCCGCAGCTTCGCCTCAGGTCCTTCCTCCCCGGCTCGATCATTCAGTTACGGATTCACGCGACAATGTCATCCGAAAATCACGATACCCATCACGTCAACTATTTAGCGGTGTTTGCAGTTCTTTGCCTCTGCACCGGCTTGTCGGTTGCATTTGACGTTCTGCACTTTTCAAAGCCTGTGACCATCGTGCTGGTTACTGCTGTCGCCATGGCCAAAGCGCTTTGCGTGATGATGTTCTTCATGCACCTGAAGTTCGAAGGAAACTGGAAGTACGTTCTGCTGGCCCCCACCACGATATTGGCCATTGGATTGCCCCTCGCTTTGATGCCAGACATCGGCGTTCCATACTACACAAGCACCGCCCCACAGTATCATTCGTGGGGTGACGAAGCTAAGGCGTATCACCACGAGCATGCGGACAATGAGCATGAACCGGTCAACGACAGTGAGTCTGTTGAGTCAGACGCACATTCCGATCAGGGATAGTTTTCAGTGTCATTCTGATCGTCCAAAGATGCCTGAAACCTTACGCTCTCCGGGATCATTCTCTGAGAGCGTTTTTCGTGTACTTTCAGGCGTAGGTAGACTGCTGACATGATCATTGCACAGGATCTTTCCTATCGATATGGCACGCAGTTGGCTGTCGACAGAGTCACTTTTGGAGTGCCCAAAGGTGAAATGTTCGGCCTGTTGGGGCCCAATGGTTCGGGCAAAACAACTCTGTTTCGCATTCTGTGCACGCTTCTGCCTGTCCAGAAAGGCAGGGCCGTCGTCAATGGATTTGATCTGGCTGCACAGCCACAGAGTGTTCGTTCTTCGATCGGCATTACGTTTCAGTCTCCGGCCATCGATCCCCGTTTGACAGTGGAGCAGAATCTGAGCTGCCATGGGCAAATCTTCGGCCTGAGAAGACATGCGATTCAAACCCGATCGGATTCGTTACTTTCGCAGTTCCAGATGGAACGATACCGAAGCACCCCAGGAAGCAAGCTTTCCGGCGGGCAGAAGCGGCAAATCGAATTGATTATGGGGTTGCTGCATTCACCGTCCGTTTTATTCCTTGATGAACCAACCACCGGCCTGGATGTTCGCTCCCGGCAGCAGTTCTTTGCGACACTTGCCGACGTGCGTCGGGCAGAGGGAACAACTGTTGTGATTGCGACTCATCTGATGGAAGAGGCGGAACTCTGCGATCGAATCATGTTGATGAATCATGGGGGCGTCGTCGCGACGGATACACCGGCCAGTCTGAAATCACAGATTTCCGGTGACCGGCTGACCGTTTCATGTCGAGCGCTGAATGAAGTTCGTGATTTCTGTACCGGTCGATTGAACATCACCCCACAAGTGCTCAGCTCGAACGAGCTGACGATGCATGTAGAAAATGCGGGGGAACTTGCTTCGCAAATTCTCACAGAGTGCAGGGCGTTTGTCGAAAGCGTTTATGTCAGCCGTCCCTCACTTGAAGATGTCTTCCTGCAGTTGACCGGCGGTTCGCTGGCTGGCGCAGCGGAAACCCAGGAGTCGCAGGAAAGATGAGTGGATCATCCCCTTCAACAGTCCAAGCGGCATGGGCGTTGGCAAAACGCGAATTGATTCGTTTTCTGGGTCAGCGGACACGTGTTGTGGGGGCGATTGGGCAGCCTGTGATTTTCTGGATTTTGTTTGGGGCTGGTCTCCGAAGCTCTTTCAGGACACCGTCATGGGCGGAATCTCTGAATCGATCACTTTCATACCAGGAGTATTTCTTCCCTGGTATTGCGGTCCTGATCGTGATGTTCACGGCCATTTTTTCGACGATCTCTATTATCGAAGATCGTCGCGAAGGTTTCCTGCAGGGGGTTCTGGTTGCTCCTGTTTCACGAAGTTCCATCGTATTAGGCAAGTTGATTGGAGGAACCCTGTTGTCTCTGCTTCAGGCGGGTCTCTTTATCGCCGTTGGCCCCTTGTTGTCGCTTGTCGGTCTCGCACCTGAATTTGATCCCGACTGGTCATTCATTCGAATTCTGATGGCAACCGGTTTTCTGGCACTTATTGCATTCGAACTTACTGCGATCGGATTCCTGATTGCCTGGCCGATGAATTCATCACAGGGATTTCATGCTGTGATGAGCATCTTTCTTATGCCAATGTGGCTCGTATCTGGCGCGTTTTTTCCGGGAGCAGATGCCGGGTGGCTAACCTGGCTGATACGACTCAATCCGCTGACCTATGGCGTAGCCGGGCTTCGCAGGATACTTTATGCCGTACCACTTCCCGCGACACCGGAATTGCCTTCTATGCCTGCCTGTCTGACAATGACGGCAATAACCGTGTCGATTACAACCGCATTCGCCGTCTGGCTCGTGTCGCGGCCTTCCTCGCACAATGCCGTATAGTGGAATGTCCTCCGTGGAATCCATTTCTGTAAACCATGGTCACCTGCAGCCTGATTACAGCGTGAGTCATGCAGCCTGACGGCCCGAATCTGTGTGCGTTGCTTCATCCGGCCGTGTTGATGTCAGGAAGTTGCGATAAGAATGAATCTGGTGTCCTGACAGAGCCTTTACGACACCCAGGAAAAATGCGGCGTTCACCAGAAGGAAGCTGAAGCAGGTTGCAGCACCGGGGATTCGAATGCCTCGGGCTTTTGTAAGCCATCCGACGAATGCAAGTAGATAGAAACACACCAGGGGCGAAAGAACCCCGATGGGCAACGGCCCCGGGGAGATCGCATTGAGGCCGATCCCGGAAATCGTCGCACCCAGAAGAAATACGGGCGACAGCCATCGACCCAGCTTGTGCGACCAGAGCGCAAAGGCGTAGCCGGTGTTTTTGAACGGATTCAACAATGAGGAACGGAGCCAGGTTCCCTGCCAGTTTCGGAGTGTCATTCGTATGCGTTTTCGCCAGACGACATCCGCTCCGTACTCGAACTGGTCGAAACAAACAGCATTGTCATCCTGGACAACTCGAAACCCCTGATTAACTACATCCAGCGGCACAATACAGTCCTCACCAATGGATGGATTCATCTCAACAAAAAGGGAACGTCGCAAAGCAAAGCAGGAACCGGCTACTACAGCCAGCAAACCAAGTTGCGTCTCCAGACGTCGCAATTTGAGTTCGTAGTTCCAGAAGAAACCCTGACCGGAGATGACGGCGTGTTCTCCTGGTGGAGCGAATAAAAGGTGACCAGCTACTGCACCGACTTGTGGATCAAGGAACTGCCCGGCTGCACTTCGAAGAAACTGATGGTCAAAGACGACATCGGCGTCAGTGAAGACGATTACGTCCGCTCGAATATCAGCGATCGCTCCATTTTGCGTGGCAGTCTTGCCGAGTCCAGGGCTTTCGTACAGACGGATGGCAGGCTCAGTCGAGGTTCGATTCCTGATCAGATGGCGGACAATGTCACAGGTTGCATCTGTGCATCCATCGGCTGCGACGACAATTTCCAGCCGATCTGCCGGGAAGTTGCAATCCTGCAGATTCCGGATGCGTTTCGCGATGTTTCCCGCTTCATTGTGTGCTGTGATAAGGACGGAAACGCTCGGAAGCAAGGCCTCGTCATTCTCCGATCGAGGCGGCTGCGTCGATTGTCCGGGAGCTCTTCGAAACGTCGTCAGCAGCTGAAGGCAACGACCGTATCCGTCGTAGACCCAATACAAGGCCCCCAGACACGTGCAAAAGACTATCCAAAACGCAGCATCAATGGCGGAGAGGTGATTTAACACGGTGTCGTTCCTTCGACGATTTCGTTTGTACAACCCAAAACGGTTGCAGCCGGAGTTGCCCGGTTTCTCCTCGGCGTATTCTAACGGAACGCATCCAAGGCACCAAGGTGATTGCGATCACGGCGAACAGGCTGTGGCGTGATGTGTTGTCCGGCAAAATGGCCTTTTTTCTGCATCGGCCCGGCTCAACAATGCCATTTGTATGGTTTCTGTGCCGTTGGTCAGCACGACGCTGCCTGAACCGCCGGAGAATTGCAGTGGGCGGAAATCTCCTTGTGTGTTCATTTCTACCGACATTTTGTGGCATAAATCGAGAGCACGACCGGCACGATCTCACTGGCGGCCCTTCCATGGCGTTCGCTCACCCGACTGATTCGAGCGTCTTCTGATTCCCTTGAAATTTGGGGGAAAGATCACACGCTGGTCTGTCGACTTCCCTGAAACCAAAGTGTGCAACGCGTCCATGGGAGGGCATCAAATGAATGATGAATTGCAGAATGAAATTCGCGAACTTTTGAGCCGTGGACAAAACATTGAAGCGATCAAACGAGTTCGTGAGGAGACCGGCTGGAACCTGGCGGAGGCAAAGAGAGCCGTAGAGCAGCTTATCGAGGCGGAGCATCTCGACGAAGCCGATGCGAACGCCCCGTCAGATGGGAAAGGCGATCTCCAGGAAATTGTTGCCCTGCTGCAGAACGGCAGGAAGCTGGAGGCCATCAAGTTGTTCCGCAACCAAACCCGGGCAGGATTGAAGGAAGCGAAGCAGGCCGTGGAACTTATCGCGGCGAAGCATGGCATCGAAGAGCCCAAAGGAAGTGGTTGCCTGAGTATCGTTGTTTTGCTGGTCATTACCGCATTCTGGCTGGCGCGTTGACGCAGCAGATATTGACCGTCGACACGGTGGAGCGTCAGGTTCGGAAGTCTGGCCTGGGGTGAAGTCTGGCCCGGGTTGACGTCTGGCATTGTGTGCAAGCTGGAATGCCGTGAGTGTGGCTTGAGAGTTCTCCGTTCTGTTCCGCAATGGGAATGATCTGGACGAGGTCGTCGATCCGGAAATTCCCAGTTCGGCTTTATCCCGGATTTCGCGGGATTCTCGATTATCCCGCGCTTTTTGCTCCGAACACGGCTCACTTGTCGAAGCGGGCCGGATGCGTAGAATCTGCGACTCAGACCACTACATTCGGCGACCAAATCCTCGCAATTCACAACCATTAACAGCCTGTAAACGTTCATGTCTGGTGATTTCTGGAAGTACATCAATCAGACCGGCTCCCTTGAAAGCAACTAAGTGCTTGACACTTACAACGAACGCTGGGCACTGATCACAGGTGCCTCGTCGGGAATCGGTGCTGAATTTGCGTCGCAACTCGCTGGCCGGGGAATGCACTTGATTCTTGCTGCGCGACGCTTTGACCGCCTGAAGCAACTGGCTGAAGAATTGAATACTCGACACGGCACGAATTGCCATATCGTGACGATCGATCTCTCAGACGAAGACGCACCGCGGCGTTTAATCCAGGAAGTCGACCGGCTGGGCGTAGAAATCGAATTGTTGGTAAACAACGCTGGCGTGGCATTGATCGGCGACATTGAGACGACGTCTGTAGAACATGTCCATCGGATGCTGAATCTGAATATTCAGGCTCTCACAGAACTCACCTACCGCGTACTTCCCGGCATGCTGCATCGGGGCCACGGAGCGATCGTTAACCTTTCATCTCAGGCTGCGTTTCAGCCGGTGGCTTTCATGTCGGCATACGCGGCCAGTAAATCATACGTTCTCCATTTCAGCGAAGCACTGTGGGCGGAAGCCCGAAGTCGTGGTGTCACTGTTCTTGCCTTATGCCCGGGAGTGACCCAGACTGAATTATTCGATACTGCCGGAGTACCAGGCTGGCTCGAAAAACATTCAGCAATGCCGGCATATCGCGTCGTAAAGAAAGCGCTGAAGGCCATGGAAAAACGCAGGCAGTTCATTGTTCCTGGCTGGAAGAACTACCTGCTGACACTTCTTGTTCGCATGGCCACTCGACGCACTGCAGTGAACGAATCGAAACGGTTCTTTCGCCCAAGTGCTCGCAATGTACAGGCAGACAATTCACCACAGGGGATGGATCACTCGCCCGCAAATTCTTCTGTTTCCGGCTCCGATCACGAAACCACCACTGGCTGACATGGGTTCTCGCCAGTTCAGCGACAGGATCAGAAAACGCAATGGCTGCCAAAGGGCAAAAAAAGAACTCGAAAGATGACCCGAATTCCCGGGTTGTTTGCACAAATCGCCGCGCCAGGCATGAGTACGAGATACTCGACCAGCTGGATTGCGGTGTTGTGCTGCTGGGCAGTGAAGTCAAAAGCATTCGCAACAACAAGATCACAATTGAAGAGGCCTACGCACGAGTTGAGAATGGGGAAGTTTGGCTGTTGAATGCGGATATTGCCGAGTATCCGCAGGCTACAATGTTCAACCATGAACGCCGCCGGGATCGCAAACTACTTCTCAACAAGAGAGAGGTTCGCAAGTTTGCCGAGCCTGCTGGACATGACGGACTCACGCTCGTGCCGCTCAGTGTTTTCTTTGCCAATGGACTTGTCAAAGTTCGTCTGGGCCTTTGTCGCGGCCGAAAGCTGCACGACAAACGTCAAAAGATGAAAGACCTGGCAGATCGTCGAGATATGCAGGCAGCACAGCGGCGTTGATGTGCCTGAGTCCGGGCCACAATTGCGGGGCCGGATTCCAACGCCACAACTCCGGAATCACTAATCGATGAATGCTGTGCGCAACTCCTGAATCGCCTGCTCCTGAGCTCTGGACAGGCAACTGTGTCCCAGATACCCCCCAGCGGCGAATGCGACCTGATACGCTCGTTCAATGGTAATGTCCTGAAAACTCCGGAGTGCCTCCGCGCTTGCAAATCTGCGAAGAGCTCCGATGTAGTCCTTCCATTTGCGGAAGAGATCCATCCCGGGATTATGGTGAATCCATTCCTGAACGGTCTCGAATTGCACAGATTCGATCGCGATTCCGTTTTCAACCAGGATCTCAAGAATATCGCGCTTCTGGCCCTTCTTCAGCACGCCGTTGGCCCATGCAATGTGTGCCAGCGGTGCCAGCAGCATGATGTTGATGGAATCCATTCGGACACCGCACCGCAGGAGTTCCGTCATCAGGCTTTCGTTGGACGCACCTTTACACAGCATGCCGCTCGAGTCTAGTGATTTTGATGCATACATGGTTTGCATTTCTGCGATTCGGTTGCGTCGTCAAACTAACCAATGGATCAAGTATCGCCCCTGAAAACGAATGCTTCGCTTTCAGTCAGTCCTGTCGTCTTTGGAGCAGACGTCAGAAGGCTGTGCGTGCAGCTAAGATGTGCCTTGAATGGATGCTTCGCGTCTTTGTTTCCGGATTGAACGCACGAATTCGTGACGGTTCCCCGCAGGGCTCCAAAATGTTGGTAGAACGCACGTAACCGAATCGTTGAGTATGAGCAATAGCCAGTACATCTACGCCAATGCCGCAGGGTTATTCCCCTCATCAAGCGCCGTCACCAATGTTGCGGTTATTCACCGGTAGTTTCATCTGATCAACAGCGACGAAATCCGGGACAGGTGTGATGTGAACACACCGCGCAAAAAGTACGGCAGTCGGCTGTGATACCGACTGCCGTTCATATCAGTCAATGCGGGCATGGATTATCAAATGTCGAGTTCTTTGACATCCAGCGCATGTTTTTCAATGAATTCTCGGCGTGGTTCAACCTGATCGCCCATCAGAATTCGAAAGATCTCATCTGCAGCGGCTGCATCTTCAGACCTGACCTGCAGCAAAACTCGCTTTTCAGGGTCCATACTGGTGTCCCACAGTTCCTCTGAGTTCATTTCGCCCAGTCCTTTGAAGCGTGTCAAAGTCAGGCCACGTTCACCCAGTTTGCGAAGTTCAACGAGTAACTCTCGAAGGCTTGCCAGTTGTACGACGTGATCTTCGCGTTCAATGCGAAATGGCAGAATCATTTCTGCATTTCGAATGCCTGCCGGAACAAAGTCCGTTACGTAAAAACCGTAGTCTTTCAGTTGAGCAAAAACCTCGTTCAAAGATTTGATTTCGTGCAGATCAACCAACTGGTACTGCAGTTCCGGTCGGATCGGATTGCCCTCTGCATCTGTCTTCGCGGGCGTCTGACTGGCATGTTCCTGTTCGAATTTTGCCTGCAGCTCTTTGACGAATGCGTCTGCCTGATCTCGGTTCAGAAACCATCGTTCACTGTCACCTGACAGCACACGGTACCGTGGGAGTCGGTCTTTTTCTTCAGAGTTCTGCTTTTGCAGATACCTCATGTCGATTCCGCGGCGTTCCAGCAATTCCAGTGGCTGTTCCATCTGAGTCAGCATGTCGACCAGCCGCTGAAGGGTTTCGCCTTCGAAGGTTGTGCCATCCGATTTTACGACAAGCTTCGCTCCGTCCATGCCCAGAGAGATTAACTCCGTCATCATTTGCTGGTGGGTCTGGACGTAGCGAGTCTTCTTTTTCTGGACAACGCGGTAAAGGGGTGGTTGAGCGATATAGATATGACCGCCATCCACCAGGTCTCGCATGTGTCGGAACAAGAAGGTCAAAAGCAGTGTTCGAATATGGCTTCCGTCGACGTCTGCGTCGGTCATCACAATGATCTTGCCATACCGTCGCTTGCTGATGTCCATTTCTTCGCCCCCGGCACCCGGCGACAGACCAATAGCGCGGAAGAGGTTCGAGATTTCGTTATTGTCCAGAACCTTGACCAGCTGGGCCTTTTCTACATTCAGGATCTTTCCTCGAAGAGGAAGGATGGCCTGTATGCTGGAATCCCGGCCAGTGTCGGCCGAACCGCCGGCCGAGTCGCCTTCCACCAGGTACAGTTCGGTTGATTCCAGGTCTCGACTTCGGCAGTCTCGCAACTTTTCCGGAAGTCCACCGGTGGTAATCGCCCCTTTGCGGCGAACCATATCACGCGATTTGCGAGCGGCTTCGCGAGCTTCGGCCGCATTGATGGCCTTGGCAATCAGCTTCTTGGCCACCGAAGGATTTTCCTCCAGGTACTTCATCAGTCCTTCGCCCATTACCGTCTGCACAATGCCTTCGACTTCGGCATTCACCAGCTTCACTTTTGTCTGGGCTTCGAATTTTGGATCCGGAACACGCACTGAAATCACAGCGGTCAGACCCTCACGAAAGTCCTCCCCGCTGGGTGACATATCTTTGAACAGGTTTTCTTTTTTGGCGTAGGTGTTCATCGAGCGAGTCAATGCAGCTCGAAAGCCACTCACGTGGGTTCCGCCATCGCTGTTGTAGATATTATTTGCGAAGGCTCTTACGTTTTCGGTGTATCCATCGTTTTGCTGGATGGCGATATCAACCTGGACACCATCGGCTTCTCCACTGATACGAATCACGTCGGGAATGATGGCGGTCTGTGTTCTGTTGAGGTACTTGACGAATTCGATCAGGCCTTCTTCATAGTGGAAGGATTCCACGCGATCGACGCGTTCGTCACGCAGATTGATCCGAACACCGGGCGTGAGGAACGCAAGTTCCTGCATTCGTCTGGTGAGTGTGTCCAGGGAGAACTTTGTTTCAGGAAAGATGCTCGGATCCGGGAGGAACGAGAGCCTGGTTCCTGTGGTTTCCGAACGACCAAGCTGTCGCAATTCGGACGTGCGTCGTCCCTTTTCAAAATCCATGACCCACAGGAAACCTTCACGGCGAATTTCGGCCGTCAACCAAGCGCTCAGGGCGTTGACGGCGGTGATCCCTACGCCGTGCAGACCGCCGGTGCCGGTCTTGTAGCCACTTGTTCGATCGAACTTACCGCCTGCATGGATTTCGGTGAGCACGACTTCCAGTGCGGTACGATCGTCGCCCTTGACGAGCCCGATGGGAATCCCTCGCCCGTCGTCGTTGATCGAAACGCTTTCATCCAGATTGATCTGGACGTTAATTTCGGTAGCGTGGCCGTTCACGGCTTCATCGATACTATTGTCGACGACTTCGTAAACCAGATGGTGAAGGCCTCCCAGCCCCGTATCGCCGATATACATGGCAGGGCGTGTCCGAATCCCTTCGACGCCCTTCAGGTGACGAATATCGGAACCATCATAACTGCCCGCGGCTTCTGACTCTGACACAACTTCGCCTTTCCAAAGCGATGTACGCCGCCAACGGGGAGAACTGCACGAGTTGTGCAGGTGTGGCCGGCAAAAGTGAACTAAACTTAACGTACTCGAGTGTATCGAAGGTTTTTGATGTTGGATTCGGGCACTCGATTCTGCATCTGCTGCAGGACATCCATGTGCATAAAACTTCTCAGTTGCTCCAGGACCGCGCTGTTGGTCACGGCAATGTCCAGGACCCCAGCCTTGACTCCCCGAGCCCAGCAGTGACGACCGATCTCTTCGCCGACCACTTGTTTCCAGTGAGCGTCGAGACTTGCGGTGGCCGATGTTTCTGTCAAGCCGCGTCGCCGAATGAGATTAGACACCAGGCTCGACAGATGACGCGGCCGATGCGTCAGGTCATCGTCATTCATGACGTAGTTTCCTCACAGCGATCAACTGTCACGTGAAAGCGGCATGATGACGTATGTGTAAGAATCTTCGACGCGAAACACAGCAGCAGTTTCAGAATCTGTCAGTTGCAGATCGACCAGTGTCTCCGGTGAGAGGACTCGCAGAAATTCTGACACGTACCGCGGATCGAACGTAATTCTGATTTCTTCGTGTTCGTATTCGATGGGGAGTTCGACCTTGGATTCACCCACATCATTTGCCTGACTGCTGAGCGTCAGCATGGAATTACCAAAATGAAAGTCAACCCCTCGACTCTCTTCGTCAGTGACAATCTGGGACTGACGCACGGCAGCGAGGAACGGAGCTACGGGCACCGGCACATTCACGGCACCGGATGCCGGAATCACGTCGCGATACCTTGGAAATCGGCCTTCCACCAGTCGGCTGTAAACGACGCAGGCGCCCGTCCGCATCATCACGTCGTTTTCATGAAGTACAATGTCCACAAATTCGTCGGAGTTACCGATGGAGCGTTCCAGAAGAGACATTGCTTTTGCCGGGATGACCGTTGCCTTTTCCGGAGCGCCGGGGGTGCCCTGTGCTTCGTACGCGGCAGTGGCGACAGCAAGTCGACGACTGTCCGTGGCAGCCAGAGTAACGACGTCGTCTCTGAATTCGATCAACACGCCACCCAAAGCATAGCGTGTGCTTTCGGTGTCGGTTGCAAATGATGTTCGGCGTACCATCTGACGAAAGACGGCCGCCGGAATACGGAAGAAGTCCGTTTCTGCGAATTCGGGTACCGGCGGAAATTCATTTGGATCATCTGATGTCAGTCGAAACGTGGCTGACAGCGATTTCAGCATGATCATTCTTTCGTTCACATCGATATCCAGAGTTTCATCCTGAAGCTCACGAAGGATCGAGTTCACTCTCTGCGTCGGTAATAACGCATCACCTGAAGAATTTGTCGTGACGCCTTCCACTCTGTAGCGAATGGCCATTTCCTGATCCGTGCCGACCAGTTCTACTCCGTTGCTTTTCACAGACAAAAAGACATTTCGCAGAACATCTTTCGGGGTGCGAGAGGGAACCGCCGACGCGGCCACGCTGAACGCTGCAGAAAACAATGCACGATCACAGGAGAGTTGCATGGGGAGCGATACCAGTCTGAAAAAGTCCACAAAATGACAAAACAATCGGCCGCGAAGTTGCCACACGGTTCTGTAATCGCAGAACGCAGCCAGCAGATTGCTGCTGCCCCGGGTTCAGCAATTTCGGACAGATTCTGGTCCGAAAGTCCGTGCCCGCAGATGGTACCAGAAACGGCCATTTATTGGTATTGAAGGCGGGCTGTCGGAGACGCGAATATCCCCGATTTTACGGGAGTTTCCCGGCATCATGACCGACTATCCCCGGCTTTTCAGAATACCTGTGACGACATTGCCGAAAACATCGGTCAGGCTTTCATCCCGTCCCTGATGAAACCAGGTCAGGAGTTCGTGATCAAGCCCCATCAGGTGCAGAATCGTGGCATGCAAATCATGCAGATGGACACGGTCGACCACCGCTTCAAACCCAAATTCGTCGGTTTGGCCATACGTCATCCCGCCCTGGACACCCCCACCGGCCATCCACATGGAAAATCCATAGGGATTGTGATTTCGTCCTGGTGCATTGCGGCCTTCACTGAACGGCATACGTCCGAATTCGCCGCCCCAGACAACCAGAGTCTCCTCCAGCATCCCGCGTTGCTCCAGGTCGGTCAGCAATGCGGCAATGGGCTGATCCACTTCAGCGCCGTGGCGACCATGATTTTTCTCAATGCTTTCGTGTGCGTCCCAGGTTTCTTCCAGATGCCCCCCTCCGGAATAAAGCTGAACAAAGCGGACGCCGCGTTCCACCAGCCGGCGGGCCACAAGGCAATTACGTCCGTATTCATCGGTTGGGTTTTGACCGATACCGTACATCGAAAGTGTCTTGTCTGATTCCTGTGACAGGTCCACAGCATCGGGAGCTTCGGACTGCATTCGATACGCAAGCTCGTAGGTTTTCATTCGCGCCAGCAGGTCGGATGCCCCTTTTCGGTCCTGAAGATGCTGCTGGTTTAACTGCTGCAGCAAATCGATCTGGTCCCGCTGCATTTCCGCTGTGATATGCTCAGGTCCTCGAAGATCCAGGATTGGGTCACCGATCGGTCGAAACAGCGTTCCCTGGTAGGCGGCTGACATGAAACCACTGGACCAGTTCGGCTGGCCACCAATGGGCCCGCCGCGCTTATCAAGTATGACCACATAACCCGGCAGGCTCTGGTTCTCTGAACCAAGACCATAGACGCACCACGATCCCAGCGAGGGTCGTCCAATCTGTGTCTTGCCGGTATTCATTGCAACCAGCGCGGATCCATGAGCGTGGCTGTCTGTGTGGCAGGAATTGATGACGGCCAGCTTGTCGGCATGACGCCGAACATTGGGGAAGTAGTCGGATATCAGCAGACCACTTTCTCCCCCAGGGCGAAATCGACGGAAGGCTGGTGTGAGAAAGCCAACCTTGCGCCCTCCGGAATTGATATATTTTTTTCCCTCAGGCAGTGGCTGCCCCGCATATTTTTCGAGGGCCGGTTTGTAATCAAACGTGTCCACCTGACTCGGCGCACCATTCATCATCAGAAAGATGCAGGACTTCGCGCCACGCATGTGAGGCATGGGAGTCGCCCCTGTTGGCGGTTGTGCGGTGTGCGGAACTCCCGCTGTTGCATGTGGACCAAAGAAGCCATCCTCGCTCAGCAACGATGCCATGGCCAGACCAGCGAAGCCACCTCCCATTTGCCAAATCAGTTCGCGGCGTGTATTTCGACAGGGAAAAATCATGGCTTGATCACCGGCGCAACGATACGAGAAGGATGGGTACTGCTGTGGTGGATCGTATTGTCGGCCGCGACAGCATCTGATGGCCATTCAAGGGTCAGGGGGTTGCCGTTCTGAGGATTCGGCTCATAGAGCGGAGCCCCGGTGCTGGCGATTGTTACACGAATCCGGTGCCCTGTGTTAAAAATCTGACTCATCCAGCCCACCGGAAACTGAATCCTTGTGACCTCTCCGGGATTCAGTAATCTTTCCTGTTCAAATCCTTCGCGATACCGAGCCCGCCACGGATAGTCGACGATCAGAATTGAACGGCCGTCCGGATAGACATCGCTGATTCGGACAATGATGTCGGTATCCCGAGCTGTGGATGAGAAGAACAGATCCGCATGTACTCGACCTGTCCATTCAACCGGTTCACTCAGTGGCTCGGATGTGAATGTCAGGACATCGGACTGTTCTTCAAATGCTCTTGCATCCTTCGCGCCGGGGAAGGCCGTTCCCGGAATCTGCATCGGGTGGTTGGGGTCGCTGTGGTACGTGGTTCCGTCGTCCTCCTGATCGGGCTTCCGCATCACAAGCCTGCCGCCCGCGTCAAGAAACATGCTGGTTAACCGGGACAAAGGTGGAAAGTCATCCGCTTCGCGCCAGGTATTTCCCGGCGCTGATGGTTCATCCACTGCGCCCATGACGTAATAACGCACAGTGGGCTCTGACATCACGCCGTTGCGGACGCCTTTGAGATGATAATTAAACCAGCGTACCATGTGGTCATGAACCGGCCAGGTGGCATTCGGGGGGTAGGTCAGCTCGCCGACTTTGTTTCCCTTGTTCGTTCGTCCATGAAGCCACGGTCCAATGACCAATTGCTGCGTGCCCTGTGATTTAACGCCTCCCTTGTGCTGACGCCCCAGAAAGCTGGCAATTGATCCCTGGTTCATGAAGTCGTACCAGCTCCCGATGGTAAAACATGGCACATTCATTTTCGCAAAGTGCAGAGTGCAGTCTTCAGCTTTCCAGTATTCGTCGTACGTAGGATGCTGGAACCATTCTTCCAGCAATCGCTGATTGTCTTCGGGATTGCGGCAAACTGCTGCCAACCCTTGAAATCGTTCCGGCCGCGTGGTTCCCCCGATCCGATATCCCTCGTGGAAGAGGCTGAGACCTGTGTCCGTCATATGCTGGCATACGAGGTGTGGAGGCTGAGTAACCGCGAGATAGTTTTGAGCGTATCCGCCCTGAGAACTTCCGAATGTTCCAACCTTCCCCGTGCACCAATCCTGCTCGGCAAGCCACTCACAGGTGTCGTAACCATCCTTCAATTCTCCCCACTGCATGGCTCGGTAGCCAACCCACGTTCCCTCCGACAGATGCGTGCCTCGATAGTTGACCAGAGCGACAACAAAACCTTCGGCTGCGAGTTCCGCGGCCGCCTTTCGTGTTCCGACCGCGCGAAGACTTGCATAGCGTTGTTCGAACACCGCTGGCCATGGGCCCTGTCCCTCAGGAAAATACAGCCAGGCAGACAGATGCTTCCCATCGCGCATGGGAATCATTGTATGCTCTTCACGCACGCCACCCAAATCCGGATCGGAGTCCGCCTGCCAGGCGAATACGCCACTGGAACGGAAGCAGAGCAAAACAAGGATGACACAAATCTGTACGGGTGATCTGCCGATTGACCCAATTAAGAGTTGTCCGAACGATGGAATCGGATAACGCAACATGGATTACCCTTTTACAACAGGGACGGAATTCAAAACAACATCGAGGATTCAGAATGGAATCGCCAGCATCATAACCCGCCTGCCTGGCGAGAGCGACCGTTGCAGCTTCAAACGGCCTTGTGTTCATGGCCTGTGAGTACTTGCATCGAAACTCAGGTCGGCAGTCTCTTCTACTGAACCTGCGTCGCCGAAACAGGTTTCTATTTGCAACGCCAGAAGTGGCTTTCTTCGATTCCCAGCTGCATGACAGCAGAAGCGATATCTTCACGAAATCGACGCGCATCCAGAGGATAGCCCCTGGTTGGCTTCAGGGTTGGAAGGTGGTTTCGCCAGAACGCATTGAAATCCTCCATCAGGCACTCTCGCACGTACTTCGAAACCATCGAAGCCAATGCGACTGGCAGTAGAGCCTCAGCCTTTGTGCGAAAACAAAATTCAACTTTGCCCATTTGATAACGGGAAATCGCGGTGCTCTCTTCACGTCGAAACACAAACTGATCGTCGAATTGCTCTGAAATCAGGGCATCATAACGATTTCGACCACCATGTTTGTCGCAGTAGACATGCACGCTGTCGATGTTTTCCCCGGTCTCAGCGGCGGTTGGGGAGCTGACGGTGGCTTCGTCGTCTTCGAGTGCGAAAAGACGTTTGGGGCCACGTCGGAGGTCTTCGGTATGGTGCGAATGAAATTGTTTCGGGCAAAGCTGATGGACCAGATCCATTGTCGACTGTGAAAGGATGACACCCTTCGATCCTGCCCGGCTGACAAGCTCATTGAACTCCGGTGGGAAGATGATTCGACTGCGGATCGCGACAAGACGCACCTGAGTCTGCCGGAATGCATTCAGAATTGCTTCGCGGGATTCGGCCACTTCATCGGGAAACGCGGCCAGCGGTAGTGGTGTGCCAGCGGTGGCCAGTGTCGGGTCTCTTTTTCTTTGTTCATCAAACAAAGATCCCGCAACGATGGCCCCCAGTTCAGCCGTTGTTGCTGGTTGAAGATTCAGTGCGCTCAGGAAGCTGAGAACTGCTGTCTCAAGATCCAGTATACCGCTGGCGGGCGAGTAGACCTGTTTGGAATCAGCAACGAAGAGGCGTCGATCATCCTTCGCAGGGTCGTTCGTGAGAACTTCTGCAAGCAGGTCCCACAGTTTGTCGCATGCCGTCCCCGAAGGCGCCTGCCAGCTGGTTGCTGTGATGACCAAAGGGCCAAGATTCGGTCCGTAGCCCGCTTCATCGGTCCCGATGAAAAGTGTATTCGGCATCGCTGTTCCCGGGCGTTTACCTGACAGTTGCGGTCGGTCTATTCGCTGGCTGATTCAGATGGCTTCTGTTTTTCAATACGTCCGAACATGTGCCCGCCCACTTTGCCATGCTGCCACGTACCTGCGTATCGTCCGTCATGAAACAGGACTCGAGCAGAAAATGCACTGCCAAGGCCCGGCAGGGTTGCGTCTGTCAGAAGCACCATCGGCGTATCTCCGGCCCATTCCATAGGAACGGTGATCGGCAGTTTAACGTCGGTGTTGCCGTACTTGACACGAGCAGTAAACGTCCAGTAGTTATCGCCCGTCTTTACGACGCTCTCAATTTCGTATCGTTCTTCCTTCAGCGGCTTATCGTCTTCTTTGCCGTCAACTGTGAATGCACCAATCATTACAGACCTGGCCATCTGCTCTGAGAATGCCTTCTCTCGACGGATCTGCTGGTCTGCGGCATCGTCTGCGACCACGAGAGAACAGTTTGCACTGAACAGAGCAATGGTAAACAACGTGAACGTGCGAGACTTCATGTTTCAACTCCCTAATGTTCGAAGACACTTGTGTGTTCTGAGACTCAATCGTTATCGCGGAGTCGTCGGTAGGCCGATGCAAATCGACGTCCGAGTTCGCGGTAGGATTCTGAATCAAAATGGACGTTGTCTCCTTTGTGGTTCAGCGCACTGGCGTCCACAAAGGCGGTCCTTTCAACTCGGTCCGGCAGGGTGCGATGCGCAGCATCGACCGTGTTCTTGAATTCGTTCCATGGTCGGCTTTCAAACTTTCCCATCTGACCGGCCATGAATGGTATCAATCCATTCTGGTCTTCCGAATCGCATTCAACCCGCAGCCGATTAATCAGGTGGTCAAGGGCGTATTGATAGGCAGAAGCAGATTTTTCATTGGAATCCGATTCCCCCTGATGCCAAAGAATCCCCCTGACGACACCGTCACGCTTGCCAATTCGGATTCTGTGGACGGCGTCATCCCACGGAAAACTGTGGGTGGGTTCGTAATACTCGCCCGGTTGCCATACAGAAATTGGTGATCCTCCCACAGCCACGGGAATCAAACCGATCGTAATTGTTGGGTCATCTTTCAGAAGTTCCAGGCCGAATGTTCGACCAGGTCCTACGCCAGCCACGGACTTGTCGAAGTGCAGGGGAGCAATTGCCGGAACCCAATGACCCTGCTTGTTCAGCATCAGAAGACGAGGATGAATCACGGTATCCTGCTTTTCAATCACGCCTCGGCCCGCCATATTCGACTGGCCCGCCAGGACAAACAGATGGAAACTGGCCTTCGGTGGCAAACGAACCTCGGTCACATGGTCCCCGGGCAGCGCTGTTTTTTCAGCGGCATCAGGTATCCCGGGCGGACGGGATGTGGCGTCCTGCTGTTGTGCAGTGCCCAGGCCAGAGATGTTCTCGGCAAGAGCAGCCGAATGATCCACGGTTGTTAACACCAGCAGCAGAGTCAGCACATTTGCGACGGCGTGTGAAAGCAGGGTACAAAATGATCTCGCTGGGAAAGACCTGGGAAGCCACTGAGTTCGAAACTCAGAGCAGCGGTTAAGGCATGAACGTGCAGCAGGTGGAATCGGCATCGCCGACACGGGGAATTCCCTTTCAGAATATCCCTTATCTACAGATCGTCTCGTCATGTCGAAATTCCAGAGTTCTCAACGGACTATTGTTACTGTTACGCCCAACCCCGCAGCCTGATTGAGCGAGCTCATAAGATCTGCGTCCACAAGACCTGCATACTGTGGCAGCGGCTGGGATCCGACCTGTACACGCCCGCGGATCACAGTTTAGCTTTCGATGAGTCGCATGCGTAGGATTGTCAACGTCTGATTCAGGTTGTAGCGGGATGCAGCGATGGTCGCAATTCACAACCGCATCTCGTACGCTGCTCAGAGATCTTCACAGGTGCTCAATTGGTGTCTGTTCCGCTGACCTCCACGCGAACGCAGCGAAAGTCCACGCTTCACATACCCTCCCTTCACTTTATCCACTGCGCCGCCAGGAAAGGACGCTCATGCCAAAAGGTATTTACACTCAGACAACGTGCGTTCTCTTGAGTGGTCCAGCGACTCTGGACGAATTGACAACCGCCCTGGACGGCTTCGAAATCTGTAAACGGATCGACCGTTCCTCGTCATGGGAGCTGGGCGGACCAACCCTGGTGATTGCCTATCGTCCGGATGTGAATGGCTTTGTCGCAATTGACGTGGTCAACCGACAATGGCCGGACAGCATGGGGGATCCACAATCCAGCTCGACACTTTTTGGTGCGTGGGTCATGGGCCAATTTGGCCCGTTTACCTTTCCTCGAAGCATGGAACGAGCCGCGCAGCAGGCGTGGGCGTGGGAAGACGGGCCGACGGCCGTCGAACGCCATCAGGGGTTCATTCGTATTCGGCTGAGTTACGCTTTTGGTCTGGACGATGATCAGCCCATCATGCCTGAAAGTGTAAATACCCTGGATGAACTGGACTTTCTGACCCAGTTGACCGAATCGCTGTTGAGCCTGCCTCAGGCCATTTGTTACTTCAATCCCAACGGAGAAGTTCTGAAGGACAGGGCGAATCTGAAGCAGTGCCTGGAGTTTGCAAACGAGAACGAAATGCCGCCGATCGACGCATGGGCCAATGTCCGACTTTTCAACATCAATGAACAGTTTGCCCTGATGGATTCGGTTGGGAACCAGCAAATGAACGTCTCAGATTTCGAGACGGTCTTCTGCGGCAGCGACTACGATCCGTCGGACGTTGATGCCTTCATGCGGAACGGCACGTTGTACTTGCTGGAGAATGGCGATGTGATCAAGGATGGAGATACCATGGACGGGCCCGGCGATGTCCACTGGCAGGTCACCGTACGAAAAGCCACCTGCGATCCGCCTCGCGATGTACTTCGATGGCGTCCGCTTGACAATCGTGACTTGCCGGCCGAACTGCTTGCCATGGATGAAGCCAACGACCGGGACATAGAAGAGACTGATGATGACGATGATTCCAGTATTTAGAAGCCTTCAGAGCTGCCTCCGGAGACTCCACTTCAAATGGTGTGCCTGGCTGTTGATCATTCCCGGAATTTGCAGCCTGTCAGGGGCGTTTGGACAGGATGAGGCCCATTCCGGCCTTCAGCATCGCGCGCTGGACGTTCTTTCGAAACACTGTCTGCGTTGCCACAGCAGCGATGAAGCCGCTGGGGAATTTAGTCTTCAGACGGCCAGAGAATTATTCGCCAGCGGCTATGTTGAGCCGGGTTCTGTTGAAAACAGTCATCTGATTTCGGTCGTGCAGCCGGAAGGCGATTCTCCTCCGTCGATGCCCAAAACGGGCTCTGCACTGACGAATGAAGAAGTGGAATGGCTACGTAAGTGGATCGCTGCCGGAGCTCCTTTTCCGGATACGGTTCGTCTGACAGAACCCGTTGTGGAAGACTTCAACTGGTGGTCGCTTCGCCCCTTGAAGTCCCCGGCGGTTCCTCCCGGAACGAGCTCGCCTCCGGTGCATCCTATTGATGCGTTCATTCAAAAGCGTCTCGTTGAGAAAGGATTAACTCCATCGGCTCCTGCCGACAGAAGAACGCTCATTCGGCGGCTGTCGTACGACCTGACCGGGTTGCCCCCTACTCCGGCTGAAATCGAAGCTTTCGAACAGGATAAAGGAGCGGACGCGTGGGATCGCCTGACAGAGCGTCTCCTGAATTCTCCTCGCTACGGGGAACGATGGGGACGCCACTGGCTGGATGTCGTGAAGTATGCCGATACCTGCGGCTACGACAAAGATAAGCTCCGTCCGAATGCATGGCCCTATCGCGACTACGTTATTCGAAGCTTTAACGAAGATAAGCCGTACGGACGTTTCGTTCAGGAACAGATTGCCGGGGATGTACTATTTCCCGGAGAACCCGACGGCATTCTTGGGTTGGGCTTTATTGCGGCCGGCCCGTGGGATTTTATCGGTCACGTTGAAGTTCCGGAATCGAAAATTGATGGTATGGTGGCTCGAAATCTTGACCGAGACGACATGGTCAGCAATGTCATGAATTCTTTCTGCAGTGTTACCATCCAGTGCGCGCGATGTCACAACCACAAATTCGATCCGTTCACACAGAAGCATTACTACG
>JAGQQE010000589.1 GCA_020426345.1 Planctomycetaceae bacterium
CCTACGTCGAACAAGCGCCACTCTACAGCAAACTGGAAATGAATCATCCCATGACAGAACCGGAAGGTTTGCTGACGGAATCTGTCAATGTCTACTTGTGCCCCGCAGACACCGACGCACCAAAGACCAATCCGTACAGAGGTGGATACGGCACATCTTCCTATTCCGGTTCCCTGGGCACAATTGCCCCAAATCGATGGATAGACGGTCGTGTGGAAGCCTACTGGCCGGGTGCAGTCACAACCTACGCGGCTTTACTACGTCAGGGGCGTCCCGGGAAGAAAACTGAAGAGGACAAACAACTGCCCGGACCAGCGTCATTGCCCGAAGCAATGCTGGGTTCGCCGGATGGAATCTTTGGCTGGAATATCTCAGTGCGAATGCGCGATATCTCGGATGGAAGTTCCAACACACTGATGGCTGGTGAACGGTCCCGAATGAGCGGCTGGGGAATCTGGCCAGGCACGGGATCCAATCGATTCGAAACGGACGTCGTCACAGACGTGAGTTTTCAATCTCCGCTCAATCAATCACTCACCGGCTTTTCAAGTGCCCATCCCGGTGGATTGTTTGTCGCACTCTGCGATGGTTCTGTACGATTTTTGTCCGATGAAGTGGACTCTCGACCTGAAGGTGGCGTTCTGCAGTTCCTTGGAACTCGCAACGGAAACGAAGTGATCACCGGCAATCCGTTTCCGCAGTAGATTCCGCCTGAAGCACCATGCATCTTCAAATGCCCCAATTACACCTATCGCTAACCTAACAGCATTTTGAAGAACGGGACTGGCTCGAGCAGGAGACCTTATGGCTGGGTTGCCGGAGCACCAGCAGAACGGGCGGCCTGACTCGTCAAACCGGGAGCACCGCAAGCGTCGTCCACAATTGGCACCGTGAGGCAAACCGACAATGACCACGCCATCTCCACCAATTCTGCGATTCGCAGGAACATTCACGACTCTCCGTTCCGGCTGCAAAAGCGTGTCCGATTGCATCTTTGATCAACATTCATGGTACAGGACATCTTTTCGTCAGGATGGCTGAATTCTCAACGCGGTACAGATCGGAAAGCATTTTTCGACAGGAAAAGAGGTTCCGTAAAGTCTGCCCGGAACGATTCGTTGTTCAATTCAAATTTGCTATCGTGAGCTCTGTGATTTCTTGACGCCTCCCGCTTCGGCTGTCTTTTGCTTTGATAGGGTCCCCGGTTGATGCTGGCCGCAACCAACATCCTGACGCTTCCCGATTACATCGTTATTGCCCTGTATCTTGTTGGGACAATTGCCATCGGTGTGATTATCGGGATGCGGATGAAAACCGGGAATGACTTTTTTCTGGGAGGTCGGCAATTGCCGTGGTGGGCAATCGGCATGTCGCTGGTGGCAACCGATATTGGCGGGACAGACATTATTGGTGTTGGCGGGGCAGCCTACAGTCATGGCCTTGCTGTTGCTAATTTTGAATGGATCGGATGTGTACCGGCCATGATCGTCGGCGCGTTTGTCTTCATCCCGTTCTTTTATCGGACTGGCGTGTATACGGTGCCGGAGTTTCTGGAACGCCGTTACAACGCAGGGGTCCGATGCGTGATGGCAAGCTGCTGGCTTATTTTCATGGCCTGCAACCTGGGAATTATGCTGCTGGCTTCGGCAAAAATGATGTCTGCCGTATTCGGCTGGGATCCATTGGTGTGCATCCTTGTCACCGCGGTACTGGTCGGCGGCTACACAATTGTCGGCGGACTCGCGGCAGTCGTCTATACAGACATGATCCAGTGCTTTGTGATGATTGCCGGCTGCCTTCTGGTTCTCGTACTGGGACTGATTGAAGTCGGTGGAATTCGTGAACTGCGATCCCGTCTGGCGGAAGCGAATTCCAGGGCTGTTGCCACCCAACAGCAGAATTCTGATGACGTCGATCAATCAGCTGCCGGTGGTCGCCAATTGGAATCGGCATTGAGCCGGACCAGCGAGAAAAATGGCGAGCAGATGGCATTGATTCTTCCAGCCGATACCAAATCACCCTTTCCGTGGCCCGGTATTTATTTTGGACTGGCGCTCATACTGAGTCCTGCGTACTGGATTGGAAATCAGGCCATCGTGCAGCGATCGCTGGGAGCGAGAAGCGAGTTCGAAGCGAAGGCCTCGTACATCTGGGGAGCCTTGCTGAAGAATATCATCCCGTTGATTGTGGCCGTCCCGGGATTGATTGCGGTTGCGTTGCTGCCCGACCTGAAAGACGGAGATGCGGCGATCCCGAGCCTGGTTGGTCTTCTTCTGCCCGCCGGATTGCGTGGCCTTTTTGTTGCCGCATTTCTGGCCGCATTAATGTCCAGTATTGATTCTTATCTGAATTCTGCGGCGACAATCGTTTCCAATGATTTCTACAAGCGGTTTATTGATCCGGCGGTCACTGACGAAAAGCTACTGAAAGTTGGCCGTCTCACCACCGTTGCATTGGTCGGCTGGGCTTTGCTGTTTTCGTATTTGCTGACCTGGATGAATGAAGAGTCCGGAATCTACGCCATCTTCCAGACACTGATGGCCTTCTTCCAGGGGCCGGCATTTGCGGTGCTGTTGATCGGCATCTTGTGGAAGCGAGCGACCGGGCGAGCCGCTCTGGCCGCTTTAATCTGCGGGATCGGGACGGCAGTTTCTCTGTACACGTTCAATCAGCCAGCTGTCTTCGAATCTCTCGGCTGGGAACCGCTGTTCCGAGTCTCTGAGCCATTTCTGTATTTCTCAATCTGGGCGTTTCTGATCACGGCAGCCATTCTGGTCATTGGCAGCCT
>JAGQQE010000590.1 GCA_020426345.1 Planctomycetaceae bacterium
CGCCTCCGCAACCAATCGTTCGCACAGCGTTGCCTGATTTTTCCGTTGTCACGAACAAACCAGTTGTAGCGATTGCACCAGATATGTGTTTGGTCACGATGGCGCACATAATGCGATGGCACGCCACGGCATCAGAGGACCGCCATGCCAGCGCTGGTGATTTCAATTTATGGCGCTGTGTTGCCTTAATTGTTCCTGACCGATTATCCTGCGGTAGAGCGAAAATGTTTCACCAGGCCGTGAAGGGCTGAGCAAAGGTATGTCGGAAGAAGAGAAAACTGATGCGGCTGCAGAGCAGGAGTCTGTTCTTTCTGCGGAACGAAACATACCAAAGGCCATCGTGCGAGATTCTTCCGGCAGTCCGTCTGCGCTGGTTCGCGCTTCGAAGATGTGGTGGGTGACGTTGGTCTGCCTGGTGCTGGCTGTCTGGATGACGTGGCAATCGATCCCGGTGCACGGACCGCTCATTACCATCATTTTCCCGGAAGGTCACGGTCTGAAGACAGGTGATTTTGTTCGGCATCGAGGTATCGAGGTCGGGCAGGTAGAAACCGTGGCGCTCAGCGATGACCTGTCCAGAATCACTGCGACGGTGGTCCTCACCCCCGAAGCCGCCGGACTGGCGCGCGAAGGGACTCGATTCTGGATTGTTCGACCACAAGTCAGCCTGAGCGGGATCAGCGGCCTGGAAACAGCCGTCGGAGCCAAGTACATCGGTGTCAGTCCCGGCGAAACCGGAGCCGGATACCAGGCACACTTCGAAGGTCTGGCATATGCTCCGCCCGATGAAGAAACAGGACAGGGGATCGACGTCGTTTTACGGAGCGATTCGACGCATGGTATTAATGCCGGGGCACCCGTGACCTGGCGAGGTGTCGATGTCGGTCAGGTTCTGTCCGTTGGACTGTCGCCGGATGCTCGCTCCGTCGATGTTCACGTCCGAATTCAGGCAGAATATCAGCGACTGCTGCGTTCGTCTTCGAAGTTCTGGGTGAATAGCGGTCTGGGTGTGAATGTTGGGCTCAGTGGAATCAAGCTGAATGCCGACTCACTGAGCACCATCGTCCGAGGTGGCGTCTCTTTCACAACGCTTGTTTCCGATGGTGAGCCCGGGGCTGTTTCCAGCGGCCATCTGTTCACGCTGCACTCGGAAGTCAAAGAGGAATGGCTGAAGAGCGAAGCACTGCTGCCATTGATCGATTTTGAATTGCCGGAAACAGTGATTGTTCGAGCCGACGTTCAGTCGTCTCTTCTGGGGATCAAACGCAGCAGGACAATCACACTGAATGGTGTCCTGGTTGGCGCTGAAGATGGAGCCATTCAACTGTTAACGGCTCCCGGCATACTGGATGCGATGCCGCACGATTCAAAGGATCCGGAATCTCAGGCTGCAGATGCTTCCCAACGGGCAATAGAAATCCCAGCCGTTTGTCAGATGGATGGCTTGTCTCTTGACGTCGCGCTGAGACCCGTCGGCAACTCAGAAACTGAAGACAGCACTGGAACGCATCGAACGTCTCATGTTCGACTTCAGATTCTGGTGGAAGCAAGTGCCGTTACAACGAACTCTCACCCAAAGGCCAGGCCGCTTGCAAACAAAGCCTTTCGCAAGCCCGGTGATGTCGAAGATTGTTGCATCTGCAGGCACGTCTTCTCCGACGGCAATGTTGGTTCTGTGATCCATAGTCTGGGGCGGGATCAACTGCAGCCGACGGAAAAAGGGTGGATCATCACCAATGATACGGGCGATTTGACAGCATGGAACGGATCTCCCGTGGTCGCTCAACGGGACGGCAGTATCATCGGTCTTCTCTGTCTGACTCCTTCCGGGCCCATGATTTCACTGATTGACTGAAACTGATTGACTGAATAGGTCTTCAGCGTTCCGTTTCGGATACCGCTTGCCCCTGTTTTGTGTCCGCAGAGACTTCCATGAATCGTCTTGCAAAGAATGACGAACTTGTCCGGGCCGCAAATGGTGGTGATTTCGAAACGGTGAAGCGACTGATCGAACAGGGCGCTGACCCAAACAGCGTGGACCAGTATGGTATGGGGCCGCTGTTGACCTTCCATCCTGATGTGATGCGCTATCTTCTGGAGCACGGAGCTGATCCGGATGTTCAGCGCAACGAAAACATTGCGCCGGTGATTCTGGGGGTTTGTGGACACTTCGAATGTCTGCGTTTGTTGGTTGAATCGGGAGCCGATGTTAACCGGGCCAGCGACCATAACGGTGAGACGGCGCTTCACGGCGTCGCCGGTCATAGTGACACTCGAGCTGTCCGGTTATTACTTGATCATGGCGCGAACCCCAATGCCCGAACGAAGCCCGGTATGAAAACGTATATGCTGTGGAGAGATGCGCGTGTACGCGGAGAGACGCCGCTACACAGAGCCGCGGCCTGGGGCAGTGGAGAAGTGATTCAATTATTGTTGGATGCTGGTGCCGATCCGACCATTCGTGATGCCAACCAGGACACGCCACTAAGCTGGGCGAGCTGGCACCTGCGAGACAAGACAATTATCGATCAACTCTCATACGAAGGCTCCGGTGTCGGTCCTGACTTTCCGTCAATTGGAAGCTTCCGCTTACCACCATAGCAAACCCGGCAGTGCACCATGGCCGCGCCACCCTGGATTTCCATGGCCAACGGCCCGCAAACATCACCGGGTGGCGTGGGAACGGCTGCAATATTCAGTCCTGAATCGTCGTTTCGACGCCAAGGCAGGCCAAGGCAACAGGAAAAGCAGAATGACAGAATGTCTCTCCTTTTTCTTCCCTGAACT
>JAGQQE010000591.1 GCA_020426345.1 Planctomycetaceae bacterium
TGATCCCGAACAATGCGATCTGCGCGCCAAACTAGAACATCCGTGAAATCACCTGAATGATGAAATTACCGCGGAACGTCATTTCGCGAATCAAAGAGTTGCGAAAAAACGTGCAGAAGACACGCCAGTGATACATAAGACGTCAGGTGATTCTGTCAGGCAGGGACGGGTCGCAGAAATCTCGGCAGCGATTCTGCCGAACGAATGCTCACTATAGTCGTCGCGCCGAACAGGTCCAGTCGCTCACGCCAATCGTACCCATGAACGCCGATGAGTTCATCTTGAGTTAGCTCAGCGCAGGAGACCTGAAAACACGACGGTTTCCAGTCGTCCTGCGTGCCTGCCCCGGTTTCTCAACGGACCGTGAAGTTAACGGTCATCTGCGACGGCCTCATACACGGCGGTCGCCGCTTTTGCCATGGCATGCAGCAGCTTTGGGGTTGGTGAAACGGGTATGCTGATTTCCGCTTCCGCCAGAGCGTCTTCTATCGCCTGCGCCAGCAAACGTTCGATTTCAGTGACCGTACGCTGATTCATGTGAGTGCTTTCGATGGAGTTGAAGTGAGGGATGGAAGCCGAAAGCAGGCCAATGATCGGCGTCCGGAACGGAATACAGTCCTGAGTCAGGCAAAGCTGCAACAGGTACCGATGTGCCAGCCGGGTTTTACATCAGAGAGAGAATCGCATGCAGTGGTGGTAACAGCTTGTCTGCTCCACGCGTGCTGAATTTTCAGTTGTGGGGTAACTGAAGGCGAATTCGTTCTATGGCGATCTCAGGAGAGATACCCTTCAGAAGGATGTCTTTTTGCCTGCTGATTTCACCACGAACCAGTGTGATCGACGATTTTGGAATCTCAAGTATCTCTGACAACAGGGCAATGACTCCGCTGTTGGCTTTGCCTTTGTCGGGAGGTTCAGTGACAGACAGCTTCAGTCGGTCCTGGTGCATGCCGACAATGTGTCTGCGGCGGGCTTTGGGTTGAACAAACACACGCAGCAGGATTCCGTCTGCGGTTTCCGTCAACGACGTGCTCAGGTTGGTCACGCAGCAACTCGCAGAGCCAGTTCTTCTGTGTTCACAGCAACGACGGCAATTCCCAGTTTGTCCGCAACCTCGGCGACTTCCTGCGGATCCAGAATGATGGTCAAGCCAGCCTCAATGGCCAGAACTCTTCCGCCGGCTTCATGCATGGTCTTGATTGTCTCAACACCAACGGTTGGAACATCAAATCGCATGTCCTGATTGGGTTTGGCGACTTTCACCACAGTGAATCCGCCGCGACGACAAAGTTCGCCGGCTCGGCGAATGCACTTGTCGGTGCCTTCAATCGCCTCAACAGCAATGACGGCGGTGTCGTTGATCACCACTGTCTGTCCGATGTCCAGGCGACCCATTTCTCGGGCAAGTTCCCATCCGAATCGAATATCTTTCCACTGAGCGGAGGTGGGTTTCCGGGAGGTTAGGAATCCGTGTTTCACGAGAAGCTCCGGGCAGAATCTGAGTGCCGAATCAAAGACCAGGCCGTCGCGCTCGAATTCCCGAATGACTGCCAGCAGAAGGGTGTCATCTTTTTTGTTTTCGCGAGCGTAGCGAAGCCACATATGGATTGTTCGCCAGTCCGGCATCAACCGAAGCCAGCGAAACGGATGAAACAGGACCGTTTTTTCGATCTTTCCCGCCATCACAATTCGATCAACCCCAGCGCGGCGAAAGAGCCGAATCGCCTTTCCAAGCCTCGCCAGTGGGGCGGTCCGAAATCGGTCGCAGGCTTCATATAGTTCGTCAGATGCCATTCCTGCGACGCCAAGCCCGAACACGTAATGTCCTGCATTGCGAGCAGCCTGAGCGAACTTAATGGGGAAGTCGCCGGCGCCGGCAAGCAGGCCGACTCGGATGGGTTCTGAACTGATTCCTTCACTGATATCGAAGTTCTCTGCGTCAAAAGGATTCACACCGGCAGCCCTGGCATTGCGAAATGGCAGCAATATGGGTGAATCGGATTGATCTGAGAAAACAGACATGAACGTCACTTCGAATTTCAGAATTCAGGCATCTGGTGAGAGTCAGGGATGGAAGCTGGAACATTCTGCGATCACGCAGCACGCATCTGCTCATGGTTCGAGCCGGGGTCTTGCTGTGACTGTAGTTCGCGAATGGATCTGCGAAGTATCTCGATTTCTTTTTCAAGCTGCTTGAGCGTCGATCTCATTTCCGGCAGGCGTCGCAGTGCCATCAGCTGGCGTCCCGTTTCCGCAGCAGGGGCAGCGGGCGTTCCCAGGTATGCCTGTCCACCGGGCATGTCGCGATGAACACCTGCTTTTGCACCAATAATCGCGCCTGTCCCGAGATGGACGTGGTCAGCGATTCCCGCCTGGCCAGCGCAGACAACATAATCACCTGTGGAAACAGAACCTGCGAATCCGACCTGAGAGATCAGTATGTTGTGACGACCGATCTGGCAGTTGTGCCCGATCATCACCTGGTTATCGATGCGTGTCCCGGAGTTGATCAGAGTTTCGCCAATCTTCGCGCGGTCGATTGTGGTTCCCGCGCCGATTTCGACATCATCACAGATGCGAACAATTCCGTAATGTGGCAGTCGCTGGTGTCCGCCATCGACGAGCCTGTATCCAAAGCCATCCGCTCCAATCACACATGTCGCGTGGATCGTTACGTTATTGCCGATGATGGAATCGTGGTAAATCACCGTGTTGGCGTGAATGGTGACATGATCGCCAATCTGACAGCCGTCGCCGATGACAACGCCTGCATGGATGTCACAGT
>JAGQQE010000592.1 GCA_020426345.1 Planctomycetaceae bacterium
GAACCACGCTGTTTTAAGGTCTCCTGCTCGAGCCAGTCCCGTTTTTCAACAGGCTAAGCTGAAGTCTTTTGCTGAATTCACTCTGCCAATCCGGGCAAGCCCGATAACGACTGGCAAGCCGGATGGCGAACAGTCGGGGAACCTCAGGCCGCGGATTATCTCGCGTTGATGGGATCGACATCGATTGCCATTTCAACGCCCTCGGGCAGCGTTAGTTTTTTTTCCACTGTCATCCAGAGTTCCCGAACCAGGGCATGCGTTCGGCCGGTAATCTGCAGATGGAATCGCCACATGTTTCTCAGGCGCGTGATCGGAGCCGGCGCGGCACCGAGGACTCGAACATGTTCTGTGGCACCACTTCTGGCAGCCCGGAGTTTATCCGCCACCGCCTGAGCAGTGTTGAGGACCGTTTGCTCACTGGGGCCTCGGAAGATCACGCGTGCAACGCTGCTGAATGGAGGTGCCAGCGTATCGTGTCGTTCGGCCAGCTCGTGCTGCGCGAAACCGATGTAGTCATGCTTCTGAGCAAATCTGACTGCCGGGTCGTTTGGACTTGTCGTTTGTACGAGAACTCGACCACCTCGTGAACTGCGGCCGGTACGACCAGCGACCTGAGCAATCAGCTGAAATGTCCTCTCTGCAGCCCGCATATCCGGCTGCCGCAGCATGGAGTCCGTGTCGATGACGCCGACAAGCGTCACGTTGGGGAAATCGAGGCCTTTCGCGATCATTTGTGTGCCCAGAAGTATCTGGACTTCGCCCAGTCGGAATCGTTCGAGTGCCTCGTCATGACTCCCCGGTTTCTTCATCGAATCGCTGTCCATTCGAAGCACGCTGGCGGAGGGAAATGCATGCTCCACTTCATCGAACAGCTTTTGAGTTCCGGTCCCGATGAATCGAATGGCGGGACTTTCGCATTTCGGACAGGTATCCGGCGGCGGCGTTTCATAATCACAACTGTGACAGACAATCACGGCGCGGTCGCGATGCCAGGTCAGGGTGATGTCACAATTCGGGCACTTGACTCCTTCACCGCAGCCGCGGCACCATACTGTCGGTGAATAACCTCGCAGATTAAGAAACAGGATGATCTGACCGTTTTCGCGAAGTGCCTTCTGCATCCCTGTCAGCAATGCACGGCCGATGGCGAATCCTTTACCGATACGCGGATCACTGCGAGTGTCGACGATGACCACTGGTGGTAACGGCCGTTTCGCGACGCGTTCGGGCATTGAAATCAGAGTATCCTGGTGCCGGGAAGCCCGAAGCCACGATTCCAGAGTTGGCGTCGCTGAACCAAGAATCAAAGGCACCTTCTCCTGCAGGCAACGATATCGTGCCACTTCCCGGGCATGATAGCGCGGGGTATTGTCCTGTTTGAACGAAGGCTCGTGTTCTTCGTCAATAATCACCAGTCCCAAATGCGGCGTCGGCGCAAACACTGCGCTCCGCGCTCCGACAATCACCTCAATGTCCCCGCTTGCAATCTGCTGCCATTGCCAGTGCCTTTCGGCATCAGTCATATGGCTGTGCAGCACGGCAACTGATTGAAAGCGACTGCGAAAACGCCGGATTGTCTGAGGTGTCAAACTGATTTCGGGGACCAGAACAATGGCCTGCCTGCGATAGCTGACCACTTCACGAATCGATCGAATATAGACCTCTGTCTTGCCGCTGCCCGTGACTCCATGAAGCAGGATCGTACTATGTTCGCCAGACCGAACCGCTCCCAGAATTCTATCCAGAGCCTGAACCTGTTGCGGGTTCAAAGAAAGATCGGCCTCGCTCGCGCTGCCTTCGGTGAGCTCCCCGGTGATATCCGATCGAATACGTAACGATTCGATAAGTCCTTTCCTGACCAAAGTCGCCAGAGGTGAAGGGCTGCACGCAGCCATTTCGCATAATTCAGCTGCAGCAATGGGCCCATTGGCCTTCTGAAGCAGGTCAATGATCACCTTCTGCTGTTTATTCAGCCGGGATGTCTGAATCCGATCCGCAACGTTTGGCAGCAGCTGGTAGCTCTGCACAAGACGCGTACCACTCTTGCGGCGGACTCCGGCCGGAATGACACTTTCCAGCACCTGACCCCATCCACAAAGATATCTTTCACTGATCCATCGAGTGACTTCCAGCATTCGTTCATCAAGCAGTGGCTCGCGGTCCAGGAGCTCATGAATGCATTTGAGCCGTTTGATCGAACCAGGGGTTGCCTGACGGATTCCAACGCAATAGCCGGTGACCATGCGATTCGATCGCCCAAGAGGAGCTTTCACCCGCTGGCCCGGCTGCAGCATTGGACGAAGTGGTTCCGGAATTTCGTAGGTGTAGGGTTTTTCAAGCGGGAGGTTGAAGACAACTTCGGCCACCATCACATCTTCGCGGGCAGCTTCTTCCCATTCCGGGGTGTCTGCAAAGCCAAACAAATTCTGCTGATTCACGTGGCTGGCTTCCGCTCACACTTCAAACATTGATCCGCAGACAACGTGATGCAGATCCCCGGAAAGGATTACCGAACGACTCAAATCCCGGCCGGGCCGTATCACCTGAGACCTGGAATCAAATCCTGACTCCTGCCTCACACTGTAACGGATCGCCTTTTATTCTTCAGCTGATAAGGATGGGGCAGCTGACAACGCGATGAAACGGCGGCCTCACTGAATCTGCTGAGATTCCGTCACTTCTGATGCAGCGGGGTGTGCCGCAGATTGTTAAGTGCCGCGGTTCTGCCGCAAGTTCAGTCAATACAACTGGAAGCCGCACTGTTCCTACTGGATGACGATCT
>JAGQQE010000593.1 GCA_020426345.1 Planctomycetaceae bacterium
GGCCCTGATTGGCGTACTGATCCTCTTCGTGGTGGCGTTCGTTATTGTCGCCTCCGGCTTCGAACCACCTTCGCAGAGTCGTACAAAGCAACCTGAGGGTTCGGTCGAAGATGGCATGCCAATTACGAAGCAGCCGCCCCCGGACACCACTCATTCGGATGCAAAATCTGACACTCGCGATTTAAAGACGGATGGCCCCGCCGAAGTATCGCCAGATCGAGGGTCGCCGGGATCACAAATGCCGGAATCTGCAAAGGTGACCGTCTGTAACACCGGGCGGCCCCTGACTGCTTCAGGCTACTTCAGCAGTCTCTACTTTTATGGCCTTGTGGGAGTGCTGTTGCTGTTGATGGGGATCGCCATTCTGCGCCGACGGTTCCCTTACCATTATCGAATGCTGAGTTCATGGTGCATTCGCTGGAGTGGCTTTGCCGTGATTGCACTGGGGCTGCTGGTCCTGGCGTTTGGCAGTTTTGGATTCGCAGCCGACAATCAGTACAAGGCGGAGTCTATCGTCGCAGGACTCTATGACACGTTTCAGATTTTTGCGTTTAACGTCGAGCCGAGCCGACTGACGAACCGAAGCCTGCAATGGGCAGCTGGATTTGCCATGATGCTGGCGCTTACCGTAGCGTCTCGCGGTATTCTGGTATTGTTCCATGACTCCTGGGAGAAGTTGCAGCTTCTCAACGTTTCCGGGCATATTATCGTCTGCGGGCTCGGTCGAATTGGACGTCAACTGGTCGCCGATCTGATCGACATGAAAGATCGCCGTTTGATTGTTGTCATCGAACCGGACGAGGGAAACCCAAACCTGAAGTGGGCTCGCGACCACGGAATCCTTTGCATTGTCGGTGATGCGACAAAAAGAGAAAACCTTGTCGAATCGGCCGTTGCCAGAGCCGCCGAGGTATTTCTCGTCACAGGCAGGGACGAATGCAATATCGAGAGTACGGTTGAAATTCGTGATATCCTGAACGCATTCGGCAGAAGAACGACCTGGTATGGATCGACGCTGGCGCCGTTGAGATGCTTCGCTCACATCATGGATCGCGACCTTGCCATTGCATTGCGCAATCGCGCAGACGCGATCGAACTCGGCACGAATCGACTGATGGACATCGAGGTCTTTAATGCTCTGGAACGAACTTCCCGCCGACTGTTAGCAGACATCGCGAACGCAACATTATTCGGCGATGAAATGCGCCCCAATGAATCGCATGAAGTCGCTCATTTTGTGATGCTCGGCTTTGGCCGATTCGGACAGACACTGGCTCTGCACCTGGGCGAACTGGCTCATTTTGAGAACGGCAAGCGCCTGAGACTGACTGTTGTTGATGACGATATCGAAAAGAAGGCGAAGGAATTCGCCGCAAAGAATCCTCGATTTGGTCCCGACCTGAATGCGATCCGCGAGTGGAATTTCAATGAAGATGCAGATCACTGGTCCTCCCGCATCTATCGACCCCTGGAACGCGTCCGACTATCGGACCAGGATGCTCCGCTGGGAATAGAATATGTGTGCAACATTCATTACGCGAAATACACGGAGGCCACTGACGAGAATTTCCTTGGTGAGATGGTCCCCGCAATTGAACGAAGAGGAGTGAAACCAGTCATTCTGGTTTGCTTCGAGGATGATCGTCGTAACTTTGCGACGGCCGAGCGACTGAATGCGAAACTCCGAACCATAGAAAAACGTTGTCCGATTTTCGTCTGGATTCCCAGACAGCGCGAACTGTCTCAGTTATTGACGGAGCAACGCACCAGCAAAGAACAGACTCTGTCGCGTAAAGGATGCGAACTGTTTCCTTTTGGCCAGTGCTACGGCAGTGTTTCGTACCTGGAAGTCACACAGGGCTGGACCGATTGGCTGGCCAGACTGATTCATTTGGTTTGGATGCAGAGCTCAGACAGCCGATTTGACTCTCACATTGCGAGTCTGCAGTCAGCCTGCAGCGCTACAAATCCGGGACCGGCATTTTCTCACCTGGATTGGCAATCCCTCGAGAAGACTGCTCGCGACATCTGGAACACCATCACCGAAGAAGACCGTGCGTCCAACCGATCGGCTGCCATCCACTCCGTGTTAAAGGCGGCCGCACTTGGTTATCGAATTGAGGGAGTTGCTGAGGACATCGCCGAAGGCAGTTCACTATCGCCGCTCGATGAAAGTACGAGTGAAAAGATCCGCATCATGGAGCACAATCGCTGGACTGCCGAACGCCTCATCAGCGGCTGGCGATACGACAAGACAAACAGCAAACTCAGGAAGACTCGCTGGCAAATTACTCCCTGGGAACACCTTTCACCCGAACTGCATGGAGCAAATCCGGAAAGTACCCCTGAAGCAGGACCCGCGACCGATGAACGCACAAAAGATCAGAAAATTGTGTCGCTGCTCATTGGGCTGCTCCATTCCGGGAAACTGAAGCATTCAGCCGCTGACCATAAAACGTCGACAAGCTTTGCCGCCATCGATTCAGGTGGTTGATTCCGAGCTGCGAAGTCCAGATGGTTATTCAGGATCAGTCAGAGAGTGACCAACCCGTGGCAGCAAAAAAACCTCGCCATCGCGATGGAATCACGGCAAGAGATACCCAGTGTGTTGGTGAAAAGCTTGCTGGACGATAACCGGATTCGCCAGTGACGACGCAAGACAATGAACGCGTTCACGACCCCGCATGCCGAGTCCGGCATTCGGTCCAGCGACTGAGCGACCGGATCTGGCAGATCATTCGGGGGTAGAAGCACCAACAGCCGCA
>JAGQQE010000594.1 GCA_020426345.1 Planctomycetaceae bacterium
TGCCAGTCGGCAGATACTTTGTCCAGGTGTTTGACACTCAGGCCGGCTGGCTGAATGACATTCGATCGAGCTCGAATGGCGAATACGAAAAGATCTTCAAGACGGTTGATCACATGTTCAAGGATGTCGACCTCGACAGACCAGTTTACGACTCGGAATCCGGCACGTACACGTTCGCTCAATACAATGCGCAACGCGGTTCCCTGACGATTGAGTCCGGCAAGTTCGCCACTGTCGATGTCAGACGCAATTTAAAAGCGATTGCTCGGGGAAGTGACTGGTTCAACAAAGAGGCCGCCGAAAGATTCATGCCCGGTCAGTTCTACCGCTTTCTGTGGAGCGGCACCAAGTATTCCTTCTCAGCAGATCAGGCAAGAGTTGTTGACGTGCTGCTGCGTGCTCACGCCCATGATCAGTCGGATATGAGTGAAACCGATGTGCTGACGCAGGCTTTTCACGACGAAGCTTCTCGGCCCCAGAATCTGGCAAGCGTCTTCAACGATGCGAAACACCCGGCCTGGGGCATCGTGTTTTCAGCGATCGACAGTGGCGAGATGACTCGCTTTCAGTTGAAGCCACTGGAAACTGCCCAACGGTAAGACATCGAGCGATCCCAGGATGAACGCGAGTGTGTTTTATCACCTCCCCAATTGCATCGTTGGTGTATGGGCACAGGGTGTTGTCGATGGAGTGGAAATCGAGCGACGGTAAACGGGGCGAAAAGAAGTTCTTCGTGGCCGTGGTGGACGATTATCTATCGCCAAACGGAGAGCCGCCATTGACGTCAACGGGCCCGATTGCAAGCTCCAGGCCATCCTGTGAACTGATCTCCGGCATCGCCTCGAAACTGTTCGACGCTTCTCGGACATATTAATTTTGAAAGATTACAAACAGTTAATTCCTCCACTTCACATCAAATTAACAGTCGGATGCTTCTTCATTCACACACTCTTCTCGATTGGGCCTTAAAATTTCCGCCCCGAGTCGGGCGAAAATATGACGATCAGGGACAAGCCACTGAGGCTTTCTGTCCTGGTCATTTTCGCCTGCCAGGGTACTTGCGATGGACAATGTGTCCAGCGCGGATTTGCAGAGAAATTGAGGACTTTATCTATGTTCAATCGTCGACGAGGATTCACACTAATCGAGCTACTTGTCGTAATTGCCATCATTGCCATTCTGATAGCGCTGCTGCTGCCAGCCGTGCAGCAAGCTCGTGAAGCAGCGCGTCGGACACAATGCAAGAACAACCTGAAGCAGATTGGTCTGGCGCTGCACAACTACCATGATGTGCATCGATGTCTTCCGTCGGGAAGCATCGTGCTCCTGAACGCAGCCGGAACGACCTACAATGGCCACGGATGGACATGGCATGCGAGCATCCTGCCGTTTATCGACCAGGCAAATATGTATGAACAAATCCAGGGGCCCAACGATGGCGGGCTGGGTTCCGAACTTGGCGGCACGACAAGTGCCAAGCAGATGCTCGCAGGTGCAACTGTGATGTCGATCTTTTGGTGTCCATCTCAACCAGATTCCACTCAGGGCCCACAGAAAGGTGGATATTCGCCATCAAATTATAACGCAAACATGGGGACGCTGATTGGCTATAACGGAGACAACTGTTACGGCGGGTCGGTCACAACTGCCGCCGGAATGCGTTCGCCTGGTGGATGTATGAACGCAAATGGCGTTTTCTACATCAGCAGCAGCGTCCGTTTTCGCGATGTACTGGACGGGCTGTCAAGCACGATCTTCATCAGCGAAGTCATCGATTCGGGCGGTGACGCCAATATGCTTGGCGGAGCCGGAAGTGATCGTAAGCACTGCTTTTCCGGAGGCGCGGACAGCAATCCCCCAACAGAGATGTCGGAATATCTGATTGCAGCCGAAGGCAACGACCCAATCAACCAGTACACCGAAGAAGCGGCTGGCAGTCATCACGTTGGCGGGGCACAGTTCCTAATGGGTGACGGCAGCGTTCGATTCCTTTCAGAAAACATCAGCATGACAATCTATCAGGGCATCAGCACCAGGGCTGGCGGTGAAGTCGTGGGCGATTTCTAGATCGACGCCACTGTCCCGTTCAAAATTCAATCACCGGCCCACAAAAGCGAATTCTGCGTTTGTGGGTCTCTTTGCAAAATCCCGAATAAACATGATGACAGAACATATCTCCCGCCACCGATCTCCAAATTTGCCGTGGGTCGTCTTGCCGACCCTGTTCACCATCGCCCTACTTTGCATCCCGGCCGGATGTCAGTCAGCAAGCGACCAACCGGAACTGGGGCTGGTGTCAGGCACCATCACTGCTGGTGGTCAACCTTTGCCGGGTGTTGCCGTAACATTTGTACCGGAAGATGGTCGACCAGCAATGGGTAAAACCGATGAATCCGGTCGATACCAATTGACCTATATTCGGGACACTCTCGGCTGCAAGATCGGACCGAATCGGGTTGAGATCGGAGCAAGCGAAGGATCTGAGGAAGCCGAAGACGATTCCGAACTGGAAGGTGATGAACTTGTACAGTCACCGACAAAGTCCAAAACGTTCGTGATCCCCGCCCGCTACAACATCCAGTCCGAACTCACCGTGACAGTTCAGCCCGGTGAGAACACTTTCGATTTTGATCTCAAACCATAGTGTCAGCCACAACTGGCATGTTGATTCTGGTTCAGTGGATGAAGCCGCGGCCGGCGCGAACATGGGTGTCGCAAACATGGGTGTCGCAAACATGGGTAAGCTAAGTGGCCCCGGTTGT
>JAGQQE010000595.1 GCA_020426345.1 Planctomycetaceae bacterium
TCAGTCTCGCGCATGCGATGGGCGACCACCGCATCGAAGAAGTCTTTGAGCGGAGTGTTCAGGAAACCATGCTGGAGATGGAGGCCGAAGCTCAGACACGCGTGCGAGTCGGCGGTCGACAGGAAAACCGCAGCACGGGCAACCTCGTCTGGGGACAGTTTGTGCACACGACAGCACGTCCCAATGAACTCGGTGAGGTGGATCCCCATTTGCATGCCCATTGCTTTGTTTTCAACGTCACCTGGGACCAGAAGGAAGAACGATTCAAAGCGGCTCAATTTCGAGATCTCAAACGTGACGCCCGATTCTTCGAAGCTCGCATGCACGCGCGACTATCGCGTTATCTGCGGACGGAACTGGGATATTCGATCGATCGCGATGGCCGCAGATGGGACATTGCCGGAATCCCGCAGGCCACAAAGGACAAGTTTTCACGTCGGACCATTGAAATCGAATCACTGGCTGCAGAAGAAGGGATCACGTCGGCTGAAGAAAAAGCGGCACTGGGAGCGAGGACTCGCAATTCCAAAGCCAACCACGAATCCTTTGCCAGTCTGCAGACGGGCTGGAAAGGTCGTCTCTCTCCGGAAGAACGGGAGATCTTCGAATCTCTTACCGATCCTTCCGGCAGTGGCAGCGTCAACGGACCACAAAATCTGGAAGTCGCCGTACAGCATGCCCTGTCTCATTGCTTCGAACGTTTTTCGATCTTGCCGGAACGTGACGTTCTGGCCGAAGCCATGCGATTTGGGATGGGCACCGTCGACGTGCACGAAGTGGCCGCCGAAGCCACACGACAGGGCCTGATCACACGCGACGTTGAAGGCCGTCGTCTGGCCACGACACCGGAAGTCCTGGCCGATGAAGAAGCCGTTCTGAGGTTCGCCCGCGACGGGCGTCATTCTGTGAAACCACTGAACGCAACGTGGCTACCTGACAATGACTGGCTGAGCGAAGAGCAGTTGAATGCCATCCGGCAACTCACGGGCAGTGACGACCGTCTGCAACTGTTGCTGGGGGGAGCGGGCACAGGCAAGACCACTCTCATGCAGCAGGCCGTCGCAGCCATTGAGGAGGGCGGGCATCAGGTCTTCACGTTCGCACCGTCCGCCCAGGCGAGCCGCAAGGTGCTGCGCGACGAGGGGTTTTCGTCCGCCACCACCGTGGCCGAACTGCTGATCAATGAACAGCTGCAGAAGGAAATCACCGGTCAGGTGATCTGGATCGACGAAGCGTCGCTTTTGGGCAGTCGTCAGCTAAAACGAGTCATGGATCTGGCCAACGAACATCAAGCGAGGATCATCCTGTCGGGCGACTGGAAACGACAGCACGGCAGTGTCGATCGAGGTGGCGTGCTGGGACTGATCGACCAGTACACAAGCGTAACCCCCATTCAGATCAGCACCATCCGTCGACAGCAGGGCCGGTATCGGGACGCGATTCATTCGATGGCCAACGGTGATGTGACGGGCGGATACGACCAGCTCGATCAACTGGGCTGGGTTCATGAACTCGAGGATGAAGACCGCGACATCCGTATCGCGGCAGACTATGTGGATGCCATTCAGAAAGGGCGATCGGCAATGGTGCTTTCTCCTACGCATCGGGAAGCCGACCAGCTGACGTCGTCCATTCGCAGCGAACTGCGAAAACGCGATCTGCTCAGCACACAGGAACATGACATATACCAACTACAGCCGATGCATCTGACCGAGGCCGAACGTGGCGATTCAGCGTTCATCAAACCGGGAGATGTGATCATCTTCCATCAGAATGCCAAAGGCCATCGCAAGGGCGAACGAATGATCGTCCAGGACACTCTGCCGCATGAAATCGGCCAGTTGGCCGGTCGGTATTCTGTGTATCGAACGAATCAGCTCAAGCTGGCCCAGGGGGATCGCATTCGCATTACATCCGGCGGCACAACGAAAGATGGTCTTCACAAGCTCAACAACGGAGCAATCTTTGATGTGAAGTCGATTTCAGCGAGCGGTGATCTGACTCTGTCCAACGGCTGGGTTGTGGATCGCGATTTCGGGCATCTCGCTTATGGGTTTGTGAGTACGAGCCACGCCAGTCAGGGTCGCACCGTGGACGACGTCTTCGTGGCGGAATCGGCCGTTTCCTTTGGGGCAGCCAGCAGCGAACAGTTCTACGTGAGTGCTTCACGAGGTCGCAAATCCTGTCACGTCTATACCCACAGCAAGACAGAACTGAGAGCTGCGATCAGCGAATCTTCTCGAAATTCAACGGCAACTGAGGTCTTCTGGCCGGTCAACGAACGGCAACGTTATCTTCGGCAGCAACAGGCCGTCGTGGGGAATGAGAAGCAACACGTCCGCGACAGGGAGTTGATCCATGAACGATGATCGCGACACGATATCAGAACTGCTCAAACCGCGAGCGGATATTTCGCAGTTCACACGCACTCGAACTCATCCTCAGGATACAGTTTCGCCTGCAGACGATGACTACGTGGCTTTCGGCCACGGTCGCGTTGGTTTGCGGCCCCGAATGATGCTGGGCTTCCGCAAATGCAATGGTCAGGTGGATGTGTTTCCGTATTCCCTGCTGACGGCCATCCACAGTGACGACGTCGACACCGGATTCACACTGACCTTCGGTCCTCGCATCGTCCGCGTTGAAGGCCACAAGCTCACGCAACTGTTCCGGTACGTCTGCGAACATCGGGCCGTTGAGATCGCCGAATCCGATCGAACCACAGTAATGCAAACGGACGACAACGCCATTGTGA
>JAGQQE010000596.1 GCA_020426345.1 Planctomycetaceae bacterium
CGATGTCCGGGAGAATTTAATTGCTGCAGTAGATGAGTAACCCCAGCGCTGCCAGTTCCTCATCGATCTGACGTGAATCTGCGTTAGAGAGAGTTCTTGCAACTTCGCATCGCAGGAGTTCGCCGTATTTCTTACGTGCTCTCAGCAACGTCTGACGGACCCAATCTTCTGTGGGAACCTTCCCATCAATTTGAACAGTCAGTTTTGTGGACAGAACTGCCATGCTCTCGTCAGGCAGTTCTGCCCGCAAACGCAGGATTTCGTAATAGGCATTATTGGATGCGGACGAATAGTCTCGGAGTGAATTCCAGGTCTGGCCAAGCAATTCCTGACGCCAGATCTCGTCGAAATCTGCTTCGGGCTGGTCAGCTGTCGTCTGCTGATCTCTGGCGACTTTGCCCAGCATTTTTTGTTCGGAGGACTTTCTGCGAAAGAAATCGTTCGCCAGATTGGTGAGGGACTTCTTCAGATAATCCCTGAAGCGACCGCGATCGGGTGCCGCGTTGATGTACTGGCCGCGAAGAAACCGAATGGCAAATTCCTGGGCCAGATCATCAGCGGCGTGTGCATCACGAACACATTTCAACAGATAGTTGTAGACAGAACCTGCATAGCGAAGCAGGAAAGCTCGTCTCAATTCCTCAACGCAGGATGAGCGGTCATTGTTCTGGTGGACGAAACCCAGTTCGGTCCAGTTCGTTTCGATGTTGCTGAGGCGATGCTGTGAATCCACGGAAAAATCTCGGAAACGACAGTGAGGTTGAGAACAACAAGGTTGAGAACAACTAAGAAAGGGGGCCATCCATCCGTGAAGTGATGTCGTGTGTTCCTGCCGTTAACAATTCACGATTCGCAGTTCCCAAAACCTGTCGAAAATGTAAGGTTGATGGCCTCATACCACCCCGCCGGCTCTTTTGACGTTCGTCTGGCTGAAAACGGAAGCAAATTCGAATGCAGGTAGCAAATCAGCCGAGCAACGCTGGCAGTCAGGTGCTATGAAGTATAGCGGGTGAATGAGAGCTGGCTGCTTGCGCAGGACAGATGCTTCTGATATTGTTGCTCCCGCCCGGAAGATTTTAAGGTCAAAAAAGACATTGGCTATTCTTCAATCCATCAGCGATTGACAGATCGTTATAGCGGCGAAGGCAGCCCGAGGGGTATGAAGAACCTGATTGAAATGTCCCGGAATCTGTGATTGCCGCGTCGGTACGGTGGATTCGGTATGGTTAAGTCAGAGGGAGTTTCGATGCAGGGGAAAGAACCATGGAAGGGTCAAGTCTCTGACGGCGTTCTCATTCCGCCTCTCCCGGTGCAGGTTCCAAGCGCGGACTCTGGCATCGAACGTCTCCGAACGTCAATTGAAGTCCTGCACCCTGGCCATCCGTTTCCAGGTGAGCTGGTCGGAAACTATCGCCTCCTGAATCGCATTGGTTCGGGCGGAATGGGCAGCGTGTACGAAGCCGTACACACCGAAACTGGTGAGCCCGCAGCGGTCAAGGTGCTGTCCCCGGAATTCTCGAGACATCCCGACGCACTGCGTCGCTTCCGCAAGGAATGCCGGTTGCTTGCAGAAGTTGCCAGCCCCCACGTGACCAGGCTGTTCGACATCATTGACGATGCAGACTGGCAGGCGTTGGTGATGCAGTTGGTCGACGGGGAATCTCTGCGTCAGGTGCTAAGTCGCGAGGGGGCGTTTTCCGAAGCAGCTGCTGCGGACGTCGTCGCTCAGGTGGCGCAGGCACTTGCCGATTTGTCCCACCTGTCAATTCTGCACCGTGACATCAAGCCGGAAAACATCCTGTTGAAACGATCGGAGAAGACACCGTCCGGTTTCCACGTGATGCTGACGGACTTCGGACTTGCTCGACATGCCGTACAGTCAGAATCCCTGGCGATGACGGCCGCCCATGCAGTGCTTGGAACGCCGAAGTATATGTCGCCCGAGCAGTTTTCTGACCGGGACGTCGATCCACGGTCGGATGTCTACTCGCTGGGCATCACCCTTTTCGAAATGTTGACGGGCCGAACTCCGTTCGTCACAAACGATCTGCTGGAAATTGCGGAGATGCACCGGCACTCCGTACCCCCACGCCCGGAAACCTTTCGTCCGTCTTTGAGTGACGGCATCTGCGAAATTATCTGGCGATGTCTGCAAAAACGACCGGACATGCGTTACGCATCGGCCGGAGAACTTCTCAACGATCTGCGGCGATTCCAGTCCGGTGAGCCAATCAGCCGCATTGAACACCCGTTACTTCCGTCCAGGCTTGAGTCGCGTCAGCAGACTTTTCGCTACGAATGGAGGCTCAAATCAAGTGTCGGCGAACTTTGGCCTTATGTTTCCAACACTGAGCGATTGAATCGTGCTCTGGGACTTCCGCCCGTTGAGTACACAACCACGCGTGCCGGTTCCGGTGATACCATCACAATGGCTGAAGTGGTGATCGCAGGTATCCGTATGCGTTGGCGAGAGTATCGCTTCGAATGGATTCGTAACCAGCAGTTGGGCGTGCTCAGAGAGTTCCAGTCAGGTCCACTCAAGTGGTTTACAAGTGTTGTTGAGCTGGTGAAAGCTGCCGATGGTTCAACAACTCTCGTTCATTCATTTCGTGTTGCAGCCAACGGTCGATTTGGCCAGCTGTTTGCCAAACTGAAATTTGGGTTGGAAGTGCGAAGGTCGCTGACTCGCGTTTA
>JAGQQE010000597.1 GCA_020426345.1 Planctomycetaceae bacterium
AAGCACTTCTCCTTTTCCAAAAGTGCCCAGGACGATGGCTGGAGTTCCCTTCATCAGTCCGACGGGAGTTTCATTCCCAGCAACCTCTTCGTTGAATACCGCGAGAACTTGAAAGTCTTCAATCCCGGGCTGTTCGTGGGGTTCGATGACGGGGCCGTTGGCGTAAAGTACGGGAAGCTCTTTGCTTGATGTGCCGAAAAACTGTTGTCCGTGGTCATTGAATCCTACCGGTAGCGTACTTCTGCCTCGACGCCAGAGGTTCGATCGAGTCTTCGCGTCCAGGATGCCAAGCCCCCACGAAAATCCGCTGCACGCAAGGTACGAACCTGCACAGATGCCGACATAGTCGCCGCCATCGTTCACAAACTTTTTCACTTCGGCCCGTCCGGCTTCGCCCAGCGAGCGCGATTGGGCGCTGCCTGATCCTCCACTGCAGCAGAACAGATCAAACTGTTGCAGCGAACCCGCACGAACATCGGCACCACACAGCCGATCAATTGTGACATCGTTCCGATCCCCCCAAAGACTCTGAAGTGAAGGGATCCCGTTTCCAGCAACGCCGACATCGTCAAATAAAGCAATATTCAACCTGGGCCGATCGACGTCGAAAACAAACTGATTGGCAAGCTCAGGAGAACTGATCATGTCAAGCCGATAAAGCAGTGTCGCAACCATCCGACGATGCTGACGCGATCGCAATGCGAGCGACTGACCTTTGACGGTCGTTTCAAGAATGAGTGTTGAACATGACTTCGATTGCTCCGAAGCGGCCCTGGCAAGACTTCCCCGAACCGCCGGACCTCGCAGCATGAATTTGCGGTCAGCAAGAGCAATTTCCTGATCGACACAGGAAATCAGGAGTTCCGCCATCGCCTCCGCGGCGGGCGTTGTGGAAGCAATCACGGAACTGCCCACGCTGTTTTTATTCAGCCTTCCGAAATCAATTCCTTCGTGCAGGTCGACCACCCAGTCTGGCTGATATCGATCGATGAGTGTCCATAGATGAGCGGCAAGCTCACCCTTTGGGGCGACCACGCCCTCTTCGTGATGGAAGTTGCGATTCAGATCACGAACTGCCTTTTCCACATCCGGTATGTAACGCGTTCCGGCCGTCAATGCAGGTACGTTCGCGCGAGGGACACAGATCAGCTTGCCGCAATGAATCGGCCATTTGGCAATCTGTTCTGCCGCGGCGGCTCCAGCGGGTTCGTTGCCATGAATACCGCCGGTCAATAGGACCACTGGTCCGGATACGCCGGAGTCGCGAACGATGACTCGTGTTTCATAAACCGTTTCTTCAGCCAGCGTCCACTCAGAAAGAGAAAGAGAGGGTCGCGAATCTTCATTTTCGACAGCAATATTCTGGACGGCAGGAATCGAACGCTGAGAAATACCGAGCACTGCCAGCACCATCAGCACACGAAACCAGTGCGTGCCACGCGGGCGATGACTCATGCCAGACAGACCATGATTGCCGGGACAACAAGCGAGTTGAGCATAACGCATTCGACAGCTCCTGCAGTGGACCATTCTCACCAGACTCGGTAAGCATAGTCACATACAGTGCCATCGCCAAACAACGACGAAGACCCAGCCGCGATGTGCGTCGGAACCGAAAGCAGAAGGTTAGCCGTTAAGCAGCCATCCGTCGGTAGTAGAACTCAGAGCGTATTTCCAGCACGGCATCGATTACGTCGCTGACGTCTTCATCCGTCATGGATGGGGAGAGCGGAAGGCTCAGCATTCGGCGGAATGCATCTTCGGCAACCGGGAAATCGCCCTTCTTCAATCCATACTTGCTGCTGTAAAACGAGTGGAAATGAATGGGAATGAAGTGGACCGAAGTTCCAATGTTTCGCGCGGTCATTTCGTCGATGAACTGATCACGCGTGATGGACAATTCTGACTCGTTCAGTCGCAGCACATACAGATGCCATGCATTCTGCACATGTGGTCGCGTGATTGGAGTCTGAAAAGCGGCGAGTGGGGCAAATGCGGCGTTATATTGAGAAACAATCTCGGCGCGACGCGATTGCATTTTTTCGAACCGGCGAAGTTGCTGCAGTCCAAGCGCTGCCTGAATGTCAGTCATGTTGTACTTATAACCGGGTTCAACAATGTCATAGGCCCACTTCCCGCCAGCGGCATAGCGGCTCCATGCTTCCCGGCTCATCCCATGTAAACTCAGGATTCTCGCCCGGTCCAGCAGATCCGTCGGCCCCGTCAGCATGCCGCCCTCCCCGGTGGTCAGGTTCTTGGTCGCATAGAAGCTAAAAGCGGTCAGGTTGTTTCCGGAGCCGATTGGCTGGCCTCGGAAAGCAGCTCCGATGCCATGAGCAGCGTCTTCGATCAGATGCAGTTGGTGGCGCTGACAAATATCTCGCAGTGCATCCAGCTCGACAGGATGCCCGGCGTAGTGGACGGCAATGACAGCTTTTGTACGGGAAGTGATAGCTCGCTCAACGTTGGCCGGGTCGATGTTCAGCGTGTCCGGTTCGACATCTGCAAGTACCGGAGTCGCCCCAACATGCTCAATCACATTTACTGATGCGGCAAATGTTAATGGAGTCGTTATGACCTCGTCCCCGGGGCCGATGTTCAATGCCTTCAAGGCAATGTGAAGTCCCGCAGTGCACGAATTTAACGCCAGCGCTCCGTGTGATCGAGTTGCCTCAGAGAATT
>JAGQQE010000598.1 GCA_020426345.1 Planctomycetaceae bacterium
TACACTAAGCTTTTCATTCTGCACGAACGCATCGAGGCCGAACTTGGTTCAACCTGTTCAGCTACATGGTTTGAATGCGCAAATCACGGTGGGCATCTTGGCCAAAAGCCGTTCAAATGGTTCAGGATCGAGACGTCTCGACCGGGTATGGAACAAAATTGGTCGGATCCGCCACCAAACGAGTGTCCAAGCCGCTTCAATCGAGAATGGTCTGACGAACCAAGTGTGGATGCACGCGACGACCAGGGGACCGCCATAAATTTTCTTTATCGCGTTAAGCCGACCGCAGGATGCACCTGTCCAATCAAAGAGTTGAAGTTCCATTTCTTTGTACAGATGGGGAAAGTCAAAACTGATCCTGGTTCAGGACATCTAGTTAATTTTGAGTATGCTCGCAAACCTGTCCTGAAACCTGGCTGGCACTCTGAGATGGAGGAATTGGGCTGTAACATGGATGCGCTGAAGACCGAGTTCCCCAAAGATTTCTGATTTCAGGATGTGAGTTATGCTTGCCTGTATTTTGTGCTCATTGTTTTGCACGCATCCTGCCGGAGCAGAGATGGATGCAATCGATAGAATAGTCAAATCGAGGGAACGAGACCTTGCACTTCAGGCTCTTGCCGTGAATGCCTGGCGCGTCGGGCGAAAAGATCTCTCCCGAAATGCGCTCTCCATGATCCAGGTTGAAGGACAGTGGCGGGACGGCTTGCTGACAATTGCCGCCGACAGAAATCCAGAAGAAGGGGCCGAACTGTATGCATTGCTCTGCGGGAGAATGGCTGGCTGGGAATTCGAATCTGAAGAAAGTGCGCGTCGGTCATATCAAAACGCTTTGTTCCACGGGCGATTTCTCAATTCCCTTCCCATGCCGGCAAGACCGAGCGAGATCTCTTCAGACGTTGAGGTCATTACAGTCGACGCTGATCCTGCATTGATGGCTGGATTGCTGGAACCATATGCAGGTGCGATGACGCGCGAGGCATTCATCGTTCCGTTTCTTGACCAAGTATATCGAAGGAAGGGAAGCGAGAGACTTCAGCAATTGTCCGTGAAGCTCGAGATCGATGATACGGTCCGGCAGGAACTGATCGCGATGGCTCTGACAACATCAATCTCATCCACCTGGACGGAGCAGAATACACTCGATCCCGATCACGTCGTTACCGACGAGGCAGTTTCGACGGTCCTGAAATCGCTCGATTCGATGCTGACTCAAAAGTACTCCGCCACGGCGATCGAAACGCGTGATCTGCGCACCGAGGCCTTGATTCAACAGGCTGTCAGTCCTGCTGAATACAGATGGTGGCTGGTTGAGGCAGCTTACATTGAGACGACACGAGGCTTCAGTGATCTTGGTTCTCGATATGTTGAGGAAGCTGATTCGCGTGGGGCATTTTCCATTCGTGATATTGGCGCACATACGCTGACTTCTCACACCGATCAGGTGTTTTGTGCAATCGCACTTTGCATCGAGCAGGCGCGTCTTGGGGATCCAGTGGGAGCAGTAGGTCGTCTCCGCAATCTCAACCTTCCCGACACTGTTATGGTGGAGTCGGTACTTGAGATGGCGACAGTCATTGGGCGAGATTCGGTGGAGTTGCAAACGATAGCGAATGAGTTAGGCGATACTGATCCGCTTTCAGCAGCATGTCTCCTGATTGGACGGCTCGGAAACAAGCCAACGATTCCACGTTCTCGATGGACAAACACGGCGTGGGCTCACTCGCTCGTCACTCATGCCAATCAAAATTGGGAATTGGGTCAACATGGACATGAATTCGAATCCAGGACCGCATCTCAAAGAGCCGCAATCTCGCTGCCGCCAGATTGCCAGAACCGACTGCTGCTGCGTTTTCTAAATGAAGAAAGAATCGCTGATGCCCTCAGCATCCTTCATCGCGTGGATATTATCCGCCAGTTTCCGTCGACCACGCTCTTTCGATGCATGAATTCGGAATCTCGCGAAGTAACGCTGGCTGTCTCGCGTGCGATTGCTCAGGCAGAATCAGATCTGGACCAACAATTGAGCACGACCGCAAAAAGCCGTTTGGTGGAGCTTGCGACCGAAAACAACGGAAATGTTCGATATGCAGCGTTGGCGACTCTCGTCGCATTTCACGAGAAATCGGCTGCACCCGTCTTCATCCCGCCAGCTGATAACGACGATGCGGAGACGGAATTCCTGATCTATCTGCTTTCTGGATCGTCCGCTTTCGAATCTGTGCCTTTTGAAGCAGCTTTGGAGTCCGACAATAGCTGGTTGAGAATAAAAGCTGCACGTGAATTGGGCCGGGCCGCAGTTAGCTATGAAGCCGCCTCAGCCTTGGCGAGGAAAAATCTTATTCGTCAACGTAACAACATTCTTGAGAAAATACTGAGTGCAGCTCTAGCAGACAAAAGCGAGTCCGAAAACGAATAGCAGAAAACTCCAATATCAGGGGGCCGATTATTGAGCATTTCGGAGGGTTAGCAATTCGTTGCGTTCTTTCAGTTTGCAGCGCAAAGCAAGCGCAAGCTATTGCCCCCCTACCAATGGGATCCCGTCACGAATCAGCTTCTTTCTGAAGATGACGGAACAACGCGTACCGACTACTCGCACGAGCCGAATCTCTAGAGGTCATTTCAAAACCATCTGAGACAGATCATGAGGCACGCGAGATGTACAAATCCTTCGAACAG
>JAGQQE010000059.1 GCA_020426345.1 Planctomycetaceae bacterium
GCCAAACTTCAAACTCCCTGCACGATCACTCCTTACGACACGTGTACGCTGCAGTTTCTGGTGACTGACTACGCGGACCACATGATTCATCACCTGAACAAGATCGACGAACGACTGACGCGGGATTAGCTGTCCGTTCGAAACCAGGACAGGCACGCTGGACGACTGTCAACGATCGTGTTTTTCTGAATGCAGTCTGCAGTGACATCACAGGCAACAGTCACGTCATGGGCAACAGTGACGTCGCAGGCGTCTATGAAGGGGCAGAGAACGGTGAAGAGACAGGTAACGGTGAAGGGGCAGGCAAAGTGGGAAGCCAGACATCGGAGCGAGTCCTGGAAGGCAGACACGTGTCTGCTTGTCTGGAATAATGTTCATTCTGCAGGGGGACATTGATATGATCCCGGGCCATGCCTGACGCCACCCTGAAATCTTTCCTGAATCTGTTGAAGAAGAGCCAGCTGCTGAACAGTGATCAGCTGGCTTTGGCCGAATCCCTTGCGCGCGGAAGCGAGCGAGTCGGCGGACAGAATTCTCAGCCGGCTGCTGGCAACGAAGCAGCGGTGAATTCCCGGTCGGCAGCCGGACTGAACACGCCCGAACTTCTGGCAACTGAGCTCGTACGTCGAAAGATGCTGACGTCGTGGCAGCGCAGCCAGTTGCTGCAGGGCCAGTCCGGATTCGTGTTGCAGCAGTATCGACTTCAAAAGCCCATCGGGCGCGGTGGAATGGGCCATGTCTTCCAGGCCCTCGACACAAATACGAGAGCCATCGTCGCCATCAAGGTCATGGCAAAAAAGCTCACAGCCAATCAGACGCTGGTGAATCGTTTTCGGCGAGAAATCAAGGCGACATCCAGGCTCAACTGTCCACATATCGTTCGCACGCTGGATGGTGGTCGAGTTGGTGATATTGATTTCATGGTGATGGAATTCGTCAATGGAGATCAGCTGGACGATGTCACTCGCCGCATCCCCGAATTACCGGTAGGGATCGCCTGCGACATCATTCGTCAGGCCGCACTGGGGCTGCAGCATGCCCATGAGCAAAAAATGGTTCACCGGGATATTAAGCCAGCCAATTTGATCATCGCCTGGTCGGACAAAGGCGATGGCACGGTCAAACTAATGGATATGGGGCTCGTGCGATTGTCGGAAGAATCGACCACTGACACGACGTCGGCAGAACGAGCGGCAACTCGGGCAGGGCAGGTCATGGGAACGCCCGACTACATGTCTCCTGAACAGGCGTGGGATACAGCGACGGCGGATATTCGAAGCGATATCTACAGTCTGGGTTGCTCATTTTTTCGAATGCTGACAGGCCGAATTCCCTTTCCCGGGGACAATCCCCTGCAGGTGTTGATGAATCGATGTTCGAAGGATGCCCCGTCCGCTCGCAGCCTTCGATCCGATCTTCCGGAAGAGATTAATGCCATTTGTCAGCGAATGACGCTGCGAGATCCGGACGCTCGATTTCAAACACCCGCGGAAGTTGCCGCGGCACTCGAACCCTTTTGCGAACCGCTTACGGTGGATGCATTAAGAAAGGCCGCTCGCACCGCAAAAGCAGAGGACCTGCTTCCATTAGAGCCATCGAAAGACAGCGCTGATGAAAAAGAAACCAGCTTTGCTCAGGATGCCAGCTACCAGCAGTTCCTGAAGGAAATGGAAAGTGGGGCGGCAGTCGATCTGCTGAATAGTCGATCCGCCCAGGCGGACGGACTTCCTGAACTGTCCATTGAAGCCGCGATGGCGAATACCGTTCCTGATTTTCGTCGTCCGACATCTCCTGTCCTGACCCAGCGCAAACAGAATCGGGCCGCATTCCGGCCAGGCCTGATTGCCGTAATTGCATCTGCCGTGGTCTTGTTGCCAGTGGGGTACATTCTTTTTTCACCGGATCCTCAAACCAGTCGAAACGATGTACCAGTCAATGGCTTGGTGGATGTGGAGAACAAAGGCCAGACGAAAGAGGCAAATGTCGATTTGCCAGCCGCGAGATTCGCATCCCCTGACCCTGTGGAAGTCAAGGCGGGCGACGTCGTAACATTCAGTCCTGAACTAAGTATCACGCGTCCGGCGAACCGCGGCGTACTGTTCTATCGACTTGGCCCTGAAGCCCCGACGGCCGCGAGAATTGATGCCGAAACGGGTGATGTCACCTGGCAGACCACTGTGCTGCAAAAGCCTGTTCGCTACCAGATCCCAATTCAGCTGGTTTACGCCGCCGCCTCGACGACGCCTCCCGTCACCAATTCAGACGCGGGCAATATCATTGCCGACTGCACGCTGGAAGTCGCGGTGACACGCGAATCCTCTCGATTTGCCTTGCCAATCCTGCCGCCGCAGCGAATGCCCATCGGGGAGTCATCGCAGATTTCGTTTGCGACGAAATCGGAACTTCCTCCGGAAGCTGAACCGGAGTATCAGGTTATTCGCGGGCTGATGCCTGGAATGCAACTGGATTCGGTCAATGGAATTTTGCGATGGAATCCCGCCAAACGGCAGATCGGACGGCATGTCCTGACCGTACAACTGACCGACAAGGCATCGGACCAAATCCTTGCCACAACCGTTTACGAAATTCGAGTCGTTCCGACGGTTTTCAGTATTCAGCTGATCGAACCCACAACCCGCACCATTGCAGCCGGACAAACACTTCAGTTGAACCTTGTCGATGCCAGTGGGATGCGACTCCTGCGCGGAGTGCGTTTGAAGACCGATCCCGACAGCCCGCCGGGCGTCGTCATCGATCCGGGCACAGGTGTACTGAGCTGGGATGTGCCGAAGGATGTCTCCGGAAAACAAGTGATCAGGGTGTCGGCCGAGCCGCTGTTGCCGGACGTTGAATTTGCGACAGATGCCCGCACCGAAACATCCATCGTTGTGGACGTGCAGGGTTCGAGTACACCAGATGCCACGCAGATGACCGATGCTCGTCCACCAGATCCGGACGAAGTGGCGGCTGCGGCCAAAGAACTCGAAGAAGTCTATAAGCGGGAAGTCAGCCAGGCGCGGACCCCGGCGGCTCGATCAGAGCTGGCTCGCACATTGTTTCTGGTGAGTGCCGATAAGCCAGTCAGTGCGACGGACTACGCACTGCTGAATCTGGCCGAAGAGCTCGCATCCCGAGCGAAAGCTGCAGACATCATCCTTGATGTCAGGCAGCTTCGGCATCGTCGATATGGCGTTTCTGAGCTCGAGGAGCTGGAGCCTCTGTTCCGGACTTTCAGCAAGTCGGCTCTCAATCAGTTGCAGCAGGATGTTGTTGTCGAGCACACCGTTCGTCTTTGCAGAAATGCGGCCACGGCAGGAGACTGGGCTTCCATCGACCACATGGTTTCGTTTGCGAAGTCGCTTCTGAAAAATGCCGATGGCGTGGCAGAACAGCTGAATGACGATCTGAACACCGTCGCTGATCTTGCATCTCAGCTCAAATCGGCAGGAACAGGTTCGCTCGACCCTGCATCCCCCGATGCTTTACGCCGGGACGCACTCATTCAGAAACTGGATCGCTGGCAGTTTGAGCGGTTGTTCAGCGATCTGGAAAAGCTTTCGTTCTTCCAGGCTCGAAACACGGCGAACCCGCTTCCGCAGAATGGCAAACCTCAGTGGAAGCTGCAGGACGGGCGACTGACCTTCGACGCGTCTTCGCAGGACGGCGCGGCCGGTTTGATCGATGTTCAGCGTGAAGTGGATCGGTATGTGGTGCGTTTTGAAATGTCTGTCGAAACTACATCACTGCAGTTTATTTTCGGGGCGTCCAGAGATCAGAATCTATCGGCATTCACCCTGATTCTGGATGCAACAGCTCCGGGGCAGGTGCAGCGCGTTTCCGGAGGCACGGTCATCGCGCGGCCCGGTGTATCAGTCCCCGCCTCCGGCTTTACGAGGCGACGCGTGGAGATCATGGTCGATAAGTCATCCGTCCTGGCCCGGATGGATGGCGTCGTCATTACCAATACTCAGATCGCTGACCTGAATGCAGGGCGCATCGGTTTACTTGTGGCATTGCAGCAGCAATCATCCCTGCCACGACTTCAAATCCATGATGCTCGCATCCTGGTCCTTCCGGCTCCGGCAAACTGACAGAATGTTATGCAGTTTCTGATTACCAACGACGATGGCTACGACGCTCCTGGACTTGCGGCTCTGTATCACGCTCTGAAACCCATTGGTGATGTCGTTGTTGTGGCACCTGCGAAATGCCACAGCTCAAAGGGCCATGCGGTCGACACGAAAAACCCCATTCGGATCGAGCGTCGGAACGTCGAACCATTCGGGGAAATCTATATCGTCCATTCTTCTCCTGCCGACTGCATTCGGGTTGGTTTGCGACACGTGCTTTCATCTCCGCCCGATCGTGTCGTCGCGGGAATCAATCCCGGCGCCAATCTGGGGGTCGATCTTTATTATTCCGGAACGGCCGCGGCTGCTCGCGAAGCGGCTCTGATGAATGTGCCCGCCATCGCCACGTCCCGGTATTTCCGGGATGATGCGCCAATCGATTGGGAAATTCTGGGCAAACATGTCAACCGCGTGGTCCGGCGGCTTCTGGAACCTCAGTTCGATTTACCGGTCGGGCACTTCTGGAATGTCAATTTTCCGGCCATCCCCGGTGAAATATATCCCAACGAAATCTCTTTTGTTCCGCATGGCAGCGAACCCCACGCCGTCAGTTTTGAGGTCGTGGAAGAAGATGGTCAAAGTCAGGTGTTGCGGTATTCCGCAATGTACCGCGACCGTGGTCGCTCTGAGACCTGTGACGTGCGTCATCTGTTCGACAATCAGCTCACGGCCACCGCAGTTGGCCCTCATACCACGGCCAACCAGCAATTTCCTCACAACTCCGAAGTTTCTCCATTCCGCGCAGTTCTCCCGGATTGACGATTGGAACGCTGGATGTCAGGATGCTCGCATTCGATCGTGGTAAGCGTGCACCGTGCACGCAGATTTTGAGCAACCGGCGTGAGCGGCGACGCTTTTCGGCCCGGGCGCTCGACATTGGGTCAGGGGATCAGCCCCTGGTAAGCGTCGCTCATGTACGAAAATCTGACCATCCTGAGCGGGCGAGCTAATATCGATCTTGCCAGGGAAATCACGCAGTACCTTGGCATCGGACTGGGGCATGTCGACTGCAGCAACTTTCCGGACGGGGAAACAAGCGTCAAGCTGAACCAGAACATCCGAGGCAGCGACGTCTTTCTGATTCAGCCGACCTGCCCACCGGTTAATGACAATTTGTTCGAGCTACTGGTGATGATCGATGCCTGTCGTCGAGCCAGCGCGGCCAGAATAACTGCGGTGATTCCGTACTTCGGGTACGCCCGTCAGGATCGAAAAGATTCAGGACGTGTACCGATCACATCCAAGCTGATTGCGAATCTGATCACGACGGCGGGTGCGCATCGTGTTCTGACCATGGATTTGCATGCCGCTCAGATTCAGGGGTTCTTTGACGTTCCCGTCGACCACCTTTATGCGTCGCCAATTCTGGATCGGTATTTTCAGTCACTCAATATTCCCGACGATGAACTCGTGGTGGTCAGCCCGGACGAAGGCAGCATCAAGCGAAGTCTGCAGCATCAGGAACATCTGGGCGGTACGCTGGCCATCGTAGACAAGCGTCGCGCGAACGCCATGGAAACTCGCCAGGCAAATCTGATCGGCGGTCCCATCGAAGGCAAGACGGCGCTGATCTTTGATGACATGATCACCACAGCCGGCTCAATTTGCGGCGCGGTGAATGTCGTCCGACAGCACGGCGCGAAACGAATCTTTCTGGGAGCTTCCCACGCTGTTCTCTGCGGTCCCGCGATCGAACGCCTGCAGGCGGCAAATGTTGACGGTATCGTTGTTACAAATAGCTGCCCATTGTCTGCAACACAAAAACTACCCAATATTACCGTTGTGAGTGTTGCGGAACTGCTTGGTGAAGCCATCCGGCGCGTCCACCGCAACGAAAGCGTCAGCTACCTCTTCGATTGAACAGCTCCCTCGTGAAGAGTTCAGAGACTGGCGACGAGTTGTGATGTCGTGACGAACTTGTCAGCGTGCTGCGAGGGTTCGTGGCCCTGGCATCTGTCGTCCCCTCGCCAGAATCCCCGTTTCAGGTCGTCGGAAATTTCAGGCCGGAACGCGGACCAGGTGGCTGGTGTCGCCCATTCGCTTCACGTTCTGATCACACCGCCGGACGAGGCCATTCGTATGTGCCCATACTGACCCCGAGACCATTCCGGGGTTGGTGCTGTGAGGAACGTCGAGTTGCCCAGGCCTTCCGTGGGGACCTTGATTGCATGGGATTGAGTGTTTCGGCATGATGCTTGGTTTCCCGCCACTTCTGCCGCAAAACGAGTTCAATGCTGGTGAAATCGTCTTCACCACATCTGAAGAATACCGGAGCCTGCCCTATGTTCGAACGTCGCTGCCCTTTGTCTGCCGGTTTGTGGTTGCTGCATCAAACACTGCACTTCGGCCTGGTCAGTGTGATGCTGCTCCCGTACTACAAAACGACTTCTGTTGTATCGGCCGCCGAATCGACATCTGCGGCCGATGTTCAGAGACTCAGTTTGCACAGGGGTGATCGGATCGCAATCATTGGCAATACGCTGGCCGATCGCATGCAGCATTTCGGGCATGTTGAAGCGGCTCTGCACAATGCATTTCCGACGCACGAGCTTGTTATCAGAAACCTGGGTTTCAGCGGCGACACACTGACGACTCGCCCCCGATCCGATAATTTCGGAACTCCGGATGAATGGTTGAATCGCGTGAAAGCCGACGTGATTCTGGCTTTCTTTGGCTACAACGAATCCTTCGGTGACGAAGCAGGTCTGGATCAGTTTCGAAAAGAACTGACCGATTTTATCGAACACACTGTTGCTCAGCGTTACAACGGCCGCTCTGCGCCGCGACTGGTCCTCTTCTCTCCCACGGCCTGTGAGGACCTGAAATGGCCGCATGTGCCGGATGGTGTTGAAAACAACAAGCGACTGGCCATGTACACAAAGGCGATGCAATCGGTGGCCGAATCGAAAGGTGTTGCATTCGTCGATTTGTTTGCCGCAAACCGGAAGATCTATGGCCTGGCCAACTGGGACGTCAGTGTGCTGCGCAATCTGGATGGTGTTGAGCGGGATCGATTCGGGAAAAAGCTGCCGCCTGAAGGGACGTCCGGAACCCTTGCCTTTCCCCCTGCGACCATCAATGGGGTGCATCTGGATGACTTTGGCTACCGCGGTCTTGCCGCGATCATCTCCGGAAGTTTGTTTCCGGAACAGGCGAACAGCGCCGCGAAGGCTCGTCTTGAGGCCATCCGAACTGCGGTGCTGGATAAGAATCTGCACTGGCACAATATCTATCGAGCGACCGACGGATACAGCGTCTTTGGCGGTCGATCGACATTGAAGTTTGTCGACGGCCAGACCAATTTCGAAGTCATGCAGCGCGAGCTGGAGATTCTGGATGCAATGGTTGCTAATCGTGATCGAGTTATCTGGAAAATCGCAGGCGGTGCCGATCCGAAAACAACCACTCCGGACGATTCCGGCGTGCCGCAGCCGCTTGAGGTCAAAACCAACAAACCGGGTGCACTGGATGGGGGACAGCACAGATTTCTCACCGGCGAAGAAGCCATTTCTGAAATGACCGTCCACAGCGGGATGTCGATTGGGTTGTTTGCGTCTGAAGAACAGTTTCCCGAGCTTGTCAATCCGGTTCAGAGCGCTGTCGATCCTGACGGCAGGCTCTGGGTTGCTGCGTGGCCCACTTATCCGCACTGGAATCCGCTGGGAGAAATGAATGACAAACTGCTGATTCTTCCGGACGATGACGGAGATGGAAAAGCAGATCGATGCATTACGTTTGCAGACGGGCTGCATAACCCAACCGGATTCGAATTCTGGAACGGTGGAGTTCTTGTCGCGATGGCACCGGATATCTTCTTCCTGAAGGATCTGGATGGCGACGACATCTGTGACGTTCGCGAACGCATGTTCCACGGACTGGATTCTGCAGATACGCATCACACAGCGAACAGCTTTGTGATGGGACCATCCGGTCGATACTACTTCTCCCGCGGAATCTTCCACTATGAAAACTTCGAAACGCCGTGGGGGCCAACATCACGATTCGGCAGCAGTCCGTGCGGTGTCTTTGAATTTGACCCGCTACGATTTGACATTCGGTTCCAGTTTCCGATCGGGCCAAACCCGCACGGCGATTGCTTCGATCAGTGGGGAAATCAATTTGCGACGGACGGCACCGGCGGCACCGGAGACTACATCGGGTTTCCCGGACATGGATCGCCCCGGAAGTTGTATCGCAAACGCGTCCGACCGGTCCCGGCGACGGTCATTCTGGACAGTCCGCACTTTCCGGAAGCCAATCGCGGCAACCTGCTGATTGCCAATGTGATCGGATTTCAGGGGGTTACTCAATATGAATTCGGTCGCGATGGCGCGAGCCTGCAGGCGACTGAAGTCGAACCTATCGTTTATTCGACGGACCCCAATTTTCGGCCGAGCGACATGGAAATCGCCGGAGACGGTTCACTTCTGATTCTGGACTGGCACAACCCATTGATCGGCCACATGCAGCACAATCTTCGTGACCCAAGTCGGGATCACGGACATGGTCGTGTCTACCGTGTGACTGCAAATAACCGTCCTGTCATTCCGGTGGCCAGAATGAGGGGGAAACCAGTGCAGGAAGTTGTTAGCCATCTTTCTGCCCCCACATTGTCCGAGCGCTACCGGGCACGACTGGAACTGACAGGCCGGAATCCTCAGTCCAGTACGGAAGCCGCTTCAGAATGGGCAGCACAGTTCGACGCTTCAAAGCCGGAGAACGCGCGTCATCTGACCGAAGCACTGTGGGTGCATCAGCAGCATCGTGTGCCTGACATGGATTTGCTCTCCCGAGTATTGGGGTCACCCGAACCCAACGCTCGCGCCGCAGAGGTCAAGGTGCTTGCAGAATGGTCTACGCCCAATCCTTCCCCTGCTGTGGCGGATGGTACCCCGCCGCTTCCGGTAGATGAAACGATTTCTATGCTGGTTGACCTTGCCAGCGATCCGAGTCCCATTGTGCGAGCGCAGGCTGTCATCGCTGCCGCGAATATCAATGCAGCTGGCAGTGCCGAAGTCATCTTTACGGTGATGCAGCATCCGACCGATGTTCAGATTGATTTTAATCTGAAAGAGGCCGCCCAAATGATGGACCTGAATGGTTACATCCGCGAGCAACTGGCAGCCGGCAATCCGCTTTCGGTAGCAGCAGAAGCGTTCGCCCTGTCGAACGCCAGCGTCGAAGAACTGTTGAAAATGCAGAAAACCGAAGCTGTTTATCGAGCGATTCTGACCCGTGAAAACGTGCCGGCTGAAACATTAAGGGCATCGCTGTCCGGCCTTGCAGAACTGAGCGGCAAGACGGAAATCGAAGAACTGTTCTCGCTCATTGAAGGCCTGAATGATGAGGCCAGTGTCAACATTTTGAACAGCCTGAGTCGTCTGCTGGCAAATCAGCCGACACAGCAGCTGGCGAGCGTACGCGATCGAATTGTCCGACTGGCGGTCACCACGCCGTCCGCAGAAACCCGACGGGTTTCTCTTGCCGCGTGGATGAACGTCGATGGAACCAGCGATGGCGTCTTTGAAGCCGTTGCAGAAAAAAAGGTGGAGCTTGAGGATGTGCTGCGGAGCACGACGCTGGTTTCATCGACGACAGCTCAGTCGTCTATGCGAAAGCAACTTCTGGATCTCATCCCCGAAATGCCCGGTCACAAAGGAGCAGTGCCATTGACCCGGCCGGGGCTGAAAGTGGACTTTTTCGCCCCCAGCACCACGAACGTTGCCCTGGAGACGCTGGCAGCCATGACGCCGAAAGCGTCGGGCACGGCCGACATCGTGACGATGGATCTGCCTATTCTTCTGACTCGCGATGCTTTCGCGCTGAGATTCACGGGACACGTGAAAATCGAAACGCCTGGTGAGTATACGTTCTTCATTGCGTCGGACGACGGTTCGCGTTTCTACCTCAACAATCAACTGCTGATCAACAACGACGGGCTGCATGGGATGGTGGAACGCAGCGGGACCGTGAATCTGACCGCTGGTCTGCATGCCATCACAGCAACTTATTTTGACAACGGTGGTGGTGATGGTCTGCATATGTCCTGGAAGGGGCCGGGAATCGGGAAAGAGCAGATTCCGGCCAATGCCTTCGTCACTGCAGCCGACCAGACGCTGCAGGATCTTGGCATTGCGGCATTGATGCAATTGCCCGGCGATGGGGCAGCCAAAACGGGCATGCTGGCTCGACTGCTGAAAGACCGTGCTTCTGTGAATTCGGCATTACAGGCATTGAACACAATTGAAGCCGACGCGTGGCCGAGAGAACAGTATGGTCCGCTTGCCGAAGCAGCCGTCTCGTATCTGGCCAGTCGAGAGCCAGAGGAACGCAATTCGGATCAGGCTCAGTTGGCGCTGAAAATTGCCGATGCTCTCCGAACGCGACTTGATGAACCCGGACGAAGCCGATTCGAAAAGCGTCTATCGGAAGTCGTGGTACCGTTGATTGAAATCGGGACCGTGCGCGAACGGATGATCTACGACAAAGAGACCATCGTGGTCCAGTCAGGTAAGGCGGTTCAGTTTCGACTAACCAACACGGACAACATGCCGCACAACTTTGCGGTCGTCCTGCCAGGATCACTCGAAGAGGTCGGGGAACTCGCCGAAACCACCGGTCGTGATGCTGATGCAGCAGCGCGGCATTTCGTGCCCGTGAGCGATAAGATCCTTGCGTCCAGTGACCTGATGCAGCCCGAACAAACCGTGTCTGTGTTCTTTGAAGCTCCGGAAGAACCGGGCGTTTATCCCTACGTCTGCACGTACCCGGGCCATTGGCGCCGGATGTATGGCGCGCTCTATGTTGTTCAGGATCTTTCGTCCTGGGATGCGGATCCTGCCGCCTATATGGCGGCCCATCCGATGCCGGTGAAAGACACACTCCTGAAGTATCTTGGTCGCAACACCGACTGGCAGCTATCGGACCTGAAGGGAGATGCCATGCACCTGTCGCACCGAGCGAACAATTTCGCCGTTGGTCGGCAGTTGTTTAAGGTGGCCAGTTGTTCGGGGTGTCATAAGATGGCAAATGAGGGCACGAACGTGGGCCCCGATTTGACAAAGCTTCCCGCCGAGTACTCTGTCGTCGATGTTCTGGATCATATTCTGAATCCGTCGAAGAAAATTGACACCAGGTACCAGTCGAACACATTCGTTCTGACATCCGGCAAGGTGATTACAGGGCTGGTCATTGAAGACACCGATAAGGAAGTCCGGGTTGTGGACAACCCAACGACACCAGACAAGCCAGTGGTAATCAGAAAATCAGACATCGACGAGCGAAACGTGAGCGATGTCAGCATTATGCCCAGGGGAGTACTGAATAAGTTAACCCGGGAAGAGATTCTGGATCTGCTGGCATTTGTAGTGGCGAAAGGCGAAGCGCAGCACAAATTGTTTCAGACCCACGAACATCAACACTGATGACTGGACTCATCAGCGAAACGGACAGCCTTTGAGGAGAGACGCCAGGCCTGTCTTCCGAGAGATATCGACGGAGGACAGGCGAGCGTCCTGGATGCGACGCAAATCCCGCGACTTGTGGACGCCGGAAAGGGTTCCGGTTGTTGGACAGGCATCTTTGCCTGAGGATTCCTCAGGTCACCTCTGACTCACCGTCAACTGCGCTGGTTTTCTGGCGACGGACAGGCGGAAGCGGATGTGACTTGTGCAGCAGTTGCTTCAGCGGACTCCAGTTGGTTTTCAGCTGCAGCACAACAACGCTGCGATCCTGAAGCGGATAGGTATTGTCGTGTGAGAACGCGATTTGTTCGGTTCGTGGAAGGCTGGTGTCGATGAGTGAGATCCAGCGTTCCGATGGTTTGTGATGCGGCAGTCGGAAGTCGATCTTCTCCGGGTTTGAGTTGAACAGTACCAGAAGAGTATCCCCGGAGATTGGTTTGCCGCGATCGTCCACTTCGTCGATCGATGCACCATTCAGCCGCATTCCCAGTGCACGAACAGTTCCGGAATGCCATTCGTGGTCTGCAATCTCAACGCCCGCCGGCGTCAGCCATGCAATGTCTTTGACACCGGCACCGCGAATTCGTCGCCCCTGAAAGAAGTTCCTGCGTTTGAGTACAGGTTGTTTATGCCAGAGCGTTGTGAGCTCTCGGCAGAACTTCAGGAAGTGCTGATCGGCATCCTCGCCCCATTGCAGCCAGCTGATTTCATTGTCCTGGCAGTACGCATTGTTGTTCCCATGCTGCGTATGGCCGAGTTCGTCACCGCCACGCAACATGGGGACGCCCTGTGAGAGCATCAGCGTCGCCATGATATTCTTTCGCTGTTTCAGGCGGAGCGCGTTGATTTCGGCATCGTCCGTCTCGCCTTCGACCCCGCAATTCCAGCTGTTGTTATGACTATCGCCGTCGCGATTGTCTTCCAGATTCGCCAGGTTACGTTTTTCGTGATAGCTGACCAGGTCCCGCAGACAGAATCCGTCATGCGCAGTCACGAAGTTGATGCTTGCATACGGCTTTCGGCCATTGTGCTGATACAGGTCACTGCTGCCCGTGAGTCGAGTTGCAAGCTCGGACATGGCTCCCCCGTCCCCGGCCCAGAATCGACGAACGGTATCCCGATATCGTCCGTTCCACTCAGACCACAGATGTGGAAAGTTGCCAACCTGATAACCGCCACTTCCCAGGTCCCACGGTTCCGCGATGAGCTTCACCTGAGACAAGACCGGGTCCTGAAGAATGATGTCAAAGAAGGCACTCAGCTTGTCGACATCGTGTAGTTCCCGGGCCAGGGCGCTGCACAAATCAAAGCGGAAGCCATCAACGTGCATTTCCTGAACCCAATACCTCAGACTGTCCATGATCAGCTGAAGCACTCGCGGGCACTGCATGTTGAGCGTGTTGCCGCAGCCGGTGAAGTCCTGATAGTAGCGACGATTATTGGGCATCAGCCGATAGTACGATGCGTTGTCGATTCCCCGCATGGACAGTGTCGGTCCGAGCTCATTGCCCTCACCCGTATGGTTATAGACCACATCCAGAATGACTTCGATGCCCGACTGATGAAGCCGTTTCACCATGTTTTTAAATTCATGAATGACTTCTTCAGGCTGACTGGCGGCGGCGTAGCGACTGTCAGGAGCGAAAAACGAAAGGGTGTTGTAGCCCCAATAGTTCGACAAACCATTGGCGACCAGGTGTCGATCGTCGACGTGGTAGTGGATCGGCATTAATTCAACCGCCGTCACACCCAGTTTTTTCAGGTGGTTAATTGCTGCACGCGAAGCCAGTCCGGAATACGTGCCGCGAATTGGTTCCGGCACATCCGGGTGCAGCTGAGAGAATCCTTTGACGTGGGTTTCGTAAATGAGCGTCTGGTGCCAGGGCGTTCTTGGATGTCGATCACGGCCCCATCGAAAATCGGAATCCACAACAACGGCCAACGGCGCACACCACGCATTGTCGCGGTCATCCATCATCAGATCCGCATCGCTGTGGGACACCTGATAACCAAACATCGCATCCGACCATTCAATGCCACGGCCGATTGACCGAGCGTAGGGGTCGAGCAGAATCTTGTGAGGATTGAATCGATGCCCGGCGTGTGGATCGTATGGTCCGTGCACTCGGTAACCGTATAACTGGCCAGGACGGACATCGGGCATGTAGGCATGCCAAACCAGATCGGTCTGCTCACGAAGCGGAATGCAAAAGGACTCAGAACGATCATTGACGTTCCTGAAGAGACACAGTTCCACTTTGGTCGCATGTTCCGAATACAGCGCAAAGTTCACACCACCTCCGTCCCACGTGGCGCCCAGAGGAAACGGTTTGCCCGGCCATACTCTCAATTCCGCGTGTGATGCCATGGTTTTTCAGATGTATCGAAATGGGAGAGATTGCGATCTGGCTCGGCCTGGCCCGCAAGTTGCCCCAAAGGAGGTTCGTCGAGCGTTGCAGAGAACCAGAAACTGAAGTTGGCCTGTTTTTGTGCTCCGGGTTTCTTCAAGTTATCGACGCATCCGGCACGACATGCATGATCCACCTAACCAGCACCGCAGGTTTCTCGCAAAAGAACCACCCAGACTGCTTAATCGGCATGAATCCCTTCAACACAACGGAACACTTGATCAGTATGATTGGTGCGTGCGGAGGGTTTGAAGAATCCGGTTAGGCGGACTGTGAGTGAATTCGACACCTTGACCGGGGGCTTTCACGGGTTGTTTGGTACTCCGACCCATCGAACAGCCTTGACCCTGACCGATACTCAGCTTCGAACCTCTTTTGTGCGCGCTTCAACAGCCGGACGAACGGTTTGAGTTGAGTGATATTGGAAGAAGCCGTCCAGTTTCTGTTTGACTCTGTTTTTGTTGCACATTTGAATACGCAAGCTGCGTGCTTCCGGGAAGCTGCAGAGAATTTAGGGCCAGGCGTCGCGGTGCGTGAGCTGGTCTTTGACGATTACCGAACAACGAAGCCCCTTGGACACCATGAAAAACAGCATCTTCAAAGTAATGGCTGTGATCATGACCGTCGTTTCGGTCACGTTGGCAGGGATGGCGTGGGTGGCGAATTTCAATTCTCCGCACCACTTGTCCGAGATGTCGACGGAGCCGATGCAGGATTACACGTTCGAAAAAGGGGTTGGGATTGAGCCCACCTGGACTGTGACTCGCCGTGTAGGTGAGCCAGGCACTCTGGGTTCACCGTCTCCGAATCCGTACGAAGCGATTATTAAGGCACACAAGGACCTTCAGTCCCGCAAGCAAGCCGCGACAACCGAAGCCAACGATCGGGTTGCGTTGCTGACAAACGCAGATAATGGACTGATTCCAAGCTTCAAAGCGTCTCAGGAACAGGATCAGGCAGCAATGACGGTTCGGCGTCAGCAGCTTGAGCAGGCTTTAACGCAAGTGAAAGCTCAACTGTTGAAGTTGTCCGAAGAACTACAAGCGTTATCCGTTCAGTCAAAGGCCATTCGGGACGAAACCGATGTTCGACGCACAGACGTGAGTCGCTTGCGAAACGAACTGGAAGAAGCCCGGACGGATCTTTACCGCCTGGATCAGTTGAAGCGTGAATTGACGGATCGACTGGTTCGTCTGCAGATCGAAAATCAAACCCTGAATGAACGTCAGGAGCAGCTGTCATCCCAAACGAATGGCGCTGGCGGTTCGCAAATCTGAATCAAATGGGTCTGAATGAGGTTATCGGAGTAGCTCGATGAACAATGTCGTCGGCAAAACATTGGTTGTACTCAACCTGGTTTTCAGCCTGCTTTTCGTATGTTTTGCGGGAGCCGTTTATTCGTTCAGCCAAAGCTGGCGATCAAAGGCACTCGATGCGCAGTCTACGATTGCGACCCTGAACCAAAACATCGATGAGTTGAAGAGTCAGCAGCAGGAGGAGCTGGAGACACTGAAACAGGAGTCTCTGGCGTTCAAGGATCGCGCTGAAACATCGGAAGCCATGGTGACTCGGCTGAATACCAACATCAACGCCATCCAGGGGCAGTTGGCTCAGGCGCAGCAGCAGCGCGATAAACATCTGGCTGACCTTCAGGTTGCACAGGCAGAGTCAAAAGCCCGAATCCTGGAAGCCGCTGATCTTCAGCGAGAAACCAAGAAGCTGCGGGACACGATCGGCGAGCAAATCTCGCAGATTCGTGAGAAAGAAGACCTGAACCTCACACTGTCCGGCAAAGTCGCAGAAGCCTCAGAGCTGCTGGCGAGTTCCGATGAAGAAATTGCTCGACTTCGTGATTTGTGCCGCCAGAACAAGATCAATCCTCGACAGGCGGTCGTCGGTCCGGTGCCAGCTGACAAGACGAATGTCGACGGCAAGGTGCTTGCCACCCGGCAGAACGAATCCCGCAGTGCGGAACTCGTTCATATTTCAATCGGTGAAGACGATTACGTCTCTGAGGGAATGACAATGACGGTCTACCGAAGCGGCGAATACCTCGGTCAGATTCGGATCATTGATGTCTATCCGGACAACGCGGTTGGTATGGTCATTGAGAAAACTCGAAGCGGCGTGATCGCTCGAGGCGATAACGTGACGACTCGCATCTGAGTGCGAGCTGCCAGCCAGTTTGCGAACATCAATCAGGTTTATTTACTCGTGTCTTCAGGGATTTCCCCCCATGTCTCAAAGCTCTGACCCTACTATCTATGACGGCCTGATGTTTGTCTCCCTTGGCGCTATCATCACAGCCATCATCTTCCTGACCCTGGCACTGGACAACTACCACTGGTCCGCAAGCTAATTGCCGTTGGAAGATTCAGGGACAGATTTCAGGGGACAGATAAAGACCGAGTCCGCCACGTCTGATCGAATGATCAGCAGTGGCGGATTCGGTTTTTTTCGTTTTATGCTGAAAACGAATGTTGTTCAGAATGCAGAAGGACTGATCCCCTGCCCGTTGAATTCGCTCGGCTGCTTCTCTTTTTGCGCCTAAGGTTTCGCGAATGTGGGCCTGTCAACGTACAATCCACCACCAACCAGGAGACTTACGGGTCTGGTTGTGGCATTGGTGTGTCTTTATGTGCAGGTGATTTTCGGGTTCAAGATCATGTCTAATTCTGTCGCTGCGCAGCCAAATACTCTGGTTTCTTCTGAAAACAGGCAGGCCGTCTGGGGAAAGACTGAGGGTTCTGACGATTTTGAGTATGTGCCAATTTCGCCATGGGCTCCCATTTCGCTGGTGATGGGAGCAATGGCGGTGTCTGGTTTCTTCGGTATCTACGGACTTGTCGTGGCGTTGTTTGCCTCGATTGTTGGTCTCACGGCCGTTCTGAAGATTCGTCAGTCCATCGAGCCAGTGACAGGCCAGTGGATGGCTGTCGTCGGTACTCTTGTTGCCGTCCTGTCTCTGACTTTGGGTACTGGCAAGATGGCCATGGCCTATTCGACAGAATGTCCGGATGGATTTCAGAGAGTGAATTTTTCCAGAGAGATTTCGGACAAGCAGTTCATCTATCTTGGATCAAAGCGGAAGCTTCACCCGGATGTATTGCCATTGGTGGATCAGAAGATCTTCCTGAAGGGTTTTATGTGGCAGACGAAAAGCAGTTCCGGATTGACAGAATTCACATTGCTGAAGGATAACGGTGAATGCTGTTTTGGCGGAAAAGCACAACCCTACGATATGATGAATGTGGTGCTTTCCAAAGGAACTTCCACCGACGCGTACACCAGCATGGTTGCCGTGGCTGGTACTCTGCGAGTCAATCTGGATGCCGGTGAGGATGAAGCGGTTTACATCATCGAGGACGCCACGGTAGGTGAGGCACAAACAGGGTTCTAATGCAGCATGACTTCGGGTTTGGGAGGCATCAGGCGGCTATTCCGCCGACTTTCCTTTGAATTCCCGCGTTATGCATCGAAGAATACTTTGCTTGCGACCTCGGTTGATGATGGCAGAGCAGGGAGGATGACAGGTGTGGCGATGGGATATTCCAAAATGAAAAAATGGCTACGCCCTGACAATCGGAAATTCAGCTTTCCTGCTGTCACATGCTGGTTTGTACTGGTGCTGGGGTGTAGCGACAGCTCTGAAAACTACGTCGATTACGCAAGCACCGCATCTGAGAACGACCTGATTCAGGAATCGACCGCCGCAGACCCTGATGACTCATTGACGTCCGCCGCTGAGGGAAAGGATGAGTCGCCGACAGCGCCATCCACCGACAGTCAGGAAATCGAACAGCCAGTCCCGGCGACTGAGGAGAACGTCATTGCGGCTGAGAAGGTCACTGCAGCTGATGAGGTTACTGCAGCTGATGAGGGCAGCAATACCCGCACAGAAACGTCGACGGATGGATCTGAGGGCAGCTTGGCGTCGGCTGAGCGTCCTGGTGAATCTGGCAACGAAAACGTGGTGGAGTCCGAATCGGGCTCGGGAATTCAGCAAACCAGCGGGGTTCCGGAGCGAATGGGTGGGGGGGTGATCCCCGGTGCAGTGATCCCTGGCGCAGTGATGCCCGGTGCAGAACTCACTGGTGCAGAACTGCTGGGATCCGAAACTCCCCCGGAGCCACTTCCCATTCAACTTCTGATTCCGCACAAGACATTCCGCAAAGAGCGGGGCAGCAATGCACTGCGAGTGACCTACGACGATATTGACTTGCTCAAGGTGCTGAATATGGAACCCGTGCCGGTCGATGCCGTAGAGCATTTTCCGGAATGGTTGAGTTCACTGGATGGGCAGCGCATTCGCATCCGTGGATTCATGTTCCCGACGTTTCAGGCGACGGGAGTTGTCCACTTTACGCTGGCTAGGGACAATGGCATTTGTTGTTTCGTGCGGAAGCCAAAGATTTACGATATCATTGAGGTGTCACTGACCGAAGGAGCGGAAACTGACTACATCGAAGGGAAGCCCTTCGACGTTGAGGGTGTGTTTCACATTGAACCGATCGTGAATGAGATGGAACTCTTCGGTCTGTTTCGAATTGATGACGCGCGAGTGCTTCGGTAGCGTCAGGGGTGAATCCAATGAAGAGTTCCGCTTTCGCAATAGCGTCCCTGTCTTGCCTTGTTCTGTCCGGGGCCACCGCGACTGCTGCGTGGCTGTGCCCTTTTTGTGACGCGCCGTCGCTGTCCATGGCCGAACAGCTTCAGATGTCCGATCACGTATTGCTTGGCAAATGGCTGGGCGGAGATAAACCGACAGAGACCAAAGCGGGGTCATCACAATTCAGGATTGTTCAGGTCAGCAAGTCTGTTGGTCAGCGATTTGCAGTGGGGCAGACCATTGAACTTCCGCAGTATATCGCCGGCGACAAAGCAGCCTTGTATTCATTGATGGGGCCGGACGCCCAACTTCTGGACTGGCAGGTCCCGACTCAGATTTCGCAATCCGGATGGGACTACCTTTCGCAGATTCCCGCTCCGGTCACTGACCCTGAGGCTCAAACGGAACGCCTTGCCTTTGCGATTGAATTCCTGGAACACCCGGACCTGATGATTTCGAACGACGCCTATGCGGAATTCGCTGCTGCTCCGTACGAAGTGATTACACCATTGAAAGATCGGCTGCCGCGCGAGAAGCTTCGCCAGTGGCTGATGGATCCGAAGACATCAGCGACGCGCATCGGGCTTTACGGGCTGTTGCTGGGACTGTGCGGCACTGATGACGACGCAGCCGCTATGGAACAGAAAATTGTCGTACCCGACACCGATTTCCGTCTTGGAATCGAAGGCGTAATGTCCGGGTATCTGCTGATTCGAGGTGAGGCGGGTCTGAAGGTTCTGGAAGACACGAAAATGCTGTCGAAGACATGCCGCAACCCGGAGGGTGAAGAGATCAAACTTCCCTTCAGCGAAACGTATGCCTCCATGCAGGCGCTTCGATTCATGTGGACCTACGAACCAGACCGCCTTCCAAAAGACAGGCTGAAGCAATCCATGCGTCTGCTGTTGCCTCGCGTTGAAATGACGGACCTGGTGATTGCGGATCTGGCACGGTGGAAAGACTGGGATGTGCAGGATCAATTGATGGAAATGTACGATGATCCGAAATTCAATATTCCGGCCATCAAAAGAGCCATCGTTAAGTTCTTGTATTATTGCAGTCAGGACAAACCAGCGGTCGCCGATGGACAGGACCCCGTGAATCCACCGCACGCTGTGAAAGCTGCTGCACATCTGGCAGAACTTGAGAAGAAAGATCCAAAGACAGTCAGCGATGCCAAGCGTTACCTCATTCGTTAAACGCGGTCTTATTCTGATGGTGATCGTCTGTGGTGCAGCGAATCATGCTGCTGCGGAAGTGACTGATGCCGCCGATACGGGCTTCACGATCCGACACCATCAGCAAGTTGCCGTGGAGCCAGCCGAAGCGTACCGACACTTTGTTCGCGTGGGCTCCTGGTGGAGCTCCGCACATACGTATTCAGGCGACGCGACCAATATGACAATTGACGACAAGCCGGGTGGAGCGTTTCTTGAGAAGCTGCCGGGCGGTGGATTCGTTGAGCATATGAAGGTTATTTTTGCCAATCCCGGAAAGAAGATTCGTCTATCCGGCGGTCTGGGTCCTCTGCAGGAATACCCGGTCAACGGTGTCATGACTGTCACGTTTACAAAGAACGACCGTGGTACGCGCATTGACATGACTTACCGTGTCGGCGGCTCTGTTTCCGGTGGATTAATGAGCTGGAGCTCCCCGGTCGATCAAATGCTTGCTGAACAGTTCGCAAGTCTGGAAGAACTGATCACCACACCCGCTGCGCGATGAGTCTCAATTGTCACCAACGAGTGTAGCCTCGGGCTCTTCCAGGGCAGGATTCTGCCTGTTTTCGACTGACGTAAGTCCGATGGTTTCTGTCTGATCTGTAGCGGCCGAAGGAAGCTTCGCCTGGTGTTCACGCCACCATCGCTCAGCCGACTCCCATCCCCAATTCTGACACTGCGTGCAGTTTTCGAGTGCAGTCAGTAACTCTCTCGGTGTCCGATATCTGTCATCGGGCTTCTTATTCAGGCACTTCATAATGACGGCAGACAAGTCTGCTGGCACCTTCACCCCAATATCCTCGAAGGCAGGCGCCGGCGTTGTGCCGTGAGCGACAACCAGCAACACAGGGTTGCGTTCATCAAATGGAGGGTGCCCTGTCAGCAGAAAGTAGGCAACGCAACCCAGAGAATATAAGTCGCCACGACAATCGGAATTCTGACCACGTGCCTGTTCGGGACACATATAGCGGGGGGATCCCTGCAATTGCTGCCTGGTATTTCGAATATCGAAACCTTCTTCAGAGGCTGGTCGGACGAGTCCAAAATCGAGTAGTTTTGCGACATCGTACATGTGGCCCCGCTCCGTCAGAAAGATATTGCTGGGCTTGATATCGCGATGCACAAGTCCGTTTAACGCAGCTTCGTGCAGTGAACCGCAAATCTGCTTCAGGATGAAGACAACTCTGTCAGCGGGTTGCGGACCGAACTGATCCACCAGCTGTCGCAGATTCAAGCCTCGCAGGTATTCCATGGCATAATAGAACGTACCGGACTCTGTTCTTCCGTAGTCATACACCTGAATGGTATTCCAGTGTGTCAGCTGGGCCGTTGCTTTCACCTCACGTTCGAAGCATTCCAGAAGGTGAGGGCTTTCAGCGCGATCGCGTCGAACGAGCTTCACGGCGCACAGTCTCTTGAGCAGGCGGTGTTCTGCCAGATAGACATCACCCATACCTCCCGTCCCCAACAGCTCCTTCAGCTTGTACGGGCCCATGTCTTCCTGTAATCGCAGTCGAAGACTGAGCTGCCGATTAATGAGACATCCATAAATGGCAAATCCGAATCCGACGGTCAGAATCGCGATGTTTTGAGAAAAGAACGTCAGCAGAGCCGGGGCCCTGCCTCCGGAAAGATGGATTTTCTGATCCAGAATCCACTCTGCTGTAACACCGGCGATCAGAATGCTCCCGAGGAACATGAGGTGTTTCCACGGCGACATCAAATCGGCTGGTGCCTGAGGAGCTTTCACCGCCGCCATCGACTGCGCAAACGATTCCACAACCTGCGGCAACGGGGCCGCGTTGTCAATCTCATATCGATCGGATGAAGTGATGGGTTCAGGCACGCCTGCTTACCAAGACGGAAGAATTGGTGTTTCTGATGACAACTGTCACCGGATGCCGGGGATGTGTACACCATCAGAAGCATAGTTCGGCCTCGACGTTCAAATCTCAAATACACGGCTGACTACGGAGTAATACCAGGGGCGATTTCCTCCTTTCGAGTTCACTTCCTGCGGGTAAGGTGAGTCATGGCGTCGACAGCGACGGGCAGAATCTTCGCTGCATCGCTCGAATGCAGAAAACGTTTCTGCGATCATGCCTGTCTGGCCTGTATTCGACTCACCTTGTTCCCTTCGGAAGTCTGCCATGCCCGCGTGCTGTCCCCGCCTGACCACATCCTCAATTGTTTCCTGCCTTTTGACGATTGCACTGAACAATTCCGCGCTGGCGGATGACCACCGGCTGGACGAGTTCCAACGCGTCGAACTTTCGGACATCTATTTTTCCGAGGGTGCTGGCGCCGGAGACATCAACGGTGATGGGCACGGTGACGCGGTTTACGGGCCGCACTGGTATGAGGGCCCGGCTTTTGAAAAGAAGCACGAGATTTATCCGGCTGTCCCGCAGAACATGAAGGGCTATGCGGATCACTTCTTTCACTGGGTTTATGACTTCGATGGTGATGGCAACAATGACGTTCTGACGGCTGGCTTCCCCGGCACTCCCGGCTACGTGTATCGCAATCCCGGTCGAAACAACCTGGATTCGCTCTGGGAAAAATTCACCGTAGCGGATCAGGTCAGCAATGAAGCTCCACAATTCGCCGATATCACGGGCGATGGAATTCCCGAACTGATCTGCACGCGGGACGGGCATTACGGTTACTACCTTCCTGCCGCTGGCAAGCCGCTGGAAGCCTGGACCTTCCACAGCATCAGCGCCGCGACGGCCCCCAAGCCGTTTGGTCATGGTCTGGGAGTCGGCGATGTCAACGGCGACGGACGTATGGACA
>JAGQQE010000005.1 GCA_020426345.1 Planctomycetaceae bacterium
GTGGGACAAGACTACTCGGGATGGAATTCGATCTCTAAGCGAGAAGGAGCAGCTACAGGGGCGTCGACTTCAGGAGATTGCTGCGGAGATTGCGACACATCCACTCCTCCACGATATTGCGGAAGAGTTGGCGGAGATTGGCGGTGCCGTTCGATTCGACATACCAAATTCACTGAACGATGCCATACCGAAACAACGTGATGAAGCTGCCAAATCCCTCCAGGACGGTATCAATGGCATTCATGCGGCACGTGATCGACTCAAACGGGTCATTCAGCAGTATCAGGAACGAGCAAAAATTGAACAGGACCTGACGGAACTTAATCGGCTTGCCCTGGAAGCTGAAGAGCTTGCGAGACAATCGCAGGAGCTGAAGCAGGACCGAGAAGGAAATCAGCCGGAGCCGGGGCAGACACAGGATGAATTCGAAAAAGAACTAAAGGACCGTGAAGAGCACATTCAGCAAGAGCAGAAACAGTTGGCGAGCGATCTCGAAGACCTGTTGAAGCGACGGGATGAATTGCTTCAGGCTGCTCGTCGATCGCAACTTGAGAAGCTGGAACAAATCGGCAAGAAGGCTGCGCAGCTTGCAGAGGATCAGCAACAGGTCGCTGACGGGGTGGCGGAAGAGTCACGCGATGCAGCTCGTGATGCCTCGAACCTTGCTGACCGGCTTCAGCAGATGCGTAACGAAGCACAACAAATCCAGCAGCAACTTCAGGAGCTTCAGCAGGCCGCCGCAGGGCCGCTCGATCCACAAACGGATGAAGCAACTGCAAAGGCGAGTTCATCTTCGATTGATGACGCGATCCGCGCGCTCAGGCAGGGTGATCTGCAGGATGCTCAGCAGGACCTTGAAAAGCTTGAAGAGCAACTGAGGCAATCCGCCAGCCAGCTTGCCTCAAACGCCGACCGGGCCGATTCCCCTCGCTCCGAAGAAGCGGATGCCGCGCCAGACACCGGCAGCAGTGAACAGGAAAAGGCATCAGAAGAAGCCAGAAGAATTGCAAAGCAGTTGTCTGACGTTCGGCAGCAGATTGAACAATTGAAAGAATCCCGTGGGTTGAGTCAGCAGAATCCAAACGAGGACGGTGCTCAGAAAACATCGCGAAATGACGATCAGAATAATCAAGCTCGAACCAGTGGGTCGCTTGAGGAAAGAGCTCCGGGAAGCTCGCAAGCATCGGTCGAAGAAGATCTGATTCAGAGGTTGCGGCAATTGGTCGATGCATCGGCTGAAATCGCAGAAGATGTTCAGCAGAGTGCTTCGCCCCCTGACGCGAAAACGGCCGCTCAGGCCGCTGCTGATAAAGCGAGACAGTCGATTAGCGAAGCAGACGCTGGTCAGTTTTCGAAAGCTGCCGGATCAATGCGTGAGTCGGCCGATCAGGCTCGTCAGGTCGTTTCGCAAATTGAAGATGGTGGGATGCCCGATCAGCAAAGTCAGCTCACTGGAATCGCCGCAGAGTTGAATCAACTGGCAGATGTCTTCGATCGACTTCAGCAGGACAATGCTGCCCAGCTCGGTGCGCAGCAATCCTCGCAGCAAAGACTGACAAACGAAACGCAGTCGTTGCCTGCGCAGCTGGATGAACTGGCGGAACGGCTGAATCTTGAAGCTTTGGGGACGCAGCAACAGGGGCGTCAGGCAGGGGAAGCGGCGCGAGCGGCTGCTGAAGCGGCGGACTCCACAAATCAGGCTTCAGAGCAGCTCCGACAATCTCAACTTCAGCAGGCCTCCCAATCGGGGCATGAGGCGGCGGGGCAACTCAATCGGGCAGCGCAGCTGGCTCAACAGGGTAGTCAGCGACCGCAGGATTCAAATCCGGTTATCCCGTCCGAAGTCGGTGACAGCGTTACGGATGCTCTGAACAATTTGAAGCAAGCCGAACGGCCAGGTCAGGGAAATCAATCCAGTCCAGCAGGCGATCAGTCCAGTCCGAATCCTGCTTCCGGCACCGAAGCCAGCGATGAGCCATCAGCTCAACAGGGCCAGCCCGGACAGGAGCAATCTCAGGCGGGTGAGGGACAGCAATCACCAGGAGATGCGGCCCAGCAAAGCTCCGGACAGCAGCCCGGATCTCAGGGAACGCAGGGGGCCGATGCTGCATCAACCTCAGATTCCGGTGCCCAGCAGGAAAACCAGGCAGGCTCCAACGGTGCTGATGCCAACGGTATGACGCATTCCACGGACAATTTGTCAAAGGCAGCTGAGGCATTACAGAATGCTGCCAAAGGTGTTTTGCCCGCGGACATGACTCCCGGGCAAATGCAGGAGTCCCCGGGGGCATCCGGCAAGGCAAAAGCAGGGACAGGAAACGATCAATTGTTCGACGGACGAACTCCCGGTAGGACGGCTGGCAGGGGCAGAGGGTGGTTTAATCCGGAATTAAATGATGATTTAGAAGACGGTCTTTCGGAACAGGGGCGAGAAGTCATTGATAGTGAATATGCGGAGCTCATTCGAAACTACCGCCGCAAATTGGCGCAGGACCGCGGTAAGAAGTAATCGTCGGAGTTCCTTGTTACGCCCCGCCCCTCCTTTCAACGGACTGCCTGGATTCGCTGAAATTCAGTCATGTTTGGGCCCAGTTTGGACGCGGATTTCGGGGGGCTCTCAATCACGCAGGGATTCCCCATTTGCGTGAAACCTTCATCAGTCCTCGAAGAATATTCGTTACATCACCCGAAGGTTCAGCGGTTTCTGAATCTCAAACGTTGGCAAGTTGTGTCGAATTCGTCAGACTGCATGTCGTTGTCAGATTCGTAGAGTAATTCGTCAGGAAATAACTTTTGGTGATGCCAAAATCCAGGACCGGATTGGCGAAAGGAATGGACCCAATGACCATCTCAGACAATGCAACACCTGAAGCTGATGGCGACGCACCAGAAAAGTCTGGAAAGCTCGCAAAGGCGACGTTCGCCGCAGGCTGCTTCTGGTGTACGGAAGCCGTTTTCCTGCGGCTGAAAGGCGTCGTCGCCGTGAAGTCGGGTTATGCTGGTGGATCGATTCCCAACCCGACCTATAAGCAGGTTTGCACGGGATTAACCGGCCACGCCGAATGTATACAAATTGACTACGACCCAACTGTCATCACGTTCGAACAGATGCTGGACGTCTTCTTCCATACCCATGATCCAACGACCCTGAACCGACAGGGAGGCGATGTTGGTACGCAGTATCGTTCGGCTGTTTTTTACCACGACGAAAAACAGAAAACGATTACCGAAAAGGTCATTGCAGAGTTGAACAAGTCGGACGACTTCGACGCTCCGATTGTGACAACTCTCGAAGAGCTAACGAAGTTCTATGCTGCTGAGGATTATCATCAGGACTACTTCAAGCTGAATCCCCGTCAGCCATATTGTCAGTTTGTGGTTGGCCCGAAAGTTGAAAAGTTCCAGAAGCGATATAAGGAGTTGCTGAAGAAGGATTAGAGTGATTTGAATCCGTGATTATCACGTATCAGCGTCGCTTATCCGGAATTCAGGAGCGTCAGGGTTCGCAGTCTTCAAGGGGAGCCTGATTGCCCGGTTGTTTTGCCGTCTGCAGTTTAGGAATTGCCCGAGCCAAACATGCGCAAATTGTCGCCGTGACATTGCAATTTCGTTGTTCCTCATGCAACCTGTGGCCTCACCGTGAACCACACCTCTTCTGAGTTGGCAGTGGAATCCGCAGACGCATGCGATTCGCATTGTAGTCGGCAGCCGGTGATTCTTCTGGGGGCCAGCAATCTCACAATCGGCTGGAAGCCACTGTTGCGAGCACTGACCTCACGTGTGGACCGGGCCGTGGACGTATTTGCGTCGCTTGGAATGGGACGATCCTACGTCGATTGGAGCGCTTTCGGGTTTCGAAGGCTGCCGGGGATTTCAAAGTGCGGTATCTGGCACTCGCTCCGGCAGCAATATCCTCAACCCGAGTATCCTCCGCTGGTACTGTTCACCGACGTCGGTAATGACCTGGTATACGGCCGCAGCCCGGACAACGTGATGACTTCCATTCGTGATTGCATCGAACAATTGATGGACTGGAATCCGGATTGTCATCTGGTCTTTACCGGCTTGCCCCTGCATTCCGTCAACAATCTCTCCCGGATCCGCTTCTCAGTCGCTCGCGCGATTTTGTTTCCGGGTTCAGGATTGCAACTGCGCGATGTCCAGCGGAACGCAAATCTGCTGGATGAGCTGGTTCAGAATGAGGCACGCCAATGGAAGGCTTCGTTTGTTCAGCCGGAGCCGAATTGGTACGGCCTCGACCCCATCCATGTTCGTCGCAGGTATCGCGAGGAAGCGTTTCGGCGATTTTTCGACCATTGGCCTCAGCAAGGCGGACAGTTGAAAGGTGGGACTGAAAGCTTCACATCGACAATGCCAGCATTGCCAGTAGCCGAAGTCAGAGAATTGTGGGGAAGAATCCGTTCCGTCCCTCAGCCGTGTTTTGATTCACCCCGTCTGCGTGTGTTCGGCTTCTGAAGGCCCGTGTGTGTTTTCTGACGCTCCCGTTTCTCTCAACGGCAACTGAACGACAAACGTGGCACCCTGACCGACTCGCGATTGACATTCAATCGTTCCACCATGCGCCTCGACAATGGATTTGCAAATGGCCAGGCCGAGTCCGCTTCCACCATGCCTGCGCGACCGAGCGACGTCGGCTCGGTAAAAACGATCAAACAGGTGCGCCTGATGTTCTGCCGGAATACCGGGGCCGTGATCTGTCACAGTGAGTGTGGCGTGGGGCGGGGCAGAAAGGACTTCAATATGAATCTGGCCACCGTGTGGGGTGTGCTGAATTGAATTATCCACAAGATTGAATGGCACACGCGCCAGGAAGGATGCGTCTCCCCGAACGAAAACCGGCTCTTCAGGGGTCGCGCATTCCAGAGAGATATCCAATTGTCGGGCCTTCTCCTGAAGTTGAACACAGACGTCCTCTGCAATGATTCGCAGATCCACCGTTTGTTGTGCCAGGTCCAATCGTTCTGCATCGGCCCTGGCGAGCAGGAGCAGACCGTCCACCATTGACTGCAGTCGGTGTGTCGAGGCAATGCATGTCTGAAGAGTCTGCCGATAATCTTCGGCGGAACGAGGCCTGGAGAGCGTTAGTTCAATTTGTGACTGAATCACGGCCAGAGGCGTACGCAACTCGTGTGAAGCGTCGGCCGTGAACTGCGTCAATCGCTCGAATGATTTCTGCAATCGCTCAAATGCCTGATTCAGAACACCCCCAAGTGGCATGAGTTCTGCATCCAGTCTCGCAACGTCAATCCGCATCGCCAGGCGATTGGCCGAAATCCCGGAAGCTGTCGCTGCCATTTCAGCAATGGGCTGGACAATGCGCCCCGATATCCACCAGCCGCCAAACAAACCAACGACCAAGAGTGTTAGCCCGATGGCGCCCATCTGAAATCCGAATTCACGCACTCGGGCAAATTCAGCCTCAGTAGAGCGGATTGTCGCAATCGTTGTGTTGTTCGGCCCTCGGCGGACCGCCTGGACATAATTCCTTTCGAACACAACTTCGCTCGCGACGCCACGATTCAGAGGTGGAGCCTGTTTTGTGAGCCTGGGGGTGAGTAAGTCTCCGTCGCATACCAGAATTTGCCCCCTGCTATTCCAGACTACAAATTCCACGTAGGCATCCTGGTTCATCTGGCCACCGGGATGTGGCTGCAGGTGAGGTCTCCTCTGGATGTTGTCGTCAGGGGAACTGTTCATCGCAGAATCGCTACGATTCTCGGTCGGAGGTTCATCAACCGGTCTCTGGCCTCTGGGCATTGGCCCCATCGGTCGGTCCATTCTCAAGTGTTCAGGCAACAGTGGGCCCGGGTTGATATCGCGACGAGGACCGGAATCACGGTTTGCGGAATCACGTTCGCTAAGGCCTCGCGGTCCTCCACTTTTGGGGAGTGGCGGAGAAGGAGGTGAATCTGGTCGAAACCCGCGATCTTGTGGTCCCCGCAGCAGAGGCGAGGTTCTCAGGCTTGCGTCCAGATACTCCGCCGCGGAAACAACATGCTGCGCGACGCGGGCGTGCGCGTCGCGGTCTGTGCGCCAGTAAACCAAACAGCCGAACACGAGGATCGCTGCCACATAGACGCATCCGTACCACCATTGAAGTCGGGTTCGAATTGAACTACTCATGCAGCAGGTATCCCTGCCCGCGTCGGGTGGTTATGAAGTCTTTGCCAAGCTTTTTCCGAAGATTCGACATGTGCACATCAATCAGATTTGACATGCTCTCGTCATTCTCATCAAACATGTGATCGTAGATTGTTGAACGCGATACCACTTTGCCACGATGCAGAGCCAGCAATTCCAGAAGAGAAAACTCTCGCGCCGTCAAAACAATCTCATCGCCGGATCGAGCCACCGTTTTTGCGGCGGTGTCTATCAGAAGATCACCCACCTGAATCTGAGATGTCGCCTGTCCCGAGGAACGACGAATTAATGCTCGAAGTCGCGCCTTGAGTTCTGTCAGATGAAATGGCTTTGGCAGATAGTCATCGGCACCAGCATCCAGGCCGCGAACTCGGTCACTGACTCCGTCACGAGCGGTGAGAATCATGACGGGCGTTGTGTGCGTTTTCCGCAGTTGCTGAAGAACTTCCCATCCCGTGAGACGTGGCATCAGCAGGTCCAGGATAACAGCGTCGTAGGTCCAAGTTCGTGCCTTGTAGAGCCCTTCTTCTCCGTCGGCTGCTTCATCAACCGCATATCCTTCTTCACGCAGCGCCTGTGCGACGATTCGTAATAAATCCGGTTCGTCTTCGACAACCAGAACTCGCATCTGTTCGGACTTTCGGAATCAAAGCTGAATCAGCAAACAGCCAGACGATGGAATGCAACATCTGGATCCACGTGCCCCGGTATGCTAACAACCAAACCTTAATTGAAGATGAAGTGCCGTTCGCGGGGATTTACTGAACATCACTTTCCTCGGTGGCATCGATCCGGTCTGCAGTTGTGGATGAAACCGTGCCGGCGGCCGAAGGTGTGGAGGTCCGACGTAGCGGGAACGAGGGAAGTCGCAGGATGACTGCACCGGGTTGTATGCCGTCTCGAGCCATTGGAAAACGCCCACCCTCGTTCTGGAACAGCAGTGGATTCAGCTGAAAGTTCTCAGACGTTACTGTTGCGGGATCTGTCAGCCGAGCCCGACTACTTCCGTAGTCGAGCCAGATACTGTCGTCCGAGGTCAGCAGGTATCCACTGCTCTCTTCGCCATCACTGCGATTCTCCCAGTACTGACGCCACTGGGCCATGTCGAATATTCGACTGCCGTTGAAATCCATATCCGAGGTGTCGATTTGCCAGAGCGTCGAATATCCGCAGTACAGGTTGGTAAAACCCGTCCACGAAAGGGTAGATTGCATATCGTCCAGGTATGAGTTTCCGCTGGAAATCACCAGCGATTCCTCCGGGCTGGCCGAAGCAAAGACACACCCATCACTGATAACGTTCAAGCCGGGCAGCGTTCTCTGCGGCCCGCGGCCACTGGTGTCATCGCTGTCACGCATCACAATCAGGGGATGGGACAGAAGAGTTGTCACATGCTGCAGGCTGACTTCCAGGGAACCGGCAGTCTGTAGCATGGTCGCACTGCCGAAGTTCTGAATCAAACTGCCAGCAAGCGCGAACGCGGATTGCTGAATCATGATTCGCCCCTGGGGCTGCCCGCTAATGCGGACTGCCTGAGCTTCACCACGACAGACCACGCGATTCAATGTGATATACGTCCCGGTCGTTTCGTCTGAAATGGATGGTGGATCTGTCATTTCAATGACGCTTGCGGGCTGCTGAATTGGGTTCCGGCAGTCAATTGAAACGTTTTCGAGCGACAGTCGATTGGCTCCATCCATTCGAAACATGGTCCAGCGGTCCGTCGCCACTGTTTCTCGCATAACCATTCTCAGGTCAATGTCCCGGATTGTCAGAGTACTGCTGTTTCGAAGCGTGAACATTTCCGTCCGGGAAACTGCTCCTGCGCTGCTGCCGTCGAATTCGAGGGTCGGCCGAAAGCCGTCCGCAGCGCGAATGATCAGATTCAGTCCGGAAATCTTTACCGCAGGCTGAGCCACTATTTCCTGTGGGTGTCCGTTGTACTTGAGCAGAATCACGTCTCCGGATTTTGCGTCGGCGACGGCCCCGTTCAGTGTCAGGAACGATTGCACATCCCCGCCCTCTCGTTGTAGTAAGAATGCTCCCGGATTTTCGGCAGAAACCTCCGCTGCGGATTCTGCCAGTGAAGCTTGCGGAACGTTCATCCGCCGAATGGAAGCTTCACGTCCGATGTGCGCGATCGCATCCAGTGGCGTGGAAGGCCAGATATGTCGAAGCGGACTTGCTGCCTGCTGAAGCAGATTCACATTGTCTGCCATTTCTGTGGGAGCATTCTGCACGCCGGGTGCGTCAGCGCCGGTTGTTGTCGATTTGAACGTGGAGGCATCATCGTTGCTGGTTTCAGGGGGGGCGTCGCTGCTAAAGCTGTCAACGGGCGTTGCCTGAAAAGTCGATTCCGCGAGGGCGTCGGATACTGGAGTCTGAAGTGTTCGGGACGGATAGCGATCCATCACGAAGGCTGTGAGACAAATGACCAGAACCGAAGCAAATACCCAGATGGCTCCAACCGGCTGGCGCGTGATCACCGGCCCTGCACGTCGCCACACAATTCCTTCCGCAGGTATGCTTTGTAAACCCATCAATCGCGCAAGCTGCAGCAGATCGGACAGCAGGAGAGCGGGGGCCTGATATCGGGCGTCCGGGTTGTTTGCCATCATCTTCTTCAGCACTGCGGCCAGTTCCGGGCTGATTCGGGCATTGATGGATCTGGGGTCTGGTGGCGATTTTCCCTGATGATCCAGCATCTTCTGAAAGGCATTGCCATCCGGATAGGGAGGTTGTCCTGTCAGCATGTGGTACATCGTGCATCCCAGCGAGTAGATGTCGCTGCGTATGTCCGCCTTGCTTGGGTCGCGGGCCTGCTCCGGGGCAATGTAGTCGAATGTACCGAGCGTTGTGCCAGCGACAGTGATATCTCCGATGCTGTCGGTGATGTCACGTCTGGCGAGTCCCAGATCCACGACCTTCACGCGGCCAGTGGGAGTCCTCATGATATTCGACGGCTTGATATCACGATGGACAATGCCAGCTGCCGCAATGTGATTCAGAGCCAGTGTGACCTGAATTGCATAGTTGACGGTTTCATCCGGCGTCATCTGGCCGCTTTGCTGGATCAGTTCCTTGATTGTGATGCCGTCGGCAAGTTCGTAGGCGATAAAGTGAAAACCATCCTGGAAGCCCGTGAAATAGACGCGGGCAATGTTATCGTGATTCAGCTGAGCACAGGCTCTTGCTTCATTTCGAAATCGGGCTACCAGTGAGGCATCTGCTGCGGATGCCGGATGAAGTATCTTGAGAGCTACATCTCGAGAAAGCTCCAGATCCGTCGCTCTGAAAACAGCGCCCATGCCACCCGAGCCAAGCCTTTCCCGAATTTCATAGTGGGCGAGCTGGATGCCGGATTCTTCGCCGTTGGGGAGACCATTTGCGGGAAACAATCGCTGCCGAAGAGCCTCCGGAGCCTGAAGCTCCGCCGTTGGCTCTGTCCGACGCTTTTCGGGAGAGGTGATGACGGTGTTCTCGCCATCGGCCACGAGCGGACGTTCAGACAGCGGGACGTCCGCAGAAATCGGACGACCTTCGATTAAATCTGATTCGACGCGCGAGGGCATGCGACCACCAGCCAAAATTCGCAACCAGTTTCAAAGAACCAACCATTTCAATTTACGCCGCGATAGATTCGAATCGCGTCGAATTCAGCTCTAAACGAGGTTCCGGCTTTCCATTTCAGCCGTACCCGTTGCGACCATCACCCAGCACGGACCTACAACTGAAAAGTGACAGATAATCGATACAAACCGCGAAATTGGGCGTCTGAGCCTGTGGGGATCACTTGCCCGATAGCTTGAGAGACAGGAAGAGACATCGATGACGAACCAGACGCCGCCCATTACAAAAAATGGTAGGGTCCACGGGCGTCTGAGTCAAAGACTGAGCATCGCTCGTGCCGGGAATTCGTTGCTTCAGATGGTCTCCGGACTCCGGCCACGACCGACTTAACATCTCTATAGTATCTGGCCTGTTGTGGCGCTCTGTGGCGTGAATGGTCCCTCCATTGCAGCGGATGACCGTCGGCCCGCACGTGACCAAACAGGCAGCCACGACTTGTGTACGTAGTGGTTTGCTCCATAGAATCGTGGAGCCTCATTGAGCTGCAATGCAATTGCACGGGCGATGATCGAGGGCTTGTGGAGTTGAATATGCTTCCGCCGGGACTGCGTTTCTTACCAATACCGCAATTATTCAAGTCGACGTATCTGGACGGTCCTTTTGTTGAATGTGTGGATTGCGGAAAATCGCTTGATTCTTCCTTTGTCTATACGATTCAAAAACGCATTGTGGCGGGTGAGCATGTTTTCGAAATGGCGATGTGCAGTGATTGTCGAGGTCGACTGACTGAGACTTTTTCCAGGGAAAGTACTGCCGCCCTGCATTCCCGAATGGCCGAATGTTTTCGGGCCAGAGTCATCGGGTCGGATATGAATCCCGTGGATACCGAATGCCCGGGCGATGACGAAGGTCCCACGAATCCGATGACGGACGAAATATTGCTCGACCGATGTCTGAATTACTGCGTGATGTGTGAGTGTCCTCGTGAAACCTGTCACCGCTACTCACTGGCCGGGCTGTTTTCAGCAGCAAAGCTTGTCCTGCAAACCAGCGCGATCGGACAAAGTCCTGTCATGATGTGTAACGATTGCGAGAGTTCAATGAGCTCGCTTGTATCGCAGCAGACACGTGACAGCTGGGATCGGTTCATAGATGAGCACTTCGACGGGCCGCCCGCCATTGACGTCGATTCGCCGAATTACAGTCCGGTTGGGTTCTGAGATCGTTATCGTTTGCTCGTTCTCAGACGACAACCTTCCGTCGCCGGCAGAATCTTTATTACGGGGTCATCATTTTCCTGATGGCAGTCACGGAAGGCCAGACTCCAAGTCGCGAACCAGCAAGCATGGAAGCTCCGGTTGCAGCTTCTTCCGGGTGCTGTGCGACGCGAACGGGGACTCCGAAACATCGTTCGACTGCCTCGACCAGGCGTGGGTTCCTGCGAGCGCCATTACCAGACATAACAATTTCCTGCACTGGATAGACTTCGTGGCGTCCGGCCTCCGCGTAAACGTCGAACATGGATTGCGCGATTCCGTTAAGCACCCCTGCAGCCACTTGTGCCGGGGTGAAGTTGTCGTTGTCGATGCCCGTGAACGTGCCTCGTAAGGCCGGGTTCTGACGAGTCCCGCGAAAGAAGGGCGTGCAGGTCAGCCCGTTGTTCGTGGGAATTGCCTTCATCTGTTCGTGCAGAGAATCCCAGATCTGCTCGTCAGTCCATTCGTACCCGAAGGCGTTCAGCCATTTGCGAATGGTGCGATTGACCCACGCCAGGGAGTCCCCACCGCAGAGTCCAGCTCCGACCATCATGAAACGACCGGCTCCAGCGGATGTATCTGCCGGAAGATAGCGAGTGTCAAGGACATCCAGGCGGAGGAAGTTTTCCGAACGCCAAACGATCTGGCCTCCTGTTCCAATGTTGATCAACAGGGTTTGAGGATCGTCGGGCAAACAGCTGAGAACAGAAGCCTGGTTGTCTCCGATGGCATTGCAGACCGGTATTCCGGCGGGCAGTCCTGTCCGGGCCGCCAGTGCATCGTTGAGGATCCCGACTGCGACGCCACTGTCACGGACTTCCGGAAGCAGATCTCCCTTGATGTTGGCTGCGATTAACAGGGACGGGCTCCAGCGGTCCTCCACCAGATCAAATAAACCGGAGGAAGCGGCGTGCGATCGATCTGTTACAGGTGGTTGCCCGGTCAGTTGCGAAACCATCCAGTCCGCTACAAAGGAGACTTTTGCTGTTTCGACCGGCCATTGCCCCAATTCCTTTAGCGCGTAAAGTGTCGTTCCAAGATAGCCCGCAGAAAGCCGGCACCCTGTGTTAACCATTGCAGCTGTTGTGGCGTTTGCCTGAAGCTGGCTGAGCAGGGTATTGCCGGACGGTTCAGGTCGGAGTGATCGGCGATCCTGCCACGTGATGACGTTACCAATGGTGTTGAGATGGCTGTCCAGCAGGACTGTGCTGTGCATCTGTCCGGTGAGACCAATGCCGACAATTTGATGTGAGCCTGCCGTGCCAGCCAATCGTCGTAATGTTTCCACGGCTGCATTCATGATCGCAATTGGCGACTGCTCTGACACGTCAGCTGGCTGGCCCTCAACGGCCGCGTGATGCGTCACTGTTTCTGATGAGAGCAATTCCCCTGCTTCAGAAATCAACACTCCGGAAATGCTGGTTGTGCCAATATCCAGTCCAAGGATCGCTTTGGCAGGAAACTGGTTCTCTACCGAGTTGGGCATGCGTGATTTTCCTGAAGAAACGGAGCTTTGGCAGAGATTTTATCGCAAAGATCGAGATGAATCTTCCCCTGCGACCGGGGGAACTCCGGAGGACAAAGCCTGGAAACAATCCATCGAATCCGGTAGAATCCGGTCGCTGCTTCACTTTGCTGACGACAGGAGAGACGAACGGTTATCCGGGTCTGTCAGCTTCCACTTCATTTCACGGCACCTTTGCTGCTCACAGCGGCAAGGCTGGTGGGTATGATTTGCAGCCCCTGCCCCGATATCCCTTCAGACATCACTTATTCGCCCGCACGATAGCTGTTATCGACTGACGACTCTATGAACCGAACGTACTTTTCCTCGCTCCTTCTGGTTGGCTTGTTGAGTTTGAGTTTTCGCGGCTTACTGGCCGACGAAGCCCAATCTCCGCAATCCGGTGAGTTCACAGCGGATCAGCTGGACCACTTCAATCAAAAGGTCTTGCCGGTTTTGAAATCCAACTGCCTGAAATGTCATTCCGGCAGCGAGCCCAAAGGTGAACTCGATCTGACAACACGGGAAGGAATTCTGAAGGGAGGCGAATCGGGGTCAGCGGTAGACCTGAAAGACCACACGGCGAGCGTGCTGGTGATGGCGGTCAATTTTGAAGGTTACGAAATGCCTCCGACCGGGCAAATGTCGCCGGCGCAGATCGAATCGATTGAAAAATGGGTTCAGATGGGAGTTCCCTGGCCTCGGGATCTGGAACAAATCGAAGTTCACCACGAGCCCGGCCCGCCCAGGGTGAACGAGGAAACGAAGAAATTCTGGTCGTTTCAACCAGTTCGCGTACCGGTTGTCCCCAATGCACAGGGGGCATGGGCAAAGAACGAAATCGATCATTTCATTCTGCAGAAACTTGAAGCTGCCGGTCTGCAACCTTCGCCGCGGGCGGAGCCACGGCAACTGATTCGGCGGGCCTACTATGACCTGACAGGTCTGCCACCTTCACTCGATGAAGTTGAAGCCTTTGCCAGTGATCCTTCGGAGGCAGCGTGGGCCGCGGTCGTGGAGCGACTTTTGGATTCGCCACACTACGGCGAACAATGGGGACGGCATTGGCTGGACCTGGTCCGATATGCAGAAACCAATAGTTACGAACGAGATGGACTGAAGCCGCATATCTGGCGATATCGTGACTATATCATCCAGTCGTTCAACGACAACAAGCCATACGACCAGTTCATCACGGAGCAGTTAGCAGGAGATGAACTTCCTGATCGAAACGCTGACAGTCTGATTGCCACCGGCTATTACCGTCTCGGCCGATGGGACGACGAACCTGTCGATCCTGAACTCGCTTTTTATGACGATATTGACGACATCCTGACGACAACTGGCCAGACTTTTCTGGGCCTGACAATCAATTGTGCGCGATGCCACGATCACAAAATTGATCCAATGCCGCAGCGCGATTATTACAGAATGCTGGCTTTCTTTCGCAACGTGCGCAGATACGGTGAACGTTCGGAAGAGTCGGTCAAAGCAGCTTCCGTTGTGGATATTGAACGTCCGGAAAACAGCTCACTGCATGCCGCCGCAATGCAGCGTTATGAGAAAGAAATGAAGGACATTGAGCAATTTCTGGCTCGCATCGAATCAAGAATTCAAGCCGATTTGAATGGTGTTGAAAACGACGAATTCCAATACGAAACAAATCGCGTTGCCCTGGTTGAAAAGCGTTCCGGAGGCCTGCTGACAGAGCGTGAAGTCAAACGATATGCGTCCCTGACTCAAAGACGCAACTATCTCCGTGAACATCGTCCCAGTGGATTGGGACAGGCGTTGTGCGTCAAAGAAGATACCCGATACAAGCCGACGTTCGTCCTGCTCAGGGGCAGCCCGCAGGCACCGGGTGATGAAGTTGTCCCGGGATTTCCCGAAGTTCTTTCTCCGCCCGACGCTGTGATTCCTCAAATGGCTGAGGGAGCTCAGTCGTCCGGTCGACGTACAGTACTGGCGAACTGGATTGCAAGCCCGGACAATCCACTGACTTCTCGTGTCATGGTAAACCGGATCTGGCAATATCACTTTGGTCGAGGCATCGTACGATCCTCAAGTGACTTTGGGTTTCAGGGTAACAAGCCAAGTCACCCTGAACTTCTGGACTGGCTGGCCGCGAAATTTGTGGAAGAGGGTTGGTCGATCAAACAGATGCATCGGTTAATCATGATGTCCGCTGCATACCAAATGAGCTCCGCGCCGCGCAACGAATGCCTCGCTGCGGACCCCACCAATGAACTTTTCTGGCGATTCGATATGCGACGACTGACGGCGGAAGAGATTCGGGATTCGATCCTCTGGGCAAATGGCACGCTGAATTCACAATCCATGTTCGGCCCCAGCATCTACACAAAGATCCCGGCGGAAGTCATGGCAGGTCAGTCTCGCCCTGGTGCTGGTTGGGGAGAATCGACCGCTGAAGAACGGGCACGTCGCAGCATTTATATCCATGTGAAACGATCGTTGCTCGATCCCGTTCTGGAAGCCTTCGATTTTGCCGATACCGATCAGTCGTGTCCCGTGCGATTTGCAACAACACAGCCAACGCAGGCACTCGGATTGATGAACAGCGATTTTGCTCATGAACAGGCGACTGAGTTTGCAGTACTGCTGACTGAAGAAGCGGGCAGCGAATTGCCCGCACAGGTGAAGCTGGCATTGAGCCGTGTTTTGCAAAGGCACCCGTCAGAAGACGAAATCACACGCGGGCTGGATCTCATCAAATCACTTTCGTCCGAATATGGAATGACAGTCGAACAGGCTCGCGTCTACTTCTGCCTGGTCGCACTGAATCTGAACGAATTCATTTATCTCGATTAATCTGGAACAGAGATCTGATGCAAAACTTTTGTGGACGTACGCGTCGCGAAATGCTGTGGCAAACCGGCGCTGGGTTTACCGGAGTGGCCCTTTCCGGGCTGCTGCAGCAGGACGGCTTTTTCGATCAGCAAACCGTGGCCGCCGATGGTGTCACGGGCTGGCAGAATCCACTTGCTCCGAAGCCCCCGAATTTTGCCCCCAAGGCTAAAAGCGTTATTTTTCTTTACATGTATGGCGGGCCCAGCCATGTCGATACCTTCGACTACAAGCCCTCCATGTATGGGATGGATGGCAAGACAATTGAAGTAAAGACCTTTGGCCGGGGGGGCCATAAGAATCAGGGCCGGATCGTAGAACCACGCTGGAAGTTTCAGCAGTACGGTGAATGTGGAAAGTGGGTCAGCGATCTGTTTCCACATCTGGCCAGGAAGGTCGATGACATCGCCTTCATTCATTCGATGACTGCGGATTCCCCCATACATGGCTCGGCCATGTTGATGATGAATTCAGGCAAGATTCTCAGCGGCCATCCCTGCCTTGGTTCCTGGGTGAACTATGGCCTGGGAAGTGTGAATGAAAATCTGCCCGGGTTTGTCGTGATGCTGGATCCTCGGGGAGGCCCGATCAGTGGCGCGAAGAACTGGAGCAGCGGGTATATGCCCGCGACTTATCAGGCTACGTTGATGCGATCAAATGGTGATCCAATTCTGGATCTTTCGCCTCCCGATGCCTTGGCTGGGGGAGCACAGAGGAAGCTGCTGGACACCCTCCGGCAATACAACGAGCAGCATCTGGCGACTCGAGTAGATAACTCAAACCTGGCCGCCAGAATTGCCAGCTACGAGCTTGCTTACCGCATGCAGTCCGAGGCACCTGAGGCAGTTGATATCGCTCAGGAAACTCAGGCGACACAAAGTTTGTATGGTCTCGACGATCCTCGCTCCGCAAAATTCGGTCGACAGTGCCTGTTGGCTCGCAGACTGGTTGAACGCGGCGTCCGATTCATCCAGATCTACTCAGGGGGGGCCCATAACGACGATAACTGGGATGCCCACACAGATATGGAAAGCAATCACAATCTGCATGCGGGCGAAACGGATAAGCCTATCGCCGGTCTTCTGCAGGACTTGAAGGATCGCAATCTACTCGACGAAACGCTGATCGTTTGGGGCGGCGAATTCGGGCGACAGCCAACCGCGGAATATGCGAAAGGCAGTGGTCGGGACCACAACAGCTATGGCTTTACCACGTGGATGGCAGGGGGTGGAATACAGGGAGGAGTCAGCGTTGGAACCACCGACGAAATTGGCAGTCGGGCCGTGGACGATGTGTTTCATGTAAAACACATGCACGCCACCATCCTGCATCAGCTTGGCCTCGATCCAGACAAACTGAGCTACTTCTTTGGCGGGCTTGATAATAAGCTTGTGGGTGTAGAAGGGGCTCAACCGATCTGGAAGATCATGCGCGGATAGAAAGAATGACCTCGGGGTTGTACTGGCTGGCCGGAACTTGTGTTGCCATCCTGGTGGCAGCCATGATTTCTATTGGCAGATCCGGAGCGGGCTGGGGTGTCTGGTTCTGCTACATGACCGGACGTCTGCAGACTCGCATCTTCTGTCGCTGGAAGGCGAATAATGCGTGCCCGTTTCCTGAAGAAGGTCCGGCCATTATTGTCGCTAACCACACAAGTCCTGTAGACCCGGTAATTGTGTGGATGCGGCACTTTGCGTCCTTCAGAAAGTACCGAATTCGAGTCATCGGATTTATGATGGCCCGAGAATATTATCTGCAGCGCGGTCCTGTCGGATGGGTCTGCCGGACGATGCAGTCAATTCCGGTAGCCCGGGCGGGGCGAGACATGGGCCCCGTCAAAGAAGCATTGAAGCGACTCGAGGCTGGCCATCTGCTTGGACTGTTTCCGGAAGGACGACTCAACGACAAGTCCCCGGACTCACAGTTGCTGGCTGGCGGCACGGGAGTCGCATGGCTGGCTCTGAAATCCAGAGTGCCGGTGATACCAGTGTTCATTCACAACGCTCCTCGCAGCAAAAGTATGATTCGCGTGTTCTTCAAGTTTACGCGAACCAGCGTCACCTACGGTGAGCCATTGGATTTGTCAAAATGGTATGACACGAAGTTGTCACACGAAGTACTCTCAGCGGCTACCGATCAGATCATGTCTGCGATCGCTCAACTCGGGGGAATTGAGTACTCATCAGCCTTCCGCGAGTACAAGGTGGAGAACACGAGCAACGAGTGTTCCGACTAGGTCTGTCTTTCGTATCCGCAGTCTGCGGTGCGTTGGCAAAACCTCTTCCAATGCAGGGATACCCATCACTGCGAGGAAATCAGCATGATGGCCAGCAGCCATCCGAGTTGCGGAAGCAACGCTACTTTTGCGAGTCGCGATACGCGCCGGAACAGTGGCTTCTGCCCGCTCTCCGTGGCAGGATTTCCTGCGGAGGAAGCCTCCAGACGCAATTGCCAAAAAAGAAACCGACGCTCGCAGGAGCGTCGGTTCGAATTGTTTGAGAGGTGCAGGGGACAAAGTTACCTGTACAACCCGCTGACCTGCCCTGTCGAAGTTGAGTTGGCTTTTCTTCGGCCTGAGTAGGCTCCGGATATGGCCGCAGAACTCTGTCGTGACTTCAATGCACCGTTCACCGTTGAACTCTTGGCACCATTCGAGAGTGTCGCAGGGAATGGGTCGATTGGATTCCACGCAAGCTTCTTGCGTGAGTAGCCAATGTATTCGAGGAAGCTTCCAAGGCTGATCACATACACTCCGTTGGAGAGCGCCGCTTCTCGCATTTCATTGGCATTCTGCTGAATCTTGCGATAGATCGCCTGCTTAACAGCATCCTCTGTGTCAGAAGACTCACCGGTTTCAGCAATGATCAGAAAACGGGTTTTCTCGCTGATTTGAGTCTTGATGTCATCCGTCTGGAGAGGGTTACCGTCTCCGTCCATCAGCTCCCCGACTTCATTCGTCTGGATGGCAATCTTCGCGTGAGCCCCTCGCACGATGCGGCGGAACTCGTCAATGTCGGAGCCTGGATTTCCATCGAAGTCGAGTAGACCCGCAATCGCGATCTCCAGTTGCTGACCTGATGTGAACAGTGGAGAGTAGATTGGGTCATTCGCGGAGATGGGGCGAGTAATATCCTGAGCGATAATTCGTGCTTCGGAGAGGTGAGGCCCCATGATCGAAACGACTTCTATTTTGCCTTTGACGTCTTCAGTGTTTCGACGACCAACTCCGTTGTTGCTTTGAGTGTAGACAGAAAATGTCGTTCCGACCTGCAGTTCATCGCGTTCGCCCAGGTCGATGTAGCAGATGCCCATCTTACCTTTGTCGCGGTCGACTGTTCGAATTGCTCCGTCAGCACGATCGAAGCTCAGGTCTTCCTGCTGGAACAGTTTCTGACGCAGTGCCACGATTGCATTTCGCTTCTGCGAAATGTCATCCTGAAGGTCTTCGATTTGCCGACCGGTTTGTGCGCGGTAGGTGTTGAAGTCCGCCTGAAGCTTGTTTCGTTCATCGCGAAGGTCTGCGATTTGCGCTTCCCGACTTGCCAGATCCTCGCTGTGCTGGACTTCCTGCTGTCGAAGCCGTTCTTCCACTTCCGCGACCTTGTCCGACTGGGACTTGATCTGATCCTCCATATTCTTGACAGTTTCTGCCAGTATCCGATTCTTGTCGTTCAGCTGTGTCAGACGATCGCTGGCAGCAAAGGTCTGGATGTCTCGATCCGTAACAGTTTTTGTCAGTGCACCATCCAGATTTGCTGCCGAGGCACCGTCACCAGCGCTGTCCGCCATCTTCTTGTTCATGGTGACGACAATTTCGTCAGGTTCACCGGTGCTGCCAATCAGTTGTTGCAACTGCAAAAGCTGCTCGTCCTTGGTTCGGACGGCGCTGGCATTGTCGGACGCCTCTTTGGTCTTCGAATCCAGCTGAGTCTGCAGCGTCGCACTATGTTGGCTGTTGCTGTACAGAAAGAAGCCGAAGACAAGAGTCAGCAAAATGAAGACCGCAAGGGTAATCGACATTGCTGTGTTATTTTGAGCAGCCATTCAAGTGCTCCAAGGGTGACGTTTGATCACCATTTGAGGACGAAATTGTGAACCTGAACGAAGATTACCGGTCGTTGGAGTTGAGTCAAGAAAATCCCACGATCAGCAGCCTCTAACGACACTTTATCCCATTGTCGTTCGCCAACACGCCCTTAGTTTGGCAAACCGTCCGAAGATTGCTCTACATCCATCGCAGCGGCGGCACCGGCAATTCCAGCCGATTCGATTGGGGGAGTCAGATGGGCTGTTTTCCGACCAACAATGCAGCTTAAGCCTATCCAAACCGGAGGAACCCTTCATTCGACGGAACCGGCAGAATTCGCCGTTTTGCGCAGATTCAGAGAATCCCTGCACTTGTAACCACGTGGCGGCATCATTCTCGGCTTGTGAGCCTGCTCGATGCGCAAATAGATTTCTTTGTCCCATATGTACCTCTGCAGGGTTCCTCCTCAAATGTCCGCTCACCGTCACATCCATCCGCTGCGCGAACGCTGCCAATCGGCTGTCGAACGGCTTTTGGTGTGCACAAAAGTCGAGTTTAATCGTGTCATCGCGGCGCGAAACAGTGGCTGCCTGTTGCTCGTTGGAGTCTTGTTCTTGCTGGCACCGGGATGTGCCACCAATAAGACTGATTTCGCGTCTATATCTACTGCACGGCCCCACTCCGAACCTGTCCATTTCGAAGGTGGTAGTGTTGTTGTTCGATCTCAGGACCAACCGCTGCAGGGAGGTTGGTCCGGTCTGATCCCTCAGAACACCGAACGGAATGTCAACGGGTCTCATCAGGACTTCGGATTTGTTAGTCCCGGGCACTCCTTCGCAACTCAGGTCCGACTCAGAACCCCGCGTTTTGCTCCACCCTCAAATGCAGACTCCAATCTCGATCGGATCCCCGAGACCAGCGACACATCAGGAACTCAGCCGCCGGGGGCAGAATTTCAGTCGGGGCTCGGGCAGCCTGGTCCGTTGCCGTCAATCAATCAATCGGTCGGAAACACGATTCCAGCGAATGTCGCTCCTCAAAGTGCGTCTGTTCCGGACCCAGCTGTTGTTCGTGAACCAACAATCATGGAGCGGTTTCGGGAGCTGTACCAGCCCCGACGCGCGGAAATGGCGGCAGTTGTCCGCGATACCGAAGAAACAACATCGGCACTCATCGCCCGCCCGTTTCGGCGTCTGCAGAATCCGTGGGGATTACTGCTGCCAAGAGAAGAACAAGCTGCAGAACGGCAGAACAGTTCTTCAACTGCGTTGATTGAGGATTCGGCTGACTCTGCAGGCAGTGGTTCGCCACCAGAATCGAATATGGATGATCAATCCGCAACAGGTGCCGCGCTGGAATCAGAGAGAGTGACTGAACAGTCATCGGAATATTTGATTGCAGTTTTGATTGAGCAGTATCAGGCTCGCATTCAGGCATGGCCGAGGGACGCAGACGGCGTGCCCGCGAACCCGGAGGAATGGCGAAGAGTGCAAACCGATCTTCGCTTGCTGAATTTGATTTCGGGAGACAGCGCTGAGGCAGTCGCTGCCATCGAAGGCTTACCTGCCGCTGAGCGAGAGTTCTGGCAGTCCATTCTGATGGCAATGACTGTTTGCCGTCAGAGTCGCGAAAGTTCCGCAGAAGATTTCACTGCTGAGTGGGAATTCACTCCGGCCGTGACTTCCAGCCATCAACTGGATGCAAGGAGTCAGGAAGAAACTCGCTATGATATGACGGCTCAGCAGCTTCGAGCCGCGATCCGACACCTTCAGTCTATGTCCAGACTCACGATTCGCCGGGCCGCTTTTTGCAGTCGAATCCAAAGCTTCGGAACCTTTGAAACGTTTCCAACCACTGATTTCAATTCAGGGCAGCCTGTACTGGTTTATGCTGAGATCGATAATTTTCGAACAGAACGAAGTAAAGAGGGGACGTACGATTCTCGATTCTCCGCGCAGATTGATATCCTGCGGAACGACGACCCCGGACCGGTTGAAAGTATTCCTGTCGAAGGCATTATTGACCAGTCCACGAGTCCTCGAACTGACTATTACCACAGCTACGAACTGACGATTCCGCAACTCGCCCCCGGACGCTATACGCTGCAGCTGACCGTCCGGGATGAAATCGCCAGACAGGAAGCCACATCAATTCTTCCATTTCACGTGCGTTGATTTGGCTGCCGGTTTTTTATGAGAGTTTTATGAGCCTGAACAAGAAGCAAAAGAAGCAGATTGACGCCCTGAAGAACAAAATCAATGGGTTACAGCAGCTCCTGAGAGCTGCCAGAAATCAGCCGGACGATCCAGCGGAAATCCCAAGGCTCGAAAAACAAATTGCGGATCTGCAGACAGAGATTGAGAAGATCAAGGGCGAATGAGTCTTCCAACGGTTATTGTCGTCCATCCACGAGAACGTCGAGCCAAATGCTCAGTCGAACCCCTGAGGGGGCGTCCTGATTTTGAGTTTTTCACGTTCCCGCATCCCGTGACAACGGACGTATCCGATTACATTCAGCTTGGGATCGGTGGTCCCGAGTTGTCCGCTGCGGATGCAGAATCCGGGCTGTTTTTGCTGGATGGAACGTGGCGTCTGGCGGCTCGAATGGCCCCTTTCTTTGAGCACATTCCAGTTCGTTCTCTTCCTCCGATCAGAACCGCTTATCCCCGAAAGTCTTCGGTCTATGATGACCCTGATGCCGGACTTGCCACCATAGAGGCGTTGTATGCTGCGTTACGAATACTCGGGCGCGATACGAAAGGTCTCCTTGACCAGTACTACTGGAAAGATGAATTTCTACGGCTGAATGGCTGGGAAGAATAGCATGACTCCGCTGGGTTTCTTTTCCGTACTTTCTCGCACAGTTCTTCTGATGGCTGCGGTGAACTGGATGGCACTGCAAGCTGAAGCACAGCTGCATTCCGGCAAGACTCGCCCGAACGTCCTGATGATTCTGGTTGACGATCTGAAGCCTGCCATCGGTGCCTATGGCGATTCCACTGCAATCACGCCAAACCTGAACCAACTGACACAACGAGGTCTTCGATTTGACCTCGCCTTCTGCAATCAGGCGGTCTGCGCTCCTTCGCGATTCACGCTGATGCTTGGTTCACACTCGACGTCTACCGGACTTTACGGACTTGGTAGTCAATTGCGTGAAATGATTCCCGATGCTGTCACAATGCCGCAGTTTTTTGCGAAAGAAGGCGGCTATCGGACGGAATCACTTGGCAAAGTTTTTCACATCGGGCACGGCAATCAGGGGGATCCGGAATCTTTTGCGGTACCTCACTTCACAGAGAAGGTCATCGAATATCTTGACCCTGCCAGCACTAATGGAGGGCAACTGACTCGGGAAGAAGCTTACTTCACCAACCAGAAGCTTGGCGAAATCAGGACCCTGCCGCGCGGTGCCGCATTTGAGTCGCCGGATGTGCGAGACGATGAGTATGCGGATGGCCGAGTTGCCCATGAAACAATCAGACGTCTGCAACTGGCAGCTGACCGATTGAAGGAGGCGAAAGCAGGGGAAGAATCGGCTGCGCCATTTTTTATCGCAGCTGGTTTTGCGCGACCACATCTCCCTTTCAGCGTTCCCCGACGATACTGGGATCTGTACGACCCGTCTCTGCTGCCGATGCCGGAATACGAACAACTTCCCGTCAATGCCCCCGCAGTAGCGGGCAAGCGAGGTGGGGAAATTAACAACTATGCCCCGGTGCCTGCAGACGGATTCATAGATGAGGCACTCAAGCGAAAGCTCATCCATGGGTACTATGCGAGCGTAAGTTTTGTTGACGCTCAGATCGGACTGGTGATACGAGAGCTGGATCGTCTTGGTCTGGCTGAAGATACCATCATCGTCCTCTGGGGTGACCATGGTTTTCATCTGGGCGACCTTGGGATCTGGACGAAACATACCAACTACGAACAAGCGAACCGGATCCCTCTGGTCTTTGTCGCTCCCGGGGTGACTCAACCGGGAACTTCAACAAACCAACCTGCTGAAAGTGTCGATGTCTTTCCAACACTGGCAGAGTTGTGTCAACTGCCTTCGCCAGCCGGGCCGCAGCCCATTGATGGCGTCAGTCTGGTTCCCGTCCTGCGGGATCCATCACTACGCGTTCGAAATCATGCTTTTCACGCCTATCCACACCGGACGCTCGGCAGAGCAATCAGAACTGAACGTTTCCGTCTGGTGGAATGGAAAACGCCCGGCGCAGCATCGGAGACTGCTGAAATTGAGCTGTATGATTATCAACTGGATCCACACGAAACTCGCAATCATGCGGACGAAAAGCCGGACGTCGTCGCGAGGTTGCGGAAAGTTCTCGCCGCATATCCGGAAGCTGTCGACCGAGATGGTCGTCCCGCCATCCCGGCAAATCAGGCAAATCGACTGAATCTCGGCACACCGACGATCGCAGAGCAAATCATCAGCATTGAGGCGGTTGTGGCAGCGCAGAATCCCAATGGTGTCGTTGTGGCACAGGGTGGCAGAGAGCAGGGATACTCCGTCCATTTCGTCGACGGCAGGCCAACATTTGACGTCCGGGTTGGCGGCAAAGTGAGTCGTGTTCAGTCAGGAAACTCAGTCAGTGGAACCATTCGCCTCTCTGCCGAACTCAATGCCAGCCAGTTGTTATTGGTCGTAAACGGGGCTTCGGCAGAAACCTGTTCTTCGCCTGGCCTGATCTCCATGCAGCCCAAAGATGGGCTGTCTGTCGGCCTTGATGAACTCAGTGCCGCTGGTGAATACGAGGCCCCGAATGCATTCACCGGAAAGATCCTGAAAGTCAGCGTCAGCACTGCGGCTCCCGGTGCCCGTGTTCCAGAGAGTCTGAAATAGGCGATCTGAGAGACTTGTTTCGCAGAATCTGAATGCCGGGGCAGAGAGTCTGCATTCATTTCTGTCGCACGCGGACAATCTGTCTGAGCTCACTCGTGTGAATGTGGAAACGGGTCAGAAGTTACGGTAAAAGTGCTTCGAAAATCTTTCACCTTTCGCCTAATACGGCAGGCAATACGCGATCTTAGCAAAGTTTGCCGCATCGGGGCTGAGGACAAAAACGCACTTGTTTGGAGTAGTTCAATGTCACGACTGTGGTGTCTGAGTCTTGGTCTGGGAATGTTGCTCACATCGTTTGCCTTCGCAGCGGACGACAAAACAGCCAGTGAATGGAAGTCTATTTGGGACGGAAAGACTTTCACCGGCTGGAAGGCCAGCGAAAACAAAGATTCATGGAGCATCAAGGACGGTATTCTGACATGTCACGGCGAACGAAGTCACCTGTTCTACGTCGGTGACGACAAGCCCATCAGGAACTTTGAGTTCGAATGCGAGGTGATGACAGAGCCGGGCAGCAACGCAGGCATCTACTTTCACACGAAGTATCAGGAGACTGGCTGGCCCAAGTACGGCTACGAATGTCAGGTTAACATCAGCCACAAGGACCCAAAGAAATCCGGTGGATTGTATGCCACTGCAGATGTGGCAAATCCTCCGGTAAAAGACGGCGAATGGTACAAGAACTACATTAAGGTCGAAGGTCGCCACGTCATCATCAGGATCAATGACACTGTGACGACAGACTACACCGAGCCTGAAGGCAAGGAAGCATTCTCAAAGGATTTCGAACGCCGACTTGGCGAAGGGACAATTGCTTTTCAGGCACATGATCCGGACAGCAAAGTGCATTTCCGAAACATTCGGCTCCGTCACCTTCCGTAGGGACCTGTCAAAAGTCCGCTTTGCAAACAATCGGAAGCGTCAGCGGGGCAGGAAAGTCGTCTTTCCGGCGAAATGATCCCTGACTGGCGCGCCGGGTACCCTTTTCGATGCCACTTCGCCAGCCGGGATTGGTTGGGTGTTTCCTGGCAAACATCCGGCAATTTTCTTACTCCGGATAACAACGGTCACGAAATATGGGTAGCCGATGAGACAACTGCATTTGCGGAACTACGTGAATATCGGGAGTTGACCAGGTGCCCGAAGAATGGTCTCAGATGGTCCGAACTTGCACCAGATTGCATCCTCAGGAACTGACTGTATGATGCGTAGAAGGACCCTGGATGGTCCCAACACCTTTCTGGTCAAGGTGTTGCGGCGATGGGTCGTCGCAGTTTCCTCCCTCCCCATGACACACCTATTTCCGTCCAGTCACGAGAATTCCGGCCAACCGATCTGAACCTGAACGAACATTTTCCGTGCAGATCGACGTTTTCAGAAAGACCGGATGCATCTGCCTGACCCACGTTTGCTCACACTGACTGAAGAATTTCTCCGAGTGAATGAGCGACTTCGCCGCCGAGTGCGAGTAGAATCCGCCTGAGCGGGGAAATCAAAACCCCTTGTCAGAGTTTTAAGAACGAAGGCTTCGGACCACCGTCCGATGTTGAAACCAATGACCGGTTTACCCACATCTCAGCTTACACTGGCTCTGTTCGGTATGCCAGGCGGTTCAGAACTGATCATTGTCGCCTTTATTGCCCTGTTGCTGTTCGGCAACCGGCTACCCGGCGCAATGAAATCGCTTGGACAGAGTTTCGTCGCCTTTAAGAAAGGCATGAAAGAAGACGAAGAGCCATCAGAAACCGAATCTCCTAACCTGAAGTAATTCTGCAGTCACTGCTTAATTCAACAGGGTCATGATCATGACAATTCCATTCGAAATCTCCGGTGATATGTTTCAGCCACTGCAGTTTGCGTTCGTCTTCGGCCAGCCCGGAATGCAGGAAATGATGATTGTTGGCATCATCGCTCTGCTGCTGTTTGGAAAGCGATTACCGGAAGTGGCTCGTAATCTGGGCAAGGGATTCTCGGAGTTCAAAAAGGGGATGAGCGGCATTCAGGATGACTTCCGAAACGCCGCCAGCGACTCCGACCGCAGAGTCTCCTATTCCTCACAGACGACAACCTCAAACGAGAATCGCCCGGCAACCCCGGACGCCGCTGTTCCAGCAGATGATGAGTTTGCAGCACCCAAATTCGACGCCGGAACCAATGTGGCAGAAGATGAATTCGCCGCGCCCAAGTTTGACGCGACCTGAAGTTCGGACGAATCCGAGTTTCGAAGCGGTCGCAGGTACTGTACTCGAACACCTTCGGGTTGTTTGAGGAGCCTGACTGCGTCGTTTGACTGAATGCACCTGCACGCAACATCTCAGGTATGTAGGCGATGCATGCCGCGAGATTGTCTCTGTGCGTTCACCCAATCGAGGGCGTCTTTGACACGGCCGATAAACCGAATCAACTGCGACGAACTACACCCCAGCGCCCCGGCCGCGCGAGGGAGGTCGTATTCCTTCGCATCGATGGCGTCCAGAGCTTCGCTCAACATTGCCGGGAAGTCGTCATGTTTTTCGTTGCAGGCAATCTTCTGTTGCCGACATCGTTTTCTCCACATTTCGCTCGGGTGTACGTCCGACGAATGAACGCATCGGATACGGATCGCCAGCAGTAATCGCAGACGGTCAATGGCTTCTTTTCGATTGGCTTCCTGACTCCGACGTTCTGCTGCGAATCCGATGATTCCGGTGGGATGATGAACCACCTCGATTGCTGTTTCGACCTTGTTGCGATGCTGCCCTCCGGGACCGCCATGCCGTGTCCGTCGAATCAGGCAGTCTTTCAGTAACTCGTCCACGGGGATCCGGGCTGGATGGTTCAGGTTGGACCGGACTGTTTCTGGCTCTTCGCCATCCTCAGAGAATGAACCTTTCATTCGGCTTCTCCCGCTTTCTCCAGCATCAATCTGAGTTCATCGGGCACCCGCACGGGGCGGTTCAGGTTGTAGTCGAAGATAACAAGTACGGAGGATGCTTCCGCGGCGATACCGTCCCAGTGTTCGCTGAAAAGCTGATGACGAACCTGAATGCTGGTGCGACCGATGGCTGCGACACGCGATCCAATATGTACTGTGTCCGGAAAACGTAGTTGCTTCCGATAGTCACAGTTAATCGACGCGAGAATTGGTCCCAGCGGCTGCCCACTCATGGAAACGGATGACTCAAATTTTTCGAGCAGGTCGATCCGTGCGGATTCGAACCATCGAAAATAGATGACATTATTGACGTGGCCGAACGCATCCTGATCCCCCCATTGAACCGGAAGTGACGTGATGGTAATGCTGTTCCGAAGCTGCTGCTGAGCTGATTCCGGGATGTCAATTCGACTCATTTTTGACTCACCAGTACTGACCAGAGGTTGACGTTGGGAATGCGTTATGAACTTCAGGCACTCACGAATTCCAATTCATTGGGTCGCGTTGCTCTCCACAATAACATCAACCCCGGTCACTGCCGAGTCCGTGTGGAAATGCAGCTCTGAACCCTATCGCACTTTACACATCGACCTGATTTCCATTCAGAGTGTTTCGGTTCTCAAGTTACGTCCGCAGACTTTCGGAGCGCTATTGTGTCCAGCGACGTAAATTCTATGGCAGATGCAGCTACTTTCAGTGGATGGATCGCCATGTTCCGGCAGATATGCATTTGATGCGTTCATTCCGCATGCAAAAATTCCACCTGAATGAGACACTCAGCGGCCGCACTTGACCTGAATGGGCCTATTCGTTTGGATAACCCCTGGTTGAGTTACCAAACACCATTTTCCTGACAGATTTGATTCATGAAAAAGTGCAGACGTTGTTCGAAACCTGCCACACTCCACATCACTGAAATCCGTGAAGGAAAAGCAGTGGCGCTCCACTTGTGTGAGACCTGCGCCAGAGAATACCTTGAAAACGAGGAGGGAGAATCAGCCGTCGACAACAGTGCAGATCTGGCCTCCAAGCTGGAAGAACTGGTTGCTGAGGGTTCGGAAGAAATGCTGGCGGCTCTTTCCTGCCCGATGTGTGGAATCACCTTTGCAGAATTCCGCGAGTCAGGACGTTTTGGTTGTCCGAATGATTACGACGAGTTTATGCCACAGCTGCAGCCGTTGCTGGAGAACATCCACGAAGACACAACACACAATGGCAAACGTCCGAGACATGCAGGCCAGAACACGGATGTTCAATCACGGATGATCCAGCTGCGCAAAGACCTTCAGGAAGCGGTCGAACTTGAAGACTACGAATCGGCAGCCCGGTTCCGTGACGAATTAGCCGCACTCGAAGATCAATTGCGACCCAGGATCGATAGCAATGCTGCTCCGGATCCGAAACCAAAAAAAACGCGTCGGAAGAAGAACGACGACGAATAAGAGATTGGCCGGGCCTGAAGACAAAAGGGATGAAGCAGCACAGGGAAAAATTCAAAACTCGCCAGTGAGGAATTAGCCAAAGATGAGCGATCGGCAGAACATGACGAAGTACACCTATGCCGTCGCCACGATGGACACCAAGCGCGATGAACTGCTTTTTGTTGTTGACCTGATGCGAGAATCCGGACTGGCCGTGCGCGTTGTCGATGTCAGCACTGCTGTTTCCTCTGATACTAGTGTGTCGAAGGATGCCGATTTCAGACCATTCGATATTCTTGGTGACGATCTCAATGATGTTCATGGGCTGGACCGTGGATCTGCCGTCGTTCGCATGACCGAAGGGTTTTCGGAATTCATATCCAGGCAGTACCAGAGCGGGCAGATGAGTGGAATCATCGGGCTGGGTGGAAGTGGAGGCACTGCGATTGTCACCGCAGGCATGCGTCGCCTTCCCATTGGTCTTCCAAAGGTAATGCTCTCGACAGTTGCCAGCGGTAACACGGCTCCCTACGTCGATTGTAATGACATCTGCATGATGTACTCGGTCGTCGATGTTGCCGGGTTGAACGCTGTTTCCAGAGTTGTGCTGGCAAATGCAGCGAATGCGGTGGCTGGCATGGTATTGCATCGGCCCGCCCATCAGATGGAGCGGAAGCCGACAATCGGGATGACAATGTTCGGTGTGACAACGGCCTGCGTCACCAGAGTCAGAAATGCTTTGCAGGAACGGGGCTTCGATTGTCTCGTTTTCCATGCGACCGGCGCTGGGGGTCGAGCCATGGAAAAACTTGTGCAGTCGGGCTTGATCGATGGTGTCCTGGATATCACCACGACTGAAGTCGCCGATGAAATTGTCGGAGGTGTGTTTCCTGCTGGTCCAACCCGCTTTGATGCGATCCTGGAAAGCCGCATCCCATACGTGATCAGCCTGGGGGCACTGGATATGGTGAATTTTGGAGCCCGGGACACTGTACCTGCTGAATTTCGGGACCGGCGGCTTTATGTGCATAATTCGCAGGTGACGCTGATGCGAACGAATATCGTTGAAAATCGCCGGATCGCCCAATGGATTGCCAACAAACTTAACTCCGCCACCTCGCCATTTGTCGTGCTGATACCGGAACGCGGAGTCTCTGCGCTGGATATCGATGGCGGGCCATTTGCCGATGCAGAAGCAGATCAGTCACTGTTCGACGAACTTGAGGCGTCGATCGAGCCGGCTGACGGACGTCGAATCAGCCGATTTCCGCTGCATATCAACGATGATGGTTTTGCTGACGCGCTCGTTCAGGCGTTCATGGAGGTGTACGAACACCGCAGGACAAATGGCGCGACAATGTCGCTGGCTGAATGACGCGTATCGACCGAATGATTGACGTTACACATCCCCGGATTGAGTGTTTGGCATCCATTCTTCCGGCGGATCAGGCTGCTGCCAGACACTCATTCCCCCATCCACCAGCAGCATCTGGCCGTGGATGTGACTGGCAGCGTTGCTAAGCAGAAACACTGCAACATCTCCGCAAACTTCAGGCCCGGGTACGTTTCCGTTGGGCGTATGAATTTCCATCCAGCGATTCAGTCGGGGATCCATCAATGCTGGTGCGGTGAGCGTCGTGCGGAACAACCCCGGCGCCATTCCATTGACTCGAATGCCGTGTGGTGCCAGTGAAACACAAAGCGATCTGACCATTGCCTCAACAGCACCTTTGGATGTGTCGTATGCCACATGGGTTGGTTCGCTGAGTCGCCCATTGATAGATCCTATGAGAAGGATTCGACCGTGAATCCCCTGCTGAACCCAGCGACGGGCAAAGTACTGAATCAGTACGAACTGCGAATACACGTTGAGTCGCATCGTTCGATCGAACGTGGCAAAGTCCATTTCCAGAAAGGGTTGATCAATAAACGTGCCGGCGTTGCAGACAAGGGTATCCAGGTCGGGATAACACTCGACGGCTGACTCGGCAATCCGAATCGCTCCCCCGGGCAGCGATTCTGTAAGATCGCCTGTGATCAGTTGAGCCGAGGCATCGATGCTCCGCACATCCAGAAGGCTTTGCTCTGCTGCGACATCTTCGACCAGTCCGTGCAGGACTATCTTCGAACCAGCCCGTGCGGCGCTCAGCGCGATCTCGCGGCCGATTCCCATCGTGCTGCCTGTTACCAGCGTCTTACGACCATTCATCAACTGCATCCGACATACTCTTTACGAAGCGAACGTTCACAACTCCTGATTGAAGTGGGACGTTGAGATGATAAGAGTATTCGTTGTTCGTTGAAAATGGCGAACAAGGCTGCGAAACGGAAATTCAGATGAGTGCGGGGTTCGTTCAGGCAGAAATGCTCAACGTGATACGACATCCAGTGCCGGCACGAGTCCGCTGTATTCTGCGGCGCGAGCATCATCCTGAACAGCCTGGAAACCCTCACGGATCGTCTGAATAACGTTCAGTGCCGATCTCCAGTCGTCCAGCGAATCGGATTCCGTGCGTTCAATGACATACCGGCAAATCCGGAGGATCTGTCGGGGGATTTCGCTTTCCTCGAACTGCGGATCGATCCCCTCCATGATCATGAGCACGACACGTTGAACGCTGAGCCGCTTCAGAATCAGTGATTTGGTGTCGCCCTTTTCAATCAGGTGCACTCCGTCGGTCAGATGATGCACTGCCTTTTCGTAAATCAGCAGTAACATGTCGATGCGCGTCCACGAAAACGACTGTGCTTGTTTGTACTTGAGCTGTGGATTCATGTTTCAGTTCCTTCAGAGGCATTTACGCCTCCGGGACAACCGATTGGTCGTTCTCTTCATCGTCGTCGATCATTTGGATCCCGGAGTGTTTTTCGTTCCGGATTCTGATGACCGTGGGCATTGGTCTGAACGACGATCGAGGATGACGTCTTGATTCTCACATCGCGCCCGAATCGGATCATTCAAACCCGACTCAGGCGAAAACGCCCGCGTTGGTTTATCGAATTCGTTCGCAGAATCATGCCGCGAATCCGACGTGTTTTACTGATTAAGACCCACCAGTTGAGCGGCGACGAATGTGCTCGTGCTTTGCAGCTGGCTGATTGCCGTTTCAAGTGTTGTAAACTGTTTTATCAGTTGTGCCTGCTGGCGATCAAATACGGCTTGCTGCTTGTCGATTGTGTCCTGAATACTGGTCAGTTGGGTCTTGAATGCATCGTTTGCATTGCTCGCGAGTCCATTGTCGGACGATAGAATATCGCTGAGCAGTTTTCCAAGGTTAGCCCCAATGCCTCGACTGACAGTAACGTCTGCCTCAGGATCGGCCGAGATGTCACTGGCTTTCAGAAGGACACGCAGTTTCAATTCTGCAGTATTCTCATTTGTGTCAGTTCCGGTCAGGATTTGACCTTTTCCGGTGGCCACTTCTTCCACGCCATCGATCAGAAATCGACCTGCAACGTCCAGCCCCGCAGCCTCCTGTCCGGGTTCAAGGCCGAGCGAATTCAGGGCAGCCCCGCCCACGATTTCGAGTCCGGAAATGCTTCCGTAACTATCAGAAATGATCTTCAGCTTGTTATTTGTCACGCTGACGGAGACCTGTCGGCCATTGAGTTCCGTCGAGCTGTTGATGGTATCTTCAAGGAGAGTTGCGAGATCCTGTTGCGAATAGCTTCCCTGAGCCAGTGTGATGGTCGTTTCGACGCCATCGATTTTTGCTGTGAGTTCCTGATTTGTTTCGTCAATGATTGTTGTTGCGCTGAGATCTGCGACACCCGTTAGCGAAGCGCGTTCAGCCGCCTGAGTAATGTCAACCTGAATTTCAGATCCCGTGGCCTTCGTCTTTGCCGTGCCGGAGACCCATGAAATGCCGGGGTTGGAAGACTTTCCATCCAGGGCAAACAATCGTTTCACATCATTCGCGTTGACGTTGTCGTCGTTCCCGCTCAGAACGTCCCGCAGCCTGGTGGAATCCAGTTGCAGTTTGCCTTTGTCGGTTATCGAGATGCCGATTGTGGATAACCGGTTTGAAGATGTTCCCAGCCCGGGGACAACGTCGAGCACAGCTGAGCGAAGTTTTTGCTGAATCGTCTGGACATTGCGATTACCCTGAAGAGGACCGCTTTGGTCCGTTTCGGGCAGGTATTGTGACTGATCGTCGATGTACTGGATGACTTCGTTGAAGGAGTCGACAAATGTCTGAACCTCCTGAACCGCCGCATCAACATTCCGCTCGACGGTTAAGGTGACTTCGGAGCCAGGTGCGGCCTGAAGCAGGTCGAAGCTGACACCCTGAATGACGTTATCGAATCGATTGGAGGAACTGACAGTAGTAATCGCACCAGGGCCGGTGCCGAAAGTAACTTGAGCATCGGATGCCGCCTGGACCGGATTTCCGAAATCGATGACGGGTTTTTGGGCAGTCCCTGAATCGGGGGCCAGGTTGTTCGTTACGGTGATTTCCTTATCTGCACCGGATTCTGTACTGGTAAGCAGCAGACGATACGGCGATCCACCGCCGGATGAATCTTTGAGGATGCTGGCCGAAACACCTCCATCGGCGGCATTGATCGCGTTCGCAAGTCCTTCGAGCGAATTGTTGGTGCCGTCGATCGTGACCGAACTGACGGCACCGTTGCCAACGCGGAATTCAAACGTCCCCTGCGAGATTTCGGCATCGACATCAGAAAATCCCTGACTGGCAACCTGATGTGAGCGAGCGACAGAGTCAACGGTAAATCGGTAGGTGCCGGGAGGAGCCGATTCATTCGCCGTTCCTGACACCAGCGTTTCATCGCTGACTTTCACGGTTTGACGCGTGAACGGATTCGCCTGCGACCTTGAAACACGCGAGACATCCAGTTGAAGCCCAAGCAGACGGGTTTCGAGACCCTTGAATGTTGCCTGTTTCTGCTGGATTTCTGCTTTTCGGACAGCGAAGCGATCAATCTGTTGCTTCTGAATCTTCAGCAGGCCTTCAACAATATTTGCAGTATCGATCCCGGTGACCAGACCATCAATTGTTACTGCCATTTGTTGTTCTCCCCCTCACTTGACTTCTGCCATCAGCACGTCAGTTTCAGTCGATTTTCAGGGCTGGAACTGTGACATGAGTTTTCCTGCCTGACAGCAACAAACGGCTCGACCAGATACATGAAGAGTTCAGGTATCGATCGAGCCGTCTTTGCTTTACTCAGCTGACACCACGACTTATCGCAGTAGTGACAGGACCAGCTGAGGAATCTGGTTGGCATTTCCAAGCACGGAAGTACCGGCTTGTACCAGTACCTGATTCTTGGTGAAGGCCGCAATTTCAGAAGCAAAATCAGTGTCTCGAATGACTGATTCTGCGTTCACTGTGTTCTCCAGCGTGGCTCGAAGGTTATTTGCGGTTGATTCCAGCGTGTTTTGCTGAAACGCTCCCAAATCCCCTCGCAGGGTGGTAATGTCATTAATGGCTTTGTCAATGATTGCCAGCGAATCCTGAGCTCCGGAAGCCGTCTGGACATCAATCTGACTCAGGTCAGTGAACTGATTGCCATCAACTCCCTTGCCAAGATGATCTGCATTAACCTGCGAGATTGAAATTTTCGCTGTCTGGTTCTGGTTTGCACCAATCTGGAAGACCAGCGAGTGGTCCGTGACTTCAACGTCGCCCTGTGAGCCTGTCACAGTGGCTGTTGAGTCGGTTCCGGCACCAATCGTGACGGCCAGGTCAGTGGCATCCCCGGTCGTTGCGGTCAGGACGTTACCAGATCCGGTAGCCGCTGTACCATCAATGGTACCGGCAATATCAACACCAGTGTCGGTTAAGGCCACAGTGCCAACACCGCTGGAATAAGAGCCGGTCGATGTCAAAGCCGTTGTGCCAATACCAGTCGATGCCTTACCGCTCGCGGTTAATGCCGTAGTGCCGATACCGCTGTCTGTTCCGTCAGAAACCACAGACAGCGAAACCGCTGTGCCGGATTCCTTGGAAGTGAACTCCAGATTCCCACTGCCGTCGTCTGCAACAGTGACACCGGTGGTGTACTGCTCGTTGTTGATCTTGTTGATGACGGCGGTGATGTCATCACCGGTCGTCAGGTTGATGTCCACTCCGTTGATTGTAACGACTTCGTCAGCGGTCAAATCTGTGAATGCGGTTCCCGCGGTTACGACCGCCGCATAGTCCTGAACTGCTGTGTCTGAGGAGACAGAAATCGAAGACGTTGGGCCGGTCGTCAGGCTGCGGAACCGGATCTTGGAATTGTCATCAGGGTCGAGAAACGCTTCTACCCCAGTTGTTCCCTTAACGTCATTGATCTTTCCAACAACCTCAGACAGTGTGTCGTCGGCCAGGACGTTGACCGTTGTACCATTGACGTCCAGAGCTTCGTCAGCACCCAGAACACCACCGCTTGCCCCAACGACTTCCGGCGCCTTGATGCCGGCAGAGTCCGTATCGGAGGTGACTGAAATGGATTCCGTCGAACCAAAGTCCTCGCTTGCGAAACGAATCTTTGTGCTGTCGTTAGGGTCAACTTCTGCGACAACGCCGGTTTCGCTTGTCTTGGCGTTGACGGCATCAATGATTCCATCCTGGTCAAGGCCGGCAGCCAGAGTTACGGTTGCTGTACCCGTTGACCCGGTAATTGTGAGAGTTTCATCTCGAGCCAGAGTTTCGGTGCCGGAAATTCCTGTCGCGGTCGCGGTCACGTTGGCCTTCTCAGCGGCCGTTGTCACATTAACAGCATAGGTGCCTTCCTGTGTGTTGGAGGTTGCCGTGACGGCGGTAATGTCGGCGTCGGCTGCGTCACCTGTTGTCGGACCGGATGCGGAACCATCGAGCAGCTTCTTCGTGCCGAACTGTGTATTGTTCGCAATTCGGTCCACAGTCTCGAGGGCGTTTTCAATTTCCGCCTGATTCGCGGCCAATGCGTCGGCATCGTTGACTCCGGCGTTTGCCGAATCAATTGCCAGCGATCGTACTTTGACCAGCAGAGCATTGATCTCGGTAAGAGCCCCTTCAGCCGTTTGTACTACCGAGACAGCCTTCTCAGAATTGTCGATGGCCTGATTCAGGCCGGCAATCTGAGCACGTTGTTTTTCTGAGATCACAAGTGCTGCCGGTCCGTCCGCACCTCGGTTGATCTTCAGACCTGAAGACAGCCGCTCGACTGACTTCGCCACACTCGTGTTGGCTCGGCTCAAATTGTGCTGAGCTGTCAGCGAGGACACATTGTTTGCAATCGACAACCCCATGATCCGCCCCTTCGTCGAAATTGTCGTGACCGTGGTCCTGACATGGAATGGACCCGAATCACTTCAAGGATGTAAGAAACCAGCTTCGCCTTCAGAAACGAAAACGCCGCTCGCTACGGTTCACATGAACCGTGTTTGACGCCAGATCCCCCCAGATCTGAGTCTCGAGTCAATCCGTTACCGAAAGCCTTCTAAGCATCCTTGCTCAGAATTGCGTCAGCAATATTTTCAGCTGCCGCACGAGTCAGGTAGTCGCCTCGCTGCACTCTCACCTTCGCCGCTGCTACAACGTCTGCCCGGACTTCGCTTATCTCGCCTAACTGACGTGATAGTTGATCCAGTTCGCCGCTGTTGACAGTCCCCCCGGCTTCAGGCTCACGAGAGACACGGCCCGTATCACCCGAACGCGCGGCTGAACCGCCCTTGCGAACGCCAGATGGCGATGCAGCTGATTGTCCTGGGATATGAGTTCGTGGTATCTGCATGATTTTGCCTCCCGGTGAGAAACCTGAGTCACCATGAGTTATCGGGGTCAGTTGAAGAAACTTGCTCCGCAATTTCACTTCAACCAAAAACCTGCGCCTGCCGATTAACGGGTGACGCCTGAAACGGTTTTAACGATTAGGGCGAGTTCAAAAAAGGTGAACCTGAGTGACGGAATCCACTCGAAACAACGTATTTTCTCGACTCAAACACCCATTGGCCATGATTGCCGGTGCGGTGGCCATGGCCGTTCTTGGTCTCGCCGTTGGGCGATTCCTGGGACAGCAGAAACCAGACGCCGGGGAGGAAAACTACCCAACGGACGGGGAAAACACTCAAACAATCAACAACCTCAGCAGCTTTTCTTCTGACGATTCGCAACTCCCGGACAAGCGAGTTGCAGGCGACCAGTCTGTCCCCGGCGGAACGACCGGCGCCGACCGTATCGCAAACCAGTACGACGCTGCGAACAACAATCTTTCTCCTGGCTCCAGTCTCCCACCTGAAATGCAACCCGGGTATCTCGACCCGGGTACGCCAGCTGACATTCGCATCGCCGCAGGAAACGCTTTGGCTGTGGGCGGCTCAGCAGATTCATTCTCGTCAAATTCCAACCTTCCGAATGACATCAAGCCGTCAACGGGCATCGATCTTCTGGACACCGATGTCTTTGGTAGTCAGGTTGCGCTGGCAGATGAACAATTGCGCATTGGTAATTACGCCAGGGCCCTGCAGATGTATCAGCTGCTGGCTGAAAATGCGTCCGGAGTGATGCTGGCACCTCTTCAGTTCCGACTTGCGTTGTGTGCCGAATTATCCGGAAGTTTTCCCGAAGCAATTGATGCCTACAGACGGGTTTCCGGAAGTTCGACGGCTCTGGAGTGGAATGGAGTAGCTCTTGTCGGAGAAGCCAGATGTTTAATCGCTTCAGACCGGTTTGATGTGCTTCAGTCGGATTTGCTGCGTCGAACGCTTCTCGACGAAACCACCATTACCAAGTCGATTCAGAACGAGCTCCTTCACTTGATTGGCCGCAGTTTCTGGGAGCAACTGAATCTGGGAGAACCTCTCGATTTACTCAACGACAATCGTCTTGTCGTCCCGATATGGCATCCCGACCCCAATGCCGTGCTTGACGAATTACCGAGACTTCTGGAACGACCTCGAATGGTCCCGCATCCACCTGAGCTCGAGATCCTGCAGATTACGGAATCAACACCTGACGGGATTTACCTGAAGATACACAGCACTCCTTCATCCGTGTCACGGTTGCTGCAGGGCATGCTGCAAAGATGTGAACTGAACTTCTCGATTTCTGAAGCCGCCGCGAGCGCCATGGGTGATCGGCGAATGACGATTCACCTGAATGACCGCAGTCTGAGCCTCATTCTGGATGCAATGACACTGCCCTACGGCAATGTCTGGATGATGAACGGCCCAACGTTACAGATTGTCTCCTTCAGTGAAATCGCATCTGATGAGTTGATGGTATTTCGACGTCTCGCAGCCGAGCGAATACTGCGCATGGCACTTCTGGATGGTGGCGAATCCGCGCAGGCATCGCACAGCCGGCTGACGCTTGGAACACTGCAGTTTCAACAGGGTAAGATTGCCGATGCTGCCTACACATTTCGATCTCAGGAAGAACAGTCGCTCGCGGCCGGAATTCATGCGGAATACTCCTTCAACCTTGGGAAATGCCTCCTTCACCTGCATCAGGCAGATGACTCTCGGCGCTCTTTTCTGAGAGCGGTCGACACATCCAGTGGTTCTGCAGATCTTAAAGTGGCCGCGTATATGTACGCAGGTCGTTTGCAGATCGAACTGGGGGATACTCGTGGCGCGATCCATGGCCTGATGCGTGCACTCAAACTCAGTGAGAAAACGAATCTCGAACCGCGTGCTGCACTCCTGCTTGCAAGCAACTATCTGATGATCGGTAATCCCGCTGGTACCAATAGTGTGCTGATGGAACGCCGGGATATTCTGGCCAATTCTGAGTATAAATACGCTGGGGCATTCCTCTCATCGACGGCCCAATTGCAGGCAGCCGTTCTTCCCACGCAACGCGAAAGGGAAGGAAGAGATGTTGTCGAAGCGATCTCACAGTTCCTGCCCGAACAGCAATTCGGATCTCACTGGTGCCTTTTGGTTGGCGAAGCTGCTGAAGATCTTGGACTGACAGAAACGGCGACCAGTGCGTACCTGAAGACTCTGGCAAAAGAACCTGCAGCACCCTTGAGAAACCAGGTTATGCTTAAGCTGGCAACACGTTACCGACTGGACGACAAGCTGGACGATGCTCGACAGTTACTGGAATCGCTGGGGGCCGACGAAGCCGACGAGTTCAACCACCTGGCTTCCCTGCGTTCCGCAGAAATTGCAATGCAGCAGGGCCGGGCAGATGAAGCTGTCAGAACCTGCAGGAAACTTCTGGCCGTAGTTCAAACATCGGAAATGCGTCGAGCCACCCTGCGAGTCATGGGGCAGGCCTTTGAAAAGCAGAAAAACTATCAGGCGGCCGTACTTTGCTTTTCGGGAGTTGGTCTTCCCGGTGATTCAATCTCCTCTTCCACAAACGAAGATTCAGAAGGAAAGGAAAACAGCGATGAACTGCCGTAGTTTTCTGATTTCACTTCTGAGCCTGGTCGTCTGCAACTACGTTCTGGCGAACGACGGTGGGGAAATGCCGCAAAGCTGGAGGTCCAGTGGCTCCACCGGGACAGGACAGTCAGGACGGCAGTCGGCTTCAATCATTCCGTCGCAGGCCACAGTCGCGGATTCGAACCGAGCGGCCCTGTTCCAGCTGGTCAGCGCGCAATCGACTGACGTTGACAGTAATATTCAAACGGCTGACGACCAAAGTGCATTTCTGAATCAGTTGAATGAAATTCTTAAGCAAAGATTCTCTCCGCCAGGCAATCCGTCTGCAGCGACGTCAACGACACTCAACCGCACCCCCCCCGAAAGTTCCTACACAAATTCGGAACTTGAAAAATGGGAACTGGAACGACAGCAAAGGTTCGACCGGATCCGTCAACTCATTCAACAACGAATGAACCCCGGCTCCCAACAATCCGGTACTCCATTCACTTCCAGTCAAACTGCCTCCCGTCCGAATCTTGATCAACAGAGCCCCAACCCCTCGTCGACACTTTTACACGGGGCACAGCAACCGCAAATTCTCCCCAGCGGTCCAGGCAACGTGGTTGACCGGAACAATGCCACTTCCGCACTGAACTTTGATCAAGGCACGGCGTCTGATCAAAGCACGGCGTCTGAAACATCCGGTATCGATCCTGACGATTCAGAATCGACAAATGCAGGGGCTGATCCGAACGCAAATGCTGGCGGGCAGGAGAATTCCTCGGGGATAAAGTCGGCCGAGTCAACCGCTGCTTCAACCGATCAGGCAGTGGCTGATTCTGATCCGAAGACGTTGAACTCCGGCATTCCGGATTCGGGGCTTTCTCCTGATCAGATTGTCAACATGCTTCAGCCCGGGGCTCAGGCAGCTCTGGACGGGCCCATTGACAGGATGGGGCTTGCCGACAATCTGTATGCACTTGGTGAATTCATTCTGGCCCTTCAGACCTACGAGCAGATTGATCAGACCGCATTGAGTAGAGAGGAAGCTTACTGGGTTGAGTTCCAGTCAGCAGGTTGTTTGCGGCATCTTCGAAAATCGTCGGAGGCTGCTGATCGTTATCGCGCACTTGTCGGGAAAAAGGATGCGGGGCGTTACAGCGTGCTCGCAGCCTGGTGGCTCGACCGAATGACCGATCGTTTGAGACTTGAAGAAGTGCATCAGCAACAAACGCAACAGATCCAGGCACTGAAGGGAGTCCGTGATGACACAGGCCAGCAGTAAACCGCACGCCAGTCCATCTCCTGAAGAAATGCTGGCCGAAGCAATTGATTCCCAGAGCAAAGTCTTTGGCGCAGCGGCCAGAGTCATTGATGAAATTGGCCAGGATACTCGCCTGACAGCCCCGGATTCGCTGCCACGCATAGCCGCGCTTCAAAAGGCACTTGATCATATCGTGGCGGCTCAGCAGAGAGTTTCCGCGGCTCACGATTTGGTCAGACAGTCCGGCAGGCCGATGTCAATCGCCTTGAAAGATCGTTTGCACGTTCACAGCGAAGTTCTTGAATCACTGATGCACCGTATGAATCAGGCAGAGGCCAAATTCAGAGAAGCTCAACAGCACCTGATCCCGCAGCTCGACCAGGACGCACGCCGCCGTTCCATGCACAACGCCTATCAGCAGTCACTGCGAACGGTTTAATCCCCGGAGTAGCGGCTGCGAATCCAATCTCAGAATCGGGCGAGTGCGCTCTTCGTGGTTGTCGCTTTGCGTACACCGTTCATTGTTCATCAAGCCGGGGCCGAAACAGGCTGATGCTCTTGTCATCGGGCGGTCTGTCCAGAATTGCCAATTGAGGGATCAGACAAAACCTGTAGTGAGGACACGTTTCTATGTCAGGCAGGCTTTCAGGAAACGTCCCGTGTGAGATTTTCTGCATGCCGCGACTTCCTCTGGTGTTCCGCTAACCAGCAGCTGTCCACCTTTATGGCCTCCTTCCGGGCCAAGATCGATCACATGATCTGCGGTCTTGATGACATCAAGGTTATGTTCGATGACAATCACCGAATGGCCTGCGTCCACGAGCCGGTTCAGGCTGACAAGCAGCCGATCGATGTCGGCAAAATGCAGTCCGGTTGTAGGTTCGTCCAGAATGTAGAGGTTGTGGCGGCCGCGTTTAAGCTTGCCAAGTTCGGCCGCCAGTTTGACACGCTGCGCTTCACCGCCGGAAAGGATCGTGGAAGGATGCCCGAGCGTCAGATAACCGAGTCCGAGTTCGTTCATCACAGCGATTTTTCGGGCGATGGTTGTCTGGTCTGCAAAGAACTCTTCACCCTCTTCCACCGACATGGCCAGCACGTCGGCAATGCTCTTGCCACGATACGTCACTTCCAGAGTTTCGGCTGCATAGCGAGCTCCCTTGCACGACGGGCAAGTGACTTCGACATCTGGCATGAATGACAATTGCGTGGTAATGGTTCCTTCCCCCGAGCATTCTTCACAGCGGCCGCCTTTGACGTTGAAGCTGAATGTGGACGCGGTAAATCCTCGCTTTCGGGCTTCGGTGGTTCCGGCAAAGAGGTTGCGGACAGCATCGTAAATACCGATGTATGTGGCCGGATTTGATCGAGAGGAGCGACCGATCGGTGACTGATCAATATCAATCACGTCGGACAGATGTTCGTGCCCGATCAGATCGTCATGGTCTCCTGCAAGCACGCGACTGTCATGCAGCAGCGAATACAATTTTTTCTGCAGGATGGAATGAACCAGGGAACTTTTCCCGGAGCCCGACGCACCAGTGACGCAAACAAATTTCTGCAGCGGTATCTCAACATCAACGTTCTTCAGGTTATTGTGCCTGGCGCCGCGAATTGTCAGGCAGTGACCGCTGCCTGCCCGACGTTGTTCGGGAATCTCGATCCGGCGACGGCCACTCAGGAATGCGCCTGTCAGAGAGTTGTTGTCATTCAGTATTTGCGTCATCGTGCCCTGAGCAACGACATGGCCTCCGTGGATGCCCGGCCCGGGACCAATTTCAAGAACGTGATCTGCAGCTCGGATGGTTTCGTCATCATGTTCAACCACAATGACTGTGTTACCAAGATCCCGAAGTCGCTTGAGCGTTTCAATCATTTTCACATTGTCTTTTGGGTGCAGTCCGATACTGGGTTCATCCAGAACGTAAAGCATTCCCATCAGTCCGGATCCGATTTGGGAGGATAGCCTGATTCGTTGAGATTCTCCCCCCGACAAAGTCGATGAGCCTCGGTTGAGATTCAGATAATCCAGGCCGATTGCGATCAGAAGTTCCAGCCGAACCGTCACTTCTTTCAGAATGGTTTCTGCTACTGCGCTTTGTCGAGCGTTCGGCTGGATCTGCTTCAGATAGCGCAGCAATTCTGCCAGATGCATTTCGCCAACCTGGTAGATGCTGCGACCACTGACAGTCACCAGTCGCCGTGCCTTTTTCAGACGGGCCCCTCCACATTCGGGACACGGATGTTCGACCATGACTTTCTTCAGATAGTCGTCCATTCCGGCGTTGGAAGTGCCCTGCTTTCGATACCAGCGATAATTGTGTTCCAGCTGATTGACGACACCATTGTATTTCATTCGTTTGCCCGCGTGCTGCTGACCCTGCCGCGCACCGGGGGGAATAACAACATCAAAGTGTTCTCCCTTCGTACCATACAACAGGATGTCGACGTACTTGCCCGGCAAATCGCGGAACGGCACATCCAGACTGAAACCGTAATGGGCGGCCAGACTGTGCAGAATTCTGCCTCCCCAACTATCCCGATTGTTGCTGAGTGCAGCGGAGACAAATGCACCCTCGTTGAGTGATCGGCCGGGATCCGGAACCAGCAGCGTCGGGTGCACACGCATGGTTGTGCCGATTCCCGAACACGTGGGGCACGCCCCGGCAGGATCATTGAACGTAAAGTGAAACTGTTGAAGTTCACCTGAGACAACATGATGCTTTGAACAGCCAAAACCCTTGTAGAAGGCCTTCAGTTTTGGAGACAGCCTTTTGGGTTTCAGGATATGGAAGCTCAGAAGGCCGTCACCCAGTTTCAGTCCGTGTTCCAGGGAAGTGATCAACTGGTTGTCGATCCCGCGTTCGATGACAAACGAATCGATGACAGCTTCAACGGTATGGTCTTTGTCCTCATCGAATTCCAGGTTGTCGCCAAGATCAACGGACTTTCCGTCAATCCTTGCGTGTCGATAACCATTCACACGAATCTGTTCGAACAGGTAGTTGTAGTCTTCTCCGAAGATCCGGTTCACCGGTGCGCGGACTTCCACTTCCGTGCCATCCGGCAGTGCCAGAAGGTGCTCCGCCATCTGGTGCGCGGACCGAACTTCAATTGATTCCCCGCACATCGGGCAATGGGGCGTGCCGAGCGTCGCAAACAACATGCGCAGATAATCCGAGATGTCCGTCATTGTTCCGACCGTCGACCGTGGATTTGAACCGATGGTTTTCTGATCAATAGAAACGACGGGCGAAAGTCCATTGACAAAATCAACGTCCGGCTTCTTCATTTGCCCAATGAACCGCTTCGCGAAAGTGGACATTGATGCAAGCAATCGACGCTGCCCTTCGGCGTAGATAGTGTCAAAGGCAAGCGATGACTTCCCGGAGCCACTGACGCCTGTGATTACGACGAGCTGATCTCTTGGGATTTCGACATTGATGGCATTCAGATTGTTTTCACGAGCGCCCTGGATCTCGATTGTTGTTCGCATGATTCCGGATATTCCTGATGGTCCGGGAACGAAGTCATCGCGACTGAAGTGTCGATCAGAATGCGTTCTGGCTGGAGGTGTCCCAATAGTAAGCTGGTTCCTCAACCATGTTCCGGCTTCGTGTGGTCAGTTTGAACGGAGTCGATAGTTTCTCGAGATGACCATTGCGTTCGAGCCATTCGCAGGTCGATTCCAGATGCCATGGGTACACCTGCGAACACGCGAAATGGTCTGCGATTTCAGAAAGCGGGACCACACGGTTCTGCGACCTGAGATACGTCAGCAGTGGTTTCAGATGTTCCGCATAATGCTTCGATAGATAGTCGTCGATCGTTTGAATTGCGGCGGTCAGGACACTGCGGTTCTTTCGTTTTGCCAGAACATTCAGGTAGATTGTCTGAAACAAGTCCGGGGCAAGTTCGATCGCACGGTAGATCACTTCCTGCTCCCAGACTTCACCTGATTTGATGATTTCGGTGCAGGCGACGCTTTGAGCGGCATTCAGAATTTCGAGACTGGCAAGTTCCGGATCGCGTTTAATTTCCAGCAGTTTCTTCGCATATTGAGCCGCGTGGATAGTCCAGGTGGAAAAGATCAGCAATTCACGTTCTTTATCTTTAACGGCGACGGTGTTTGCCTGATCAAACCAGTTCGCTATGGACTGGTCCTGGCAGTAAATCAGACTGCGCGCAGCAAAGAAATTACAGGAGAAGGCCGTGCGACTGGATCCTTCCACCATCTTCCGAAATCGGCTGCGTGGAATGATTTCGGCGTAGATGTTGATGCTGTCCTCAACAAGGATGCGGAAGACGCGTTCGTCGTTTCCATCACTCCGCAGCCGACGACTGACACCGTCAGCTTCGATAATCCAGATTCGAATGGATTCGCGTTTCCAGATCGTTCGGGTATTCAGACTGCCGACAAGTACGGCCGCAAGGATACAGCGATCCTGCGAAAATCGTTCGGCCAGTCTTTCCAGCGCCACCTGAAAACGCGAGACTTTTTCAGCATCGGTTTCGGTCATCGATCATTCACCCACGAAAGCGGTCCGCATTCAGATGGCGGACCCTTCGCTTCCGCGTCGATCCGCGATTCTAGCAGAGGGGCAATGCAAATCGATGGAATCTCACTGGCGTTTTGTCAAATGTGAACCGCCAAAGCTGCGTCAATCGACTGGTTCAGCGACTGGACAATTTCAGGCAGCAGGTCGTCTGCTTCATTTGCCGGTATTTGGCAGGTTCCTGCTGCCGCATGACCACCACCGCCGTGCTTGAGCATCAATGAACCGATATTCACAGGATTGGTTCGATTCAGAATGGACTTTCCGACGGCAAGTACCGTGGTATTGGGCTGGCGACTTTTGAGCAGATGAATGGAGATATTGCATTCCGGCAGAAGTGCATAGGCCAGAAACCGATTGCCGCAGTAGATAGTGTCCTCGTGGCGAAGGTCAATTACCGCGACGTGGCCGAACATTCCTGAACAGCGTGCGATTTGTTCGCAGTAATCCTGTCGTTGAGAGTTATAGAGTTCCACGCGTTCGCGAACGTCGGGAAGGGCCAGGATTTCCTCGATACTGTGGTTGCGACAGTAGTCGATCAGCGCCATCATCAGCTGGTAGTTGGAGATGCGGAACTGTCGGAATCGTCCAAGGCCGGTTCTCGGGTCCATGACGAAATTCAACATGTCCCATTTCTTAGGTGCCAGAATATCGTCTCTGCTGAATCTTGCTGAATCACATTTGTCGACGGCGTCCATCATGTCCGGACGTATCCCCGGAAAACGAGGCTTTCCTCCAAAATAGCTGTAGACGACGCGGGCGGCCGAATCGGCCTGAGGATCCAGAATATAGTTTTGCCGCGCGGATGGGCCGTTGCGGATGGCTTCGCTGTTGTGATGGTCAAAGCAAAGGTGGCAACCTGCCATGTAAGGCAGATTGGTCATGATGTCCCGACTTGTGACTTCGATCAGTCCGTCCTGGACATCTTTTGGATGCACGAACAAAATATCGTCCAGCATCTGCAGCTCACGCAGGAGTGCTGCGCAGACTAAGCCGTCGAAATCGCTGCGGGTCACAAGGCGATATTTGAAAGATTGCGTGACCATTGGGAACCCTGTCTCCGTCATTCCTGGCATTCATGCTCTTCGCGCACATCGCGCTGGGGTGATGAACACTACCCTGCGTTCTTTATGAATGTGCCAATTCCTCAACGCGGTTGATCGAAAGACCTGGCAGGTCGTATCGATTACAGCGTTTGGTCGACCCTTTCATTCAGCCGAACCACGTCCGAAGCCCCCTGTCTTGCGATGGATTCTTTCTGAAAGTGACCCGCCTGGCCGTTTTGCGGCACTTTCAGTTCCGATTGAACTGCGAATCACTTTTTCGTTGTGGAAAGAACGGAGGGTACGCAGGCAATTCGTCCGTATTTCTGAGCCTTTTCGAGACTCACGGTACTCGACGTACACTGGAAATTCGACAGCACAGCACCTAGCTTGTATCGAACTCATCGTTCTTCCAGCCAAGCGAGATTCAAATGAAACAAATGCGATCCATCCGGGCCGCCCTGTTGCTGATAACATGCTGTCTCTGGACCGGGACACCCGCAACCGCCGTTGACGAAACCGATCCACACCCGTTTGGTGACGAGTTTCCCAACCTGGATTCGGATGCAGTGGGAGAATGGTGGAAGCCTCGTCCGGTACCTGCGAATGCTCAGAAAAACAAGAAGGGGAAGAAGGGGAATCAGCTGCAGCAGCCTCGACTGATGGTGCCCCGCGATCAGGTGATGGCATTTGCAATCTACACACAGGATCGCGGTATTCTGAAACTATCTGCCCAGCTATACCCACTGCTTCCAGAAGAACCCCGAACGGTAACACTGGAATTTCAGCGTGATGGCCAGTGGAAACAGGCAAGTCAGGCCAAAGTTCAGTATCCGGGGTGGAGCGCACATTTTCGTGTTGAGAACTGGGACGCGACCCAGACGGTGCCATATCGCGTGCGGCTGGCGGATCAATCATCATTTGAAGGTTCGATCCGACGCGACCCCGTGGATAAACAGGAAATTGTGCTCGCGGCTTTGTCCTGTAACTCAAGCCGTACGCCCGGGCCTCGCCCTCGGATCGTTGAAAACCTGAAACTGCAGGATCCTGATCTGCTCTTCTTTGCTGGTGATCAATCATACCACCACACTCAGCACACCTTCGGGTGGCTGGAATGGGGTGTGCAGTTTCGCGATGTTCTGCGAGATCGCCCGGCGATCGCCATTCCGGATGATCATGACGTCGGACAGGGAAATATTTGGGGGGAAAACGGCCGCAAAGCTGCATCGTCGGCAGGGTCCGACGGGGGTTATTTTTATCCCGCCGAATATGTGCGTATGGTAGAACGGTGTCAAACCTGGAATCTTCCGGATGCCTTCGACCCCAAACCGATCGAACGTGGGATCGGAGTCTATTTCACCAACCTGCGGGTGGGAGGGATCGACTTCGCCATTCTGGAAGATCGAAAATTCAAAAGTGGTCCGGAAGGCAAGATTCCCAAAATGGGGCCACGGCCGGATCACATTAACGATCCGTCGTACGATCGTTCGTCTGTCGATTTACCAGGTTTAACGCTTCTGGGCGACCGGCAATTGAAGTTCCTGAATGCATGGGGCCAGAACTGGGAGGGGGCATCGATGAAATGTGTGCTTTCCCAAACTGCATTCTGCGGTGCCGTCCACCTGCACGGCAGCCCGGACAATCGATTGCTGGCGGATCTGGATTCCAATGCATGGCCACAAGCGGGCCGAAACAAGGCGCTGACGGAGATTCGGCGCGCCTGGGCACCGCACGTCTGTGGGGATCAGCACCTGGCGGTCTTCGTCAAACACGGTATCGATCAGTGGCGAGATGGGCCATTTGGATTTACGGTGCCCGCTATCGTCAACACTATCTACGGTCGATGGTGGCATCCACTGGATGAAAAGGCCGGACCAAATTCCCTTGAAGATAGTCCTCTGCCCTGGACAGGTGACTATGAAGATGGACTTGGAAACAAGATCACGATGCTGGCTTACGCTAACCCGGAAGACCGCACGGATGAAATGAAGCGGGCCGATGGATATGGGATTACTCGATTCAACAAAGCGGATCGAACCATAACCTTTGAATGCTGGCCTCGCTTTGTTGACGTCAGGGATGGCGATGCTGCGCAGTTTCCGGGCTGGCCGATGACGGTCCGAATGGAAGATAACGACGGCCGGACGCCCACAGGCTGGCTGCCTGCTGTCCGAATTGAGAACGCAGAAAATGCAGTGGTTCAGGTGATTGACCAATCCTCGGGCGAATTGCTTTACACCATTCGCACGCATGCAACCCAGGCAAACCTGCCAGTGTATTCCAAAGGTCCTTTTACCTTAAAAGCGGGGCATGATCGCCCCGTTGAACTGGAGCTGAAGGACGTGATTCCGGTGGAAGCGGAGGGAGACGGAAATCTGACAATTCGCCTGAAGCCAGCACCGTAACGGGCCCTGGAAATCGCCGTCACAATGGACGCCCGAATCCTTCATCCCGGATGAATTGATGGCTGTTGAGGAAGAAACGGCGGGGCGGACGTTCGGCCATTTTGGCCCGGCGTTTTGCAAATCGGTTTCGATGGTTTGGCTGGAATAAAACGATGGTTGCCAGGCTGTGATGGCCGTTCGCGAAGAATCCGGATTTTTTCCTCCTGTGCTCCAAATTCTGGTCCTGCCAATTGAATCGTTTGGCCGAATCTGGACGATGGTGCAGCGCGATGCATGCGCTGTCTTTGGAATGAATGGGCGTTTCGGAATCCACCTGATACCATGACCAGCGATCTTCGAATCCGTCAAAAAATCGGGAAATATCGTATTGAGAAGCGACTCGGTCAGGGTGGCTTTGCGTCCGTTTATCAGGCCATGGACACGATTCAGGGAATACGTGTCGCGCTGAAGGTTCCACATCCTCAGTACACGACGGATGTTGTCCTGAACCAGTTTCGCCGCGAAATTCGGGCGACACAGAATCTGGAACACGAAAATATACTTCCCATCAAAGACGCCAGCATGATCGATGATCGACTGGTGATGGTGTTTCCGCTGGGTGAAGAAACTTTGTTGAGCCGATTGACACGACGTATGTCGTTTGACACCACGATCGACGTCATTGAGCAGATTATTCGGGCGACTGCTCACGCTCACGCTCACCGCATCATTCATTGTGATATTAAGCCGGACAACGTGATCGTGTTTCCGGGCAACAGAATTCGGCTGGCGGACTTTGGTATTGCCAAAGTTTCGCAAAAGACCGTTCAGGGATCCGGCACCGGCACTGTCGGGTACATGGCTCCGGAACAGGCTATGGGAAAACCATCCCGCCGATCGGACGTCTTTTCAATTGGACTCATCATCTGGCGGATGCTGGCCGGATACTGGCCGGAATGGCCGTTTGAATGGCCGGCCAAGGGCTACAGCAAACTGCGAGGACGAATTCACCCTGATTTCATTGAATTCATGAAGAAGGCCATCGAGCCAAATCCTCGCAAGCGTTTTCGGGATGCTGAACAGATGCTGTCTCAGTTTCTCAAACTGAAGCTTCGAACCACGCGCCACGCGAAACAGAAACGCAAAGTGGCGGCCTGACAGCCTGTTGAAAGGCAGGACTGGCTCGAGCAGGAGACCTTAGAGCACGGCGGTTTAAAGCCGTCCCGCATGCCTGTCCCCATTTTATAAAGGACCGCTGGATGGTTTGTCCGGCCAGCCGGGTTGCGGCGTCACAGGCAACCACGCTCGGATTTCTTGGTGCCGCGACTGGCAAGTGGCTGTTCCGAATGTCGGATTCCTCACGGAGCAGCAAAAAAAGAAGGCCCGCGACTTTTCAGTCACGGGCCCCGGTTTTTCAGTGCTGATGCATTGCGATCAGCGACGGATTGGTGTGACCCCTGTTTCAGCTGTGCCGGTTGCTGAGGCCTTCTTGACAGGTCCGCGGGTTTCTCCCGTCAGATGGTTGTCAACCCGAGCGGAAGTTTGAATCCGTTCGAATGTTTCACCCAGCAGGCGGGCCACTTCACGTTCTTCGATTTCCGCGTTCAGTTGTGCTTCGACATCCTTGCGTTCGTGCGGAACTGGTTCGGTTCGTCCTTCGTACTTCAGGATGATGTAGCGGTTATCTACCTGAACAATCCCGGAGATCTCACCGACTTCCTTCATGGCGAAAGCCGCCTTTCGGATCTGTTCGTCAGCCCCGGAATGCATTCGAATTGGCGGAACGGTTCCACCAAGAGCGCGGCTGTTGGGTTCAACGGATAGTTCGCGGGCCATTCGTTCGAATTCATCCGGTTGAGTTCGAAGGCGTTCCCACGCATCCTGAGCGCGTCGGAGATTGTCGAAGACAATCATTCGGGCTTTTACGCGTTCACCGTAGTGGTCGGTGTAGGCTTCATCCATCATTTGTCGAGTGACTTCGATATCCCGGCCGGCCAGCTTTTTCATCGCGAGCATCGGCCAGACTACGTCCCGGCGGTACTGGACAGGTGAAAGACCACGTTCCGCTTCCAGCAGTTGATAGTACTGCTCGACTGCCAGACCAAACTTTTTGCTGAGCGTGATGATTTCCTGATTGACTTCCTGTTCGGAAACTGCGATGCCTCTTTCAGCACAAGCCTGCTGAATGATGGTTTTGTTGATCAGGTTGTCCAGAACTTCCTTGCCGTGCCGTTCCACACATTCCCGGGCCAGCATTTCATAGGTGATGGCAACGCCGTTGACGCGCCCGACCGCCTGGTTGTAGGCATCAACGCGAGCCTGCGTGGCGGACGTTGTCTCGTTTTGTTCGGCTGCTTTGCTGTTTTGTGCTCGCCAGACCTGCATGCCAATTCCTGCGAGGACGACAACAGCCAGCGTTCCGCCGACAAAAAGGCCACCGCGACTGGCGTGCTGTGCTGCGCGACCAGACGCCCCATTTGAGCTCTGCGCTCCGGTTGTGTTGGATGCATCCTGCATTTTCAGATCTCCAGAGATTGCGTTTGAGACGCGTGTTGCCTGCCCGGATTGTGAGG
>JAGQQE010000599.1 GCA_020426345.1 Planctomycetaceae bacterium
GGGCTTGAATCCGGCCAGCGGATCGGATGACGTCGTGGAAGCGCTCAGGCTGGTATCGCCGCTGCTGGTCGTATCGCCACTGTCACTGGTCGTGGTGTCGTCAGGCGATGTGGTTGTGCCGTTGTCTGTTCCCGAGCGATCCCCTTCCGTTCCGGAATCCGAAGCCGTGTCTGAAGTGGCCCCGGAGGAACTGGTTTCGGAACTCGTCTTGCTGGAATCGTAGCTGCCGCCGTCTCGCCAGGAGAAGAAGCTGGAAAAGCCCCTGGTTGTGGTCGTCTGAGTAGCTGCCAGGCCAAGAACCTTGACCTTCGTTTTGGTGACACTGACCGAAGTCGTGTAGCCCGCCACAAAGAAGACTCCGGAACCATCTTTCGCAGCGGCCGCGTCGCCGTCACCAGACGTGGGCGAAGTCTCCCCGCTGCCGCCAACATCACTGCCGTCCCCATCATTGGTGACCGTTTCGCCAGCGGTGCCTCCCTCCGGAATTGTGCTTCCGACCAATGCTCCATCACCGGGACCAACCTGACCTTGAGTCTCCTGGTCTCCGCCGGAGGCATCATCGCCATCATCTTCGTTCACTGACCGTTCGGCATTGTCCTTCCAGCTTTCGGGAATGGCCCACAATATTCATGACGAGCGTTCGTGTGGCGTCGGTTCCTTAGCGTGAATCATGCTTGCCGCGACAATCAAGGTTCGGGAGTACAGTACGACAATCATAAACGCGAGGAGTTGAAGCATCGCCATTACGGCAAACGGCTGGTCCTTGTCCCCATACCAAGCGCGAAGGAGTATTGCAGTGACTGTCAGCAAGGCGACGCCTCCACACAACGTAAGTAAAGCCGACCGAATGCGAGGTCGCTCGTCTTCATTGGACATTCCAGGCAAGACCCACAGAAAGATAATCGATGAAGCGAAGATTGAGATGACCTTGATCAAAACAAGTGGAGTCTGGCCGTGCCCAACGTGCAACTCCCGAACGGATACCCACGACGCAATCAAGTCGAATGCACCGCACGCAACCACCACCAGAGAGGCTCTGAATTGATGCGGTGACGGCAAACAGAGGAAACGTCCGGCAACGGTAAGCGCACGACAGATGATCGGAACAAAACACGCGAACAGCATCACAGGATGATCCGGTGACATCCCTGTGATCACTGGCCGGCCTTTCACGAGGAACTCCCCCCAGGCCATGCCGCTGATGGTCCAGACGAAGTGCACGACACCATTCAACAACACTGCACCTGACAACAAATAAAGACCGGCGATGGTGGCCCTTCTGGAACGTCGGAAGGTGTCTTTTGAATCCAGTTCGGGATTCGAAGCAGAAACGTGAAACGGGTTGTCTACGGGATGGTCACACTTTGCCATCTAACACCATTCGTACAGCGGTTGTGAATAAACCATGCGAGACCTCACCAATGGGACAGCATCATGTGTGCAGAACTCTGGTGACACAAACCTGCTGCTGCCGATCGTTTTCTCGCGAAACAAGCAGCCCCGGGACAAGTCGAGGCGTTTCATCACAAACTTGCCCCCCTTGAGTTAGGGTGGAACTCTGCCCTGAATTCGTCGCCCATCAGCGAAAACCGACGACAGAGCCCTGACTTACCCAGCGTGTTCCGAACCTTACTCTGAACTGTCGACTGAATCATCAGATTCCATAGGAAACACGCGCCACTCATCTTCAGAAAACAGATTGATGACAGCGTCGTCAGGTATATCGGCTTCATCATTGAATATGACATTGGTGCCAGTACTCGCAACCACCTCCGCACCCGTCACTTCGAACACAGTCTGGCAGTAATCCTCGTTTAGTCCAAGATTACAGGCTGCAAAAATAATTCTGGCGTCTTCGCGGAGAAACTCTTCGATTTCCGCAAACCGAGCTGGGTCAAGAATCGCTTCCGTGCCCATTTGTGGAACGGAACCGATTCCTGCATCCACATTGGCAATTGTGATCCCCAAGATTTGAATCGGTGTGGTGATGGTCAACCCATGATCAACAATCAGAAGCCGATCGATCGGGCCGTTCGCACAGTAATGATCGGCAAGATGCTGGATAAAATCATCCCAACTGTCAAACCCGTACTGATTTGAAAATGGCTCCACCACAGCCTCGAAATTTGTGGGATCATCCTCGTCAAAGACCGCAACAGTCGTCGAGCTCTCAATGGCTGCAGTGATTGGATCTGTCGTCGGATCAGCTACTTGGAATGGTTCGTTTTGTACGACACATTGTGCTTCATCACAGCTTGACATCTCTTCGATGCAGATGGTTTCCAGTGATGGATCAACTGCGTCGTCAGGCGAATCCGTCGTTCCGGTCAGCAGCAGGCGAACTTCCATGAGTTCCGCACGGGAATGCTGCAGTGTCAACGTTCGACGGCGGCGACGAGGTCGGCCAAACCGGGATGCCAGTCTCCGGCGACGTCCGCCTTCACAGGACGCCCGGGCCGAGCCTCTCAGATTGCCCCCCGGCCAAGAATCGCCAGTTTCAACTGCTCCAGCCAGTTCGCAACGACCATCTCGCCAAGCCCCGTGCTCGTTTTGCCAATATTTGGTGCCCCATCCCGTAGATCATGGAATTCCCCACAACCCACACGCCAAAAGTCACACCGCACCAGGGGGACAAGACCGGACATGCTTTCAGGAAATTTATAGAAATCGGCTCG
>JAGQQE010000600.1 GCA_020426345.1 Planctomycetaceae bacterium
GCCGGAGTTGCAATGGAATTAAACCACCCGCATACTGCAGGTTCTGCCCTGCACGGCACCAGGAACCGCGGAACGCGCACGGGGCGTGTCAACTCCGGATTCCGCGATGTACACTACCCTGTTGAAATATCGAACGCCATCTGATGACAGAACCGGCTACCTGCGAATTTGCTCCAAAACACAGCCCACGTTCAATCACCGTCGTGGAGCACATCCTGATTCTGGCTGCAACCGGCCTGATTTTCGCAGCAATCCTGAGAGCGGAGCCTTTGCAAAGCGCGAATGATCGGTCTCGCTGGGCTACGGTCTGGTCACTGGTCGAACGCGGTACGTTTCAAATCGACGAGATCGATCAGTACGCGAGGTGGTCAACCATCGACAAAGTGCGTCATCGATTGGATGACACGAAGCCCTGGCATTTCTACTCTTCGAAGCCACCGTTACTATCCGTTATTGTGGCCGGTTTATACGCGATTGAACGCTGGACTCTGGGACATGGACTGTTTCACGAAACACAATTTGTCACGCGACTGCTGTTGCTGATCGTCAACGGACTACCGTTTTGGCTGGGACTTCTGGCCTTGTGCCGCTGTCTGATATTGCTGGGCTCATCCTTGCCAGTACGGTTGTTTGTTGTCGCCGCAGCAGGATTCGCATCCATGCTGAATCCATATCTGACGACACTCAACAATCATACACCAGCGGCCGCGTGCGCCATGTTTGCAGTCATGGCCGCTGCCGAACTGCTGACGCGTCGACAGCAGGGTTTCCCCACCGGTTCCGACGAAAAATCATCCGGCCGACCTTTCATAAATCTCGGCTTGTTTGCCGCTCTGACGTGTTGTTTTGAACTCCCCGCTGCGCTCATGGGAATTCTGGCGTTCGTTCTGGCCGCAGCGATCGATCGACGCAGAACACTGACACATTTTGTACCTGCTGCCGTCATTCCGCTTGCCGCTTTTTTTGTCACCAACTGGCTGGCCACTGGCGGTATAAAACCATTCTACGCATCCTATGGTTCCGAAACGTACGTCTATGAACACCATGGCATTCCCAGCTACTGGACAAATCCACGAGATCTGGATGCCAATCAGGAGTCGCCCGCCGTCTATCTGTTTCACTGCGTCCTTGGACACCACGGGTTGCTGTCGCTGACACCAGTCCTGTGTCTTTCGATCTGTGGCTGGTGCTTCATGGTCTTCCAAAAGGCCGAAATTGCACGCCGCGGCATTATTCTCACCGGTGCCGTTCTGACGACAGTTACGCTGGGCTTCTACCTGACCCGTACTCAAAACTACAACTACGGCGGGAATTCCGTGGGGCTGCGATGGATGCTCTGGATGTCTCCCTTCTGGTGGATCGCCATGGCTCCGGCCGCAGAAAAACTGAAGTCGCGTTCCTCGCGCATTCTGGCGGGCCTGCTGTTGCTGGCGTCCGTAACTTCCGTTTCCTGGTCGCTGCACAGCCCGTGGCGTCCTTCGTGGCTCTACGTTCAATTACAGTCTTATGGCTGGATTCATTATCGAACACCCCCCGAACCATTCGCCGAACCCAGATCCTCCGTATTCGGGAGCATGCCATCGGCCACCGGCACCATGATGCAATGGAAAAGCAGCGATGGTGAATTACTCTCAATCAAAGTTTCCGACGAACAACCAACTGAAGGTGTTCTTAGATACGATATCACATTAGGCGATTCGCCTGCTGAATCAATCATGTTTGAACTGGATCTGCAGTCATGGAAGGAACGCGGTCAAGTCGCTGCTCGCGGACCGGGATCCGCCGCCGTCACAAAATTTGAACGGCTGGCTTCCGGATTTCCTGATGCTGCTGGCTCAGGCAGAAATCAAGTGATCAGACGAGTGTTCAACCCCGCGGGCTCTTTATGGGTTCCGTCAGCCTCTGATCCTGAGCGAGCATGGAAAACGGAACGCGCTGCTGCACGAATTGTGGCGGAGGATCCTGTCTTCGGGGAATGCAATTATCGTTGTGATGTCTTATATTGTGACCAGTTGCCATTCGGCGTGCTCCAGTGGAAGCTCCAAACCTCGCTCAACAGTACCGGGGAAGTCATCAAGACAAAAACCTGGATCGCAGAGCAGCGTTAATGGAACCGGATTGCCGACGATCCGCGCGCCATATCTATCGGCCCCTGCGTTCGTCGCGCATTCCGGTCATGGCGCGGACGGCACTCTACATCCAGACAAAGCCGGAACGCAAACAGTCGGAGCCGGCGTGGGGGATTTCTACTGATGGAGGCATTTACCTGAAGGCTGTCTGGTTTTTACCCACTGCAGTTCAATCGAAGCTTGCCGACTGGCCGGATTCGTGATCCGGCAATTCGGTTTGCAGGGATTCTTAGCGAGATCCGGCGTGAACGGACTGCTGGACTTTATGTTGAATGTTCCAACTTTCTGCGACGCCACCATGCATTCCGTGCAGGCAGCGTGCACAATCTTTGTGGCAGTTGTTGCAGGTCTGTCAAAGATCCTAAAGTCGTTCCCATCGAAACGACGAACATAAAGCAGGCGATTGTCATCCTGTTGTGGCGGTGGACACACTTCGGTGTGAACACCATGGGGAGGCCAGGAAGCACAATAGGCTGTAATTCGCCGGGGGGCAATTCAGCGTCTGACCGTAACGGCAGGGATGTCCGGATAAGGTCGCTGTCCA
>JAGQQE010000601.1 GCA_020426345.1 Planctomycetaceae bacterium
CAGCCTTGCTCGAGGTACTCCGTTTGGGGATACTCACTGGCAGACAAAAAAACGGCTGTAATCCTCAGTGTTGAATCTTCGCTTCGACGTTGAGGCAGGCCAAAGCAGCAGTGAAGGTGAAACGTTTCCATTGCGATTCCCCTTTGCCATTCTTCAAGCAGGAATCCATGATGTCCGTTGATCGCAGAAGATTCCTTTCCAACTCGATCCTTGCCACATCGGCGGGAGCACTCGTTGGAAAACGATCAGTTACGGCTCAAGATTATTCTGACTACTCGAAGGACCCGAGGCCGGATGTGGCGGAAGGCGCCTGGACCGCTGGCGGACCTGACGGACCGGTGTTTGCAGGAAGCGCTGTCGTCACTGGTCCGGCTGCGGATGAAGTTTGCATCCTCCAGCCGGTTCAGCGGCTGGCCACAGGATATCTGGAATACGCAGTCGAAGACGGCGACTGGCAACGGGTCGATGCCGACGATGATGGTCTGGCACCACTGGCAGAACATGTCCTGAAATTTCGCCTGCCACCTCTTCCGCCGGGAAAGGTGATTCGGCATCGAGTGGTTGCCCGCACTGCGGGCTGGATTAAGGTCAGGCAGTTCTACCACGGTGAATTCAAAGTCGGCGAGCCGCAGACCAGTGAGGAATTCCGTTTTCGCACTCTTGATCCGACCGCTGACCAGACAACCTTTGCCGTTTGGAATGATACACACGAAAATGAAGAGACACTCAAAGCACTTGATGAACTGACGAATGCGTTCAAACCGGACTTCATGCTTTGGAATGGAGATCAATCGAATGATGTCCACTTTGAAAATCAAATGGCAGGCCAGTTTCTCGTGCCGGAAGGGCTCGCGATCGCAGACAGGTGGCCGATGGCATATGTGCGAGGCAATCATGATTGCCGTGGTCCCGCGGCGCGTTCTGTGGCCAATTTCACGGGGACGCCGGGGGATCGATTCTATTATGCTTTTCGCAGTGGACCGCTGGCAGCGATCGTACTTGACACCGGTGAAGATAAACCCGATGACAGCCCCTATCTAAGCGGTATGGGAGCATTCCAAAAGATGGCGCGCGAGCAGGCAGACTGGCTCAAACAGTTTGTGAAGACTCCGTGGTTCGTCGAAGCACCACATAAAGTCCTGTTCTGCCACATCCCGCTCTGGTTCGATCATCCTCGAATTCCGGGAAGCACTTCCAACGTTGCCGCGTATATTCGCAGCCTGTGTATCGACACGCTTACCGAAGCAGGAGTGAAACTCGTCATCTCCGGGCATACTCACGACTTTTTGTGGATGCCGAAGAAGGCGAGCCAGCCAATGGCCCAGTTGATCGGCGGTGCTCCACATCCGAAGTACGCAACGCTCATTCAGGGAGTCGCGACACCGGAACATTTGCACCTGAAGATGATGAAACTCGATGGGACGATTCTGACTGACGTCACACTGTGATGCGGATGGTCGTTTTCGCAACTGATCGGACAATGAAGATACGATATTGTTGAAGGGAGTGAACCAATGCCGGTACAGCAGACGCAGATCGATCGAAGAGAGTTCTTGCAGTCGACGGCTCTGGGAGGAATCGCTGCAACATGGACGACCTTAAGTGCAGGATCCTCAGTTGAGGATGTCAAACGCAACTGCGACACGTTCGTCTACGGCAGCACGCCGGGAGGAATTGCCGCTGCCATCGAGGCGGCACGGCGAGGGGATCATGTCATCCTTGCCTGCCCGAAACGTAATCCGGGAGGTATGGCGGCGAGTGGTCTCTGCACAACCGACGCGGTTCGACGTCATCTTTTTGGCGGGCTGGTCCTTGAATTCATTAACGGCGTTCGTGAGCAGTATCGTCGAATTCTGGGAGAAAACGCGAAGCAACTGGCCCTGACGCGAGACGGCTGGCACTACGAGCCCTCCGTTGCTGAAGCCGTGTTCAGAGAGATGATCGAGAAGGAAGAGCGGATCACCTGGCTGCCTGGAATGTGGCTTGAAGAATGCACTCTTGAAGCACGATACGTTCGGTCCGTCTCACTCGAATCGATGGATAAGTCTGCTGCGCAATCTCGCACCATCATCTCTGCCAGAACGTTTGTTGACTGCACCTATGAGGGCGATCTTGCTGCCAAAGCAGGTGTTGACTATCGGGTAGGACGCGAGGCATCCGACGAGTTTGGAGAGTCCAAAGCCGGCATTCACTACATGAACTGGCGAACCGGTCAACAGATCTTGACACCAGACACCGGCGAACCCTCGGAGGCGATTCAGGCATTCTGCGCTCGATCGATATTCACGAATGACCCCGGGCATCTGATTCCCATCGAGAAGCCGGAGTGCTACGAAATGCACTTGCCAGATCTGCTCCCTTTGCGTGAAGATTTCCGAAGTGGACGGCAACGGAACTGGGGGAGAGGAACGGAACTGCCACGCAGCAAATATCAGATGAACGGCAGCATTACCGGGCTGACGAGCACCAATTGTCCAGGAGTGAACTGGGGATACCCTGAGGCCGATCGCTTTCACCGTCAGCGGCTCGACGACTTCCATCGTGATCATGTCGCAAGTCTGATCTGGTTTCTGCAGCATGACAGTGCCGTTCCGGACAACGTGAGAAACTATATGCTGGGCATTGG
>JAGQQE010000602.1 GCA_020426345.1 Planctomycetaceae bacterium
TTGCTGTCGTCACCAGCATCGCGGTGAATCGACCTGCCATCACTGGCACAGACAGGCGCGATGTGTCTGTCCAAAGCAACGCGACATAGATGACGGGTATGATGAAACCGCTCTCTTTACTCAGGACGGAGCAGCTGACCGCCAGCACGATTTCGACGATATTCCTGATGCGACGTCGCACCGTGCGATCAGAGGTGGCAGCATCCACTGATAACGCCCGATAAAGCGCCAAAAGACCGAAGGCAGCGGCCATCATGTCTTTGCGACCACTCACCCACGTCACGGACTGCGCATTGATTGGCAGCGTGGCAAATAGAAACGTGCTCAGAAACACGGCATCGGCAGTCCATGGTTTCCGGGGCAGAATCTGGCCACCGATGCGATGAAGCAGCAAGACCACAAGACAGTGCCAGATAACGTTCTCTGCGTGAAATGCCACCGGATTGTTTCCCCAGAGCCACCAGTCGACACTGATGCTCAGGGCATATAATGGCCGCCAGTAGCCCCCGGATGAATCTGATTCCCCACCGTGCCTGAACTGGTAATCATCAAGAGACGTGGTAAAGACGCGACGAAGATCATCCAGGGAGTTCACCCGATAACCAGCGTCTTCGATTTCTGAGTGATCAAGCCAGACGAACTCACAGCAAAGGACTGTGCTGAACGTCAACAGGATCGAAAACACCAACAAACCATCCCTGCGACGAAAAACAGATCGCTGATGCGATCTGTTTCGTGAGTTCATTTCGTCGATCATGAAAGTGCACTAAGCCCTTCGACCACGTCGTTTACGCCACACTCCAAAACCACCCATCATCATGCAGGTCAGCGTCAGACTCCCTGGCTCAGGCACCGCCGCACTACCAATGGCATCGGTATGAACCAGCAATGAATAGTTACCTCCGCCTCCCCCGAACCCCTTGACCTCGACGTAATATTTCCCAGCCGTGTTAATGGCGACGTTCGTAAGAATGGAACCGGAATCTCGAAAACTGCCACTTCCAAACGAGGTCGTTGAATAGAAAGTGTCGTCATTCGACCCGAGGAGATTCATGGACGAATCGAAGATACTTATGATCGTATCTGTTGAGGAAATGCCGTCGTTGTTGATGTCTGCCGTCAGGAACCCGGGTGCAGTGAGATCGAGTTCGAAGAAATCACTGTCACCGCTCGACAAAAATCCATTCACAACATCTGCATAGCGACCGGCCACAGAGATTTCGTTGAGCATCAGTCCCTGAGCTGTGGAAATCAGGTTGCCAGCATCGCCAAATTCGCTGGAAGCTGTCGGATTCAGGGGCAGAGTCCCAGCCGCGTAGGCAAGTTTGACTTTGGAATGCGTGGAGAACTCTCGAAGCGTCTCACGGCCAAGCTCATCAAGCCCTGTGCTGCCCGTCGCCATGATGTTCGAGTTCTGCAGCCCCCCGGTTGCAACCGGGGTTCCTGCGAAGGAAAGGTCCCCGTACGCGTCGTGATGCCGCAAGCCAAGGTTGTGTCCCAGTTCGTGAGCCCCGGTTCCTGCCAGTGCTGTGGAAATCTCATCAATCTGAACAGCGCGGGCATCACTGCCTTCCAGAGTAAAACCAAAGTTGTTCGTGAACACGCGAGCAGTCTGGGCTCCAACGGTATTCAACCAGTCAATCGAATCAGCCACCCCAAGGGATCCCGGAGTCCCATCAAAAATACTGTATGTCAGGGTCTCGAACACCGTTCCGACGGCCGAGTCCGAGAACGACAGGCCAGTAAAGTCAGAATAGATCGTACTCAACTGAGTGAGGATGTTTGACTTGATCGTGCTCGTCTCCGCGGCCGTAAAACTGGAGACTCCAGCGGCCGCGGTCGCTTCGTTCAGTCGGGTCTGAAAACTGGAAAAATCAACGTAGATGACTCCGGCCTGCAGGTGGTCCGCAGATACCATCGCTAACGAAATCGCCAGCAGCAAATGGAACGCTCGCGTGGTCATCCTCGTTCTCCAGTGTTTGTTGAATGTACCGGGCCGAATCGCTGAACGGGATCTCTCAGAGAAAACCAATTCAGGGGCAACGCACAGAGCCGCAACAAGGGACCTCAGGTCTCCTCTGTTGGTTGCCGCCTGGCAGATGGAAAACCTGAATCGAGGGCAAAGGTGTCAGAAGGGTGAATGGATATCAAGAACAGAATAGAACATTTTTGGGAAACTAAAGATTATTGAGTCTGATCCTGTTGGGATGCCACTACCAGATTCAAGCACCTCGCGAATGTCGCTCAACCACTGGCCATCATGACATCCTGCCCTTCTGAAGCCCGTCGTTCCCGAGATTCCTGAAGCTTGCCAGTAACCCCACGCGTGATCGTGCAAAGACGAACAGAACCGCTGGAAGCCAGGCGGGAGATTGAGCCTATGGTACGCCGGAACGGAGATCCGAAATTCGATGAAGCGGGCCGCAGAGAAGTGCTCAGAGATGGATGTCGATGCTGTCGGCTGGTTGAAAGAAAATTTCAAACAGAGGACCTTTCGCAGTCGGGATGGAAGGCATACGCAGGAGCCTAAGCCAAAGCCGGAAGCAGGAATAAATGCCAGCGTTGGACTTTCGGTCAACAAACGCCCCATAGACGCCTGAGCCAGCCGTTTCACGATC
>JAGQQE010000603.1 GCA_020426345.1 Planctomycetaceae bacterium
CGTCTGGGGCTGCGGGCCTATGCCAGCGATCTGAACCCAGTGCCGGTGCTGATCAACAAGGCTCTCATTGAAATCCCGCCGAAGTTCGCCGGGATGCCACCGGTGAATCCCAAGGCACAGAAGGGAAAGCTGAAGACCAAGGTCTGGAATGGAGCGAGAGGACTGGCCGACGACGTGCGGTACTACGGCCAGTGGATGCGGGATGAAGCAGAGAAACGAATTGGGCACCTGTATCCCAAGGTGAAAGTCACCGAAGAGATGGCCGCCGACCGGCCCGATTTGAAGCCGTATGTCGGGAAAGAGCTGACAGTCATCGCGTGGCTGTGGGCAAGAACGGTTGAGTCGCCAGACCCGTCCCTACACGGCAGGCATGTCCCGCTTATCAGGTCATATTGGTTGAGTAAAAAGAAACGCAATGAAGCATATATACGTCCAACGATCAACCAATCAGCAAAAGGGTATGAATTCAGCCTGTACTTTGGGAAGCCGCAAGACGCGTTTGATCCAGAGGACGGCACAGTTAAACGTAGTGGAGGTAGCTGTCTACTCAGTGGATCGCCAATTCCGTTCACGCACATCCGCGATGCCGGAAAAGCAAACGAGCTCGGTACAGATTTGATGGCATGCGTCTGCCAAGCCGGGCGGACTCGGGTCTTCATTCCGCCAATGCATGACCAAACGAATGCAGCTAGAGTACAACCTCCTAACGACGGCCCTTCAGCAACAATTTCCCACTGGCCAGGTCGTACAAACGTCGTTGAATATGGAATGGAGCATTTCGAGGACTTATTTACAAACCGTCAGTTACACGCGATGGTTACCTTTTCCGACCTCGCTCGTGAAGTGGATAAGAAGATACAGGCAGATGCGATCAATTCACTCAATTTCGAGAACAGTAATGCATACGCGAGTGCCGTAGCGACATTTCTCGCTTTTGCGGTTGACCGTACTGCGAATACATTGTGCACGGTTGCACGTTGGGCTCCGGATCGTTGTCAGACGTTGACGGCATTTGCAAGACAAGCACTTCCAATGACGTGGGATTTTCCAGAAGTGAATCCCTTCGCGAACGCCGCTGGAGACATTGGAGTCTCGATCGAGTCAATCGTTGAGGCAATTCAAAGATTGCCAGCCAGTGGCATCGGCATTGCCAACCAAGCCAGCGCAACGGAAAGTCTTGCGTACGACAACACTCCAGTCATTTCGACAGACCCTCCTTACTATGACAACATCTGTTATGCAGATTTGAGTGACTTCTTCTACATGTGGATGAGGCGGAGCCTGCATGACATTTACCCCAAGTTACTGAGCACAATGCAGACTCCCAAATCCGAGGAGTTGATTGCGAGTCCTTATCGACATGGTGGTAACCGCAGCAAAGCGGCAGCGTTCTTCGAAGAAGGCCTCGGTGTCGCGACCGGACTTTGGCGACATCATGGCGCCCAAGCATTTCCGACCACGATCTTTTATGCGTTCAAACAAGCGGAAACGGACTCTGCTGGTACTGCATCGACAGGCTGGGAGACTTTTCTTGCAGGTGTCATCCGACACGGCTATGCGATCACGGCTACATGGCCGTTGAGAAGCGAATTAGGAAACAGACCGATCGCGTCAGGAAGCAATGCTCTTGCATCATCGATTGTTCTTGCCTGCGTGCCGAGAACGGAAGATGCAACATTGGCGACTCGTCGAGATTTCGCGAACGCTTTGCGTCAGGAGCTCCCTGAAGCGATCAAACACCTGCAGTCGGGAAACGTAGCTCCGGTGGATTTGGCTCAGGCTTCGATCGGGCCGGGGATGGCGGTGTTCAGCCGCTACAAGCAGGTGGTCAACGCTGATGGCTCGCCGATGTCGGTCCGTGAAGCCTTGCAGATGATCAATCAGGTGCTGGACGAGGCACTCAGCGAGCAGGAAGCGGATTTCGATTCGGAAACGCGCTTCGCTGTCCGCTGGTACGAACAGTACGGAGAGAACGACGGTCCCTTCGGCGATGCGGAAACACTCGCGAAGGCGATGGCTGTGGCCGTCAGTGGCGTTGTCGAAGCCGGCATCCTCGCCAGCAAGGCCGGCAAAGTCCGATTGCTGAAACGCGACCAACTCGACGCGAACTGGAATCCGGCCACGGACAAACGATCGACGATCTGGGAATGTACGCAGCATCTGATTCGACGTCTGGAAGAAGACGGTGAATCCGCCTCCGCTCAGTTGCTGGCTGACATCCAGCAGGCGAAAGGAAGCGAAGCCGGTGAAGTGGCACGCGAGCTTTCCTACCGACTCTACAGCACATGCGAACGAAAGAGCCGGGCCGCCGAAGCCCGCAGCTACAACGGACTCGTCGTGAGCTGGCCGGAAATCAGCCGGATGGCTCGCGACCTGAAGAATCGACCTGCTCGTGAGGCTCAACGGGAGATGTTTGAATGACGCCTCTGCCAAGTCAGCCTTTCAACAATCTGCCGAACTTGCCTCCTCCACATGAGCTCGAAACACCGCGCGTACTGAAGGCAGCGATCGGCGCGAATGCCCGGCTGGCGGAGCTGAAGGGAAGTGGAAGAGTTATCCCTAACGAGGGCATTCTGGTAAATGCGTTGACGATCCAGGAATCTCG
>JAGQQE010000604.1 GCA_020426345.1 Planctomycetaceae bacterium
TGCAGCTCGTGCGATGAACAAATCGTGAACACTGTAGGACTTTCTGGCGAGCGGAATGCGTGAGCTTTCCGGTACCGATCCCGACACTCGTACCGGCCGGCTGACACCGGCCGCTCGCCACGCGCATGGATGCCGTCGAGGGCAGGAACCATTTCAGGAATTCCCCGGACGACTTTCGGATGAATCCTGCATTGACTTTTGGTGAGACGAAGCGCCATGAGATTCGGCTCTTTTGTCGGATGGTGTCGCAACGAGACCATCGACAGGTCTTTCCCGTCGAACACGGTGTGCCGGTTCGATGTTGAGTCAAACGTGCCGCCACCTTAAGGAGCCTTGTATGTCCCTGCTTCGAAAACTCCTGTTGAGCCTCGCCGCCGCGATGTTGCTCGCGGGGCTGTCCGATGTCGCTTTGGCTCAAAAGAGTCGCAAGCCTTCGCCACCCAAATTTCAGCTACAATATTTTAATGTCCCTGGTCGTGGCGCTCTGATGTCCGCTGCGGACATCAATAATCTCGGCCAGGTGGTCGGTTACTACGAGGACTCGGTAGGACATTTGCGAGCTTTTTTCTACGATCCGGCGATCAGTGCGACCACAGCGATGGATCTCGAAGCGATGATCGACGGAGCCGGCGTGCCAACTGGGTGGCGTCTGACGCATGCTCGCAGCATTAACGACGGTGGAATCATCCTTGGCGAGATGGCGGGTTCAGATCCAGAGACTGGAGAACCTGTTCGCTGGGGCTTCGTGCTGGATACTCTTTCTACGGAGCCCGCCGTCATTCCGCTGCCTGACATTCCAGGCGTTGACGAGTTCTCCCGGCTGAGGCCAGTGGACATCAACAACAACGGCGACATCCTGTGTTACTACAGCGCTAATGGCGCCTTATGGAATGTTGTCTTCAATCCGTTCCTGCAGTCAGGGCCGTGGTTTCTGGATCAGCCTGTTTGGGGTTCGTATAGCAACAAGATCGGCAACGCGACGGCATCAAGCGGGGCAATTGTCGGCATCCGTTTGGCCGATGGTACGCTTGCCCGGTGGATTCCGGAATCTGACTTGCTGGTGAATCTTGGGGTTGGCAGCAATGTTATGTGCGTCGACATAAACGACGCAGGTTACATGGTAGGGAGCTACAACAATTCGCCGATGCGGTTGATTACGCCACCGCCGAAGACCTTCAATGTCGGTGTTCAACTCACGAACTGGGCCTCTGGAATCAATAATTCAAACGATGTCAGCATCAGCAGCGGCTATCTCTACCGTGACGATATCGGGCTGGTTAATCTTTCCAGCTACCTGTCGGGAACGACAGTCGATCGAACGCTATGGAGTAACGCTGCACTCAAAGGGCTCGGTAAGATCGCGGATCGGAATGTTACTTCCAAATACGGGCAAATGATTGGAACGCTCTCGATTCGTAATGCAGATGGGACACTGTACTACCAGCCGTACCTGTTGACCCCAATCGCTCCAACCAAGCGGTAAGTTGAGACACTCGTGCTGGCCGGTTGACATCGGATAGCTCGCCGGATGGAAGTTCGGTTGACTTGGTCAGCGTGCCAGTTGGCCTGTGCGAAATGTCGGACTCTTTGGCGAGCGGAATGCGTCAGCTTTCCGGTACAATTTTCAAAGCTCGTACCGGCCGGCTGACACCGGCCGCTCGCCGGATTGTTCTGAAGATTTTGGGGTTCACTCATCATGCAAGACAAAACCTCAGAACTACTGTCGGCCAAGGCCATTTTTCTGAAGGCAATGGAGCTGGCCGATGAAAGTCAGCGACAGCAGTGGTTACAGGAACAGTGTGGCGGCAACTCAGAGCTGCTTTGCAAAGTGGAAGCACTGCTGGCGGCCGCAGGCGGGAAATCCGCTGCCAGCCCGCTGGATGCAGTGGCGAACGCGATGGGCGTGGAAGAAACGGTTCTCACTGCGGATCTGGAACCATCTCCGGATGCCACCACGAAGCCTCTGCCGCACAGGCTGGAACGCCAGCAGATTGGTCCTTACAAGCTGCTGGAACAGATCGGGCAGGGCGGGTTTGGCACGGTCTATATGGCCGAGCAGACATCTCCGGTCAAACGCAAGGTTGCACTCAAGGTGCTGAAGCCGGGGATGGATTCGAACGAAGTGATCGCTCGTTTCGAAGCCGAACGCCAGGCCCTGGCGATGATGGATCATCCCAACATCGCTCGCGTGCTCGATGGTGGCACAACTGAACAGGGCCGGCCCTACTTTGTCATGGAACTTGTTCGCGGTGTCCCTGTGACGGATTACTGCGATGAAGTCCGAGCGACCACGGAAGAACGACTGGCCTTGTTCGTCGACATCTGCCGCGCCGTCCAGCATGCTCATCAGAAAGGCATTATCCACCGCGACCTGAAGCCTTCCAACGTGCTGGTCACGATGCACGATGATAAGCCGGTTCCGAAAGTGATCGACTTCGGTATCGCCAAGGCCCTCAGTCAGCAGTTGACCGATCGCACTCTGTTTACCGGCTATCAGCAGATGCTGGGGACTCCGGCCTATATGAGCCCCGAGCAGGCTCAGATGAGTGGGATTGATATCGATACACGCAGCGATGTGTACTCGCTGGGGGTATT
>JAGQQE010000605.1 GCA_020426345.1 Planctomycetaceae bacterium
TGGACAACAACACACCTATGGATTTTACAGCGTCGGAATCGACTCCCGCCAGAACGTAGAAGACGCTCCGGAATCCGCCGACTCCGTGCTGACGAGAATATTTGCCGAACCGGCCGGACTGCAGGCGACCGGTATCGACGTGCAAAGAGGAGCCAACCAGCGATCCTTCATTCGTTATCTGGATATCACCTTCAGTAACGCCGCCGGTCTGCAAAGCCTGCTCGATAACAATCGCCTGCGTCTGGAACGATTCAACCTCGACGCTGAATCTGTGGCGGTTGGCACCGGCGTTGTTGTACCAGCGGGAACAGCATCCGTTAACGGTCCGTCCATTACCCTGGACTTCGGAGCTCAGGGAGTTGGAGGCGATCGTCGATCCGCCAGCGGAAACGGTTTCTATCGCATCAGCATCGATTCTGACGAAGACGGCAACTGGGACGACCAGCACTTCGAATTCTTCCGCGTCTTTGGCGATGCGGATGGCAGTGGCATTGTCGACAGTCTGGATCAGGCTGTCGTGAACAGCCAGTATGGGCAGCGAGGTGCCAATCTGGATGGTGACATCGATGGCGATCAGCGAGTTGCCATCTCCGATCGATTGTTCGCCACGCGTAACGTCGGCGTGCGTCTGAAGGAAGATCTGTTCGATTATCTGGACGATTAATTCGTTCTTCGGGCTTGCAGTCACACACCAGTGGTCCTGCCCCGAATCAATTCCCCTGACTATCAACAAACGTGAGCAACTTACAAAAGAATAGAAATATGCGATCCCAGCTCTTATGTATTTCCTTTGCCATGGTTTCCGCTCTCATGGCTGGCGGCGGCGGCCAAACTCTTCACGCTGACATCGTTGTGGAAGTCGATAGTACCTCGTTAACAATCGGTGGATCCGGAACTGTCGATGTCTGGGTCTACTCCGAAGATGGAGAGGTGAATGTCGCCGCATTTGGCTTTGATTTCGATATCGTCGCCAATCCTGCCAATGTTGGAAGCCTGAGCTTCAGTGATCCGCAATTGCTGTCAGAAACATTAGACGCTGACTACATCTTTCTGGGTGAAGCCGATCCGCTTCATATGTTGGGTGCTTCTCCGCTGGAGTTGGAAGGTTCAGACCTCAACGTGGGTGCCAATGGATATTCAGTCCTGGGATCCACTCGCAAACTGTTGGCTCAACTCGATGTCACTCACAGTCTGCCTTCCGGAACCGATCCATCTCTGGCCCTTGGCGACACCTTTACAATCGACCCGAATTTCCTGGACGGATTCTTCGAATTTTACGACGATGCAGGGGATCTGATTCTAATCGACGAAACGCTCTCCTTCGGAGGCAACATCACGATGTCCCCAACTGCTGCCGTCCCGGAGCCCACCTCATTTGCAGCCCTTTTCATTGGGGGAATTTCATGGGCCAGTCTTCGGGCAGGGCGAAGGCGAAAATCTAACACCACGAGTTGATGAGGCGGACATCCCGGGCATCAGGTTGATTCCATGATTCGCAATGTATTTTCAAAGCTTCGATGCCATGAGTAAACCATCAGGTTCTCCTAACGAAAACAACCTCCCTGACCAAACCACCAGCGAAACCGTCAAACACGATCACCCGCATGGCCAAAAGAAGTTGGACAGCATTGATCCGGAAACCACCTTCATTGCATCGGATACGTTGGCAGCCACGCCACAGAACGGCCATATCACACATCAGGATTTGACCGCAGGAATGGGCGGCCACATTCCGCCTCACACGGTATCAGCCGCCGGCGGGGAAGGTGAAGAGGATACTCTGACTCCGCGGCTTGCCGCTCAGGTCCAGGAAACGATGATCGGTATGCCGCCTGCAGGAACAAATGCAGGATCTGCCCCGGCAGGATCGAATAATCCAGCCACCAGAACCAGTGCTTTCCATCAAACCGCAGTGAGCCCTGCCGAATCGACCGGCAGCGCGGACACGCTGATCGCACCATCATCAGCCCCCGACGCTGAATTTTCACTTTCACCGTCAGCAATCGACCCTGCAACACCGAAGAATCCGACGCCGAATACGGAGGGCAATGCGAGCCAAGGCCTCGAGACAGAGGCGATCGACCCTGGAACTGACGGGCATCATGCCGTGAAGTCACGAGTCGTTGGCGACTATATCGTGTTGAGCGAACTGGGGCGGGGCGGCATGGGCGTGGTGTATAAAGCCCGCCACCGCAAGCTGAATCGTGTTGTCGCTTTAAAGATGATCCTTGCCGGCAAGTATTCCAGTGCTGACGCGCTCAAGCGTTTTGTGGCCGAAGCCCGCGCTGTCGCTCACCTGCAGCATCCCGGCATCGTGCAGATCTTTGACATCGGTGAACATCAGAATTTGCCGTATTTTTCCCTGGAGTTCGTCGACGGAACAGACCTGCAAAAAGAGCTGGTGCGACAGCCACGAACTCCGCGGCAGGCCGCCGAAATTGTGCATCGCCTGTGCGAAACCATGCAGTACGCGCACAATAACAAGATCCTGCATCGAGACCTGAAGCCCGCCAACGTACTGATCGGAACCGATGGTTCCCTCAAAATCACAGACTTTAAAAAAAAAAAAAAAGTAGATACAGAGGGATCC
>JAGQQE010000606.1 GCA_020426345.1 Planctomycetaceae bacterium
ACCGGGGATGGATCGGTTGTTGCTCCTGTGGACGCAGGATCGCCGGACACAAATCGACTGGCTCTGGCTTATCTGTGTCATTCGCTGATGAGTTCGAATGGCTTTCTTTATGTCGACTAAACTGATTCACTGAGGCAAGATGCGATGTCCCATTTCACCAGACGCCACTGGATATCTCAATCGCTGTTCGGATTGAGTGGTCTTGCCGCTGCCTGGCTGCAGAATCGAGAGGCCGCGGCTGCGCCGCCCAAGCCAAATCTGCAGCCGCACGTCTTTGATCTGCGGCCTAACTCAACGACTTCGACGCCTCGCGCGACGGCTATGATTTCGATGTTTATGCAGGGAGGGCCCAGCCACATCGATATGTTCGATCCCAAGCCGGAGCTCAGCAAGCGGCATCTGCAGACGTTTACCGGCGACATAAAGTACGACAATGCAGGAGAAGCCAGCAGCAAGTTGTTTGGCAGCCCCTGGAGATTCCGGGCCTATGGGCAATGCGGAATGCAACTGAGCGAACTGGTGCCGCACCTGGGGGATGTTGCCGACGATATCTGTTTGATTCGATCGATGCACACCGGGGTCAATAACCATGGCGAATCGATTAATGCGATGAACACCGGACGCCAGTTGCGAGGTCGTCCTTCACTTGGCGCCTGGATGTCATATGGACTTGGAACAGAATGTCAGGATCTGCCTGCATTCATGGTCCTGATCGATCCAACGGGTTTGCCTGTCCTGGGTGTGGAAAACTGGCAGAACGGATGGCTTCCGTCTATCTATCAGGGAACGGTGGTGCGATCTCAGGAGCCACGAATACTCAACCTCGATGCTCCTCCGGCGATTGCGGGTGTTCCGCAGAACAAGATGCTTGCCTATCTGGAGTCCGTTAATCGACGCCATCTGGAGGCACATCCGGGGGAGCTTGATCTGGAAGCACGCATCCAGAGTTATGATCTGGCTGCACGGATGCAGTCTGCTGCTGCGGAAGCCATGGATATCACGAAAGAGACAAAGGCAACCCATGCGATGTATGGAATTGATGATCCCGTCACCAAAGACTATGGAAGCAGGTGCCTGATTGCACGAAGGCTTGTCGAGCGAGGTGTTCGATTCGTGCAGCTCCATACCGGTAATCAAACCTGGGATCACCACGGAAATATCGCAAATTCACTTCCCAAGGTTTGCAGGAAGACAGACAAGCCCTCAGCCGGTTTAGTTAAAGATCTCAAGCAGAGAGGTTTGCTTGACTCGACTGTCGTGCACTGGGGAGGCGAAATGGGTCGACTGCCGGTGATCCAGAATGAGAAGAATATTGGTCGAGATCATAACACCTACGGATTCAGTATGTGGATGGCCGGAGGAGGAATCAAAGGCGGCTGTATCCATGGTGAGACCGATGAACTGGGGCACAAGGCCGTGACAGATGTTGTGAATCACTACGATTACCACGCAACTCTGATGCATCTGTTCGGGCTGTCGAACGAGCAGCTCAGCATCGCTCGTGCGACGGGGATCGGAAGCCTTCTCGAAGGACAGCCCGGAGAAGTTGTTCACGGGATCTTGTCCTGACCTTCTTCCAGTCTGATCACTTCCGCCGGGATTCATACCGGTACGAATTCTCTTAAGGCCGATCATGCAGCAGAATTTCTTCCGTTGGCACTTCAAAGCCCTGCTACTTTTTCTATGTTCAATTAGTCCTGGAGTGATCCTGAATCACGGTCAGGCCTGCGGCGAAGATGTCAGCTTTCCCCTTCGGGCGAAAAGAATTCTGTTCCTCGGCGATTCGATCACTCATGCGGGTGGTTTTGTGAATTGCATCGAGGCTCAGATGCGTCTTCAGCATGTCAACCCGATGCCGGAAATCGTCAACATCGGTTTGAGCAGCGAAACATGCAGTGGTTTATCTGAGCCGGATCATCCTTTTCCGCGTCCGAATGTTCACGAACGACTCGCACGTGCGTTGGAAATGGTTTCCCCGGATGTCGTCGTTGCCTGTTACGGTATGAACGATGGGATTTATTACCCGCTGTCCACGCCGCGTTTTGATGCCTACAAGGCTGGCGTCAGAAGTCTGATAGAAAAGGTGCACGCAGCCGGCGCAAAACTCGTGCTGCTTACGCCTCCACCGTTTGATGCCGTTCCTTTGAGAGATTCCGGAAAACTACGACCCGACGGCCAGGCAAAATATTCTTATTTCGCGATGTATGAAGACTACGATTCGGTGCTGGAGGAGTATGCGCGCTGGATTGTCGAGGAGCCCCTGAATGTCGAGATGGTGATCGATGTGCATACTCCTTTTTTGAACGCGTTGACGCAGAGGCGACAGCAGGACCCGAAATACACGATGTCACCGGATGGTATTCACCCGAATGCGGACGGGCACCAGGTTCTGGCGGACTCTGTTCTGGCCGCCTGGGGACTAAAATCGAAGCCCAGACCTTCCACTGAACTGATGAGCGTGATGAATCACCGCGGCGCACTGTTGCATGATGCCTGGCTTTCTCATGTGGGGCATCAGCGTCCGGGAGTGAAAGAAGGCCTTCCTGTTGACGTTGCAAGAATGCAGGCTGCCGATCTGCTG
>JAGQQE010000607.1 GCA_020426345.1 Planctomycetaceae bacterium
GAGTTGCCCTGAACTTTCTGCCTGAGGCACCTCACCCTGATACCTCGCTCCCAGCGCCCGGAGTTTCCAGGGCACCTCAGTCCTGAACCGAAACTGGCAAACCCGGCGTTATTGACGTGCTTTTTTGGCAATCTTGTTCGGATCGAATTGATCCTGCGAGATGGGGCCGAATGTCGGGTTCACGATGCGGACGCGACGTTCCTGGTTCGCATAAGAAAAGCTGACTTCCCAGGGGACTTCTTGTCCGTCCGGTGTTTCCTGCCAGGAAACCACATAATTCACCCACACAGGCGGCTCGCCTCGAAATCCTGCGGTCGCACGAACCGCCCTGTTGTTCCGCTTTGGGTCGAGCCAAACTCTAATTGTAGGTTGAGCACGTCGGTGGCGGGATGGAGTCGGGACATCAACCTCAAATACGAGTAGTCCTTGCTCGTCGTCGTGCCGCCGTGCGGAAAGCGAACAGAACTGATCCCAGGATAATCCATACCCTTCCACAACATTGAGAAGCTGAGCGTTCGTCAGATACGTCCAGATCGGACTAGTCTGCGTCTCTCCAATCCGCCAATCATTGAACGGCCCGAAAAACGATGTAAATCCGCCCCCAAACGATTCTTGAGTCACCTGACCATCGTTGGCAATGACCAGTGCGGTTGGTTCACCTCGCGAAGGCTGAAGTAGCACCTTGCGAGACTTCCCGGGCGCGTAGTCAAACTCTTCATAGGCTGCCCTCCCACTAACATAGACACGCTTCACGAAAACAAAGTCAGGCTGTTCAAACTCCTGAATGTAGAACTCGAATCCATAGGCTTCTGGCCGTTTCATTGCCGCTGGGAATTGACTCTTCCATTCTCGATAGGGTTCAAGTTGATTGGCGCGGCGATAGAGGAAGGCTCCAACAACGATCAAGACAGCAACGATCCAGACAGCGGCGATCGAGACCCTCCAGATTATCGTTCGATGATTCACAGTGATTCACTCCAACGGGCAGCGGGTTCCCCTGTGCACCATTCAACCGCTTCTCCAGTTTCGGCCCACAAACGTTCGACAGTTTCTCGGGGTTGATTGGAACAGAACTCGAGGAAGCTCCCTTCCCTCTCATGGACAATATTAATGAACGACTCACCTCCGTACAGCGTTGATGCCACGGTCCACTGCGGAGGATCGCCCGCCACGATGCGACTCGGGTGCTGGAAGGGATCTTTGGACTTTTCGAATGTCGTCCTGGCTCTGCACGACCAATCCGAGCTGAATTCCTTCAACAGCTTTCGCTGGAGAGTATAGGTCTTCTTGTCCGGGAACCTCAGCAACAGCGACAACGTGTCTTGGTGTACCCCAATCGAAGAGGCTGAATCGAAGAGTTCTTTTGCTCTCTCGAAGTTGTCAACCAGCAATGCGAATTCGTGGTAGGGATCGCCTTTGCCTTGTAGCTTCACCGACGGATCATCTCGAAACCGTTGACTCGATGTGTGTTGCAGTCGAAAGACTGGCTTCGCGACGACGGACGTTGTGATCTCTCCACCGAATCCAAGGGCGGGCCAGAGGTGCTCGTTACACCAGTCTGCCACGACAGACCAGAACTCCGGGTGATCCTTCACCGGCCAATAATCTGGGATGTCTTCCTGAAACAGCCTGATGCAGACAGCGAAATGAAAATCTTTGTTCGAGGCAGCGTATCGAGTTCCCACAACGAACTCAGGCTTCTTTCCAGACGGAGAAACGCGGAGTCCTCTTGAAAAACTAATTCGTGACGCCGCCGCAAACTGCTGAACGACATCCAGTGGCTCACACGCTGACGCTGTCACGGTGGTCCATAATTCCACCGGTGTATGCAACAGGTAAGGCGACAGGTCCGGGGCTTGCGTGTAGGCCGTTCTGAAATCAGGGTCTTCGTACGTCGCCCTCCTGGCTTTTCCGATGGAAGCAAGAACCTCGACCAGATCAACCTGTCTTGAATAGGCTGTTTGAAGCGCCTTGAGCACTTTCTTCAGGTCTGCAACTTTGGCAGGAGATCGCGTTGCTGATCGTGTGATGCTGAATTCTTGAGGCATGTGTACGACTTTGCCTGGCGTCCAGTGACAAGGTTTTCCTCGAACTGTAACCTCTTGTCATACATCATGGGAACAGATTGGGGGCACAATCGCTATGCCATTACCGCCGCTCAGCAGAGTCCGCTTTACGCGAATTGAATCGGATTCTCCGAGGGACGTATTTGAGAAGCTCGCGGAAAAGTGTCAACACCACGCAGATTCAAATAACGCTCTCAAAACCAAGCTGAGCCGATTTGATCAAGACTCGATGGATTGCAACATTTACGCCGCTCCGCTTTATTTCCCGAGTGAGTTTCTTCAGGCGGATTGGTACGAAACCGTATTGGTTTGTCGGATCGATGAGTTTTCTCTGCCTCGTATGAGAGAGCGTTTTCAGCAGATGCTGAATGAAACGCAACATGACGTCATCGCAGACGCATTTCATTTTTCGCCATCGTATTATTGTCGCGTCTGTTATGAAGGATGGCCTAATGAAAGGAAGTTGCATTTGGTGGCTGCTTCCTCTGGA
>JAGQQE010000608.1 GCA_020426345.1 Planctomycetaceae bacterium
CATCCCAGGGATGGAAAAAAAATTCGACGTTGGATTCGTTGGCCATCCCGTGAGTGATCGGCGCATCGCAATGCTTCGAATTCTTCAGTCCAGTTACCCGAACAGTTGTGTCACACAGGCACTCTTCAACGAAATGGCGGCCGTCTATTCACAGTCGAGGATCGGATTCAATTGTAGTGTTGCCGATGATATCAACATGCGTCAGTTTGAGATTCCGGCTCATGGCATCCCGCTCGTAACAAATCGGGTCGAAGACAATGGCATGGAGGAACTCTTCACTGACGGGCAACACTTGCTGACGTTTGGAAACGAAGACGAACTTCTGTCAGCGATCGATCGGCTGCTATCAGATGTAGCCCTTCGACAGCGAATCACTCAATCCGGATACGATCATGTTCTGGCCCACCATACCTATCAGCATCGTATGCAGGTTCTTTACGAAACCTGTACGCAACACAAACGCCAGTTTCAGAGTGCAACAATTTCCAAGCATGTCGATGATCCTCAGCGAAGTTTTGCATTCGAGGTAACCCAGAAATCAGATTCCTATTTTGAATTCGCTCGCCCGGATGTGCAGACTCTGATTCCCGATACCGTGAGACATATTCTGGATATTGGCTGTGGGGCCGGAGCACTCGGTGCAAGCCTCAAACAGGTACGCAGTGTGTCGGTGACGGGCATTGAGGCCAACGCGAACGCAGCGGCCAGAGCGCGGCTTCGACTCGACTATGTCCTGTGCCAGCCAATTGACGACGTGGATCCCGGCACATTCGACCCCGGCACATTCGATTGTATCGTCCTTGCTGATATTCTCGAACATTTGCGTGATCCGATTCAAACGCTTCGGAAATGTCGGCAGTGGCTGGCGACGGATGGATGCGTCATCGTAAGCGTTCCTAACAGCCGGCATCACAGTGTTGTGACGGGCTTAATTCATGGCAACTGGACCTACGAGCGAGCAGGCTTGCTGGATGAAGATCATGTCCGCTGTTTCACGCTGCGTGAAATCCAAAAACTGCTGTACCGCAGCGGATTTCGAGTAACACATCAGATGGGCATCCCGGGAAGCGGCCATCGGGAATGGAAGCAGTCCGGGCAAACAGATACGGTCCATTTTGGAGGTCTGCACATTTCTGGTCTCGACCCCGCCGAGGCCGAAGACTTCTTCATCTACCAGCATCTTTTGCAGGCGACTCCTGATCATCGCCGAAGCTTTGGACTGACCTCCATCGTCATCGCTACGTGGAACCAATTGGCCTGCACTCGCGAATGCGTGGACAGCATACTGATTCGAACCGATGAGCCGTTTGAATTGATCTTCGTCGATAACGGAAGCACGGACGGTACGCCGACTTATCTTGAGACTATTCCCCATGCGAAGGTCATCCGGAATACGGAGAACCTTGGATTTGCAAAAGCAGTCAATCAGGGGCTGGCCGTCGCTCAGGGTTCCAATATCGTCCTTTTGAACAATGACTGTGTCGTGTCCACTGGCTGGTTGTATGGACTTCTGGAATCACTGTATGACAACGAGTTAAACGGACTGGCAGGCCCCGTTTCAAACAATGTGAGTGGTGAACAGCAGATTTCAGTTCCCTATCAGGACTTGTCCGGGATGGACGGCTTTGCCTGGAGCCTCCGCGGAAAACGCAGCCTCAGCATCACGGATCGCCTGGTGGGATTCTGCCTGGCGTTTCGCCGCAGCCTGCTCGACCAAATTGGCACGCTTGACGAACAATTTCGGATTGGCTGTTTCGAGGATGATGACTTCTGTCGACGAACGATTCAGGCAGGATACCGAGCGGTGATCGCTCAGCATGTATTCGTACATCATTATGGCAGTGTAACTTTTCAGGGAGCAGGTTTTGATCTTGGGGAAATTCTTGAGGAGAACCAGAAACGTTACGCCGCCAAATGGAACCCGAACAGACCAACAGCCGACAATTCTGTCCCACCCGCTCCCCGTTTGCACGAACCGAAAACCGTGAGTCAACGTTACACTTCGGTCAACGTCGAAGACGGCGTGCTCCTGCAACGCAGGCACATTCGGTTGTCACTCTGCATGATCGTTCGCGACAATGAAGACACAATAGAGGCATGCCTCGACAGCATCTATCCGTGGGTGGATGAAATTATTGTTGTTGATACGGGTTCCAGGGATCGTACTCCGGACATCTGTCGCCGCTTCGGTGCCCGCATGTTCGAATTCCCCTGGATTGATGACTTTTCTGCCGCTCGGAATGAATCACTCCGTTATGCCCGAGGGGAGTGGATCTTCTGGATGGACTCTGATGATATCATCGAGCAGGATCAGGGACGTCGGCTAAGACAACTTGCGTACAGCCCACACACCGACGACTGCTTCGGCTACGTCATGCAGGTGCAGTGTCGGTCTTCGACGTCCGGGCAAATGACGGTCTTTGACCACGTGAAAGTCTTTCGTAATCTCCCGGAGCTGCGATTTGAGCATCGCATTCACGAACAGATACTGCCAGCCATCCGTCGCCTGGGAGGCAATG
>JAGQQE010000060.1 GCA_020426345.1 Planctomycetaceae bacterium
CTTCAATCCATTGACCGTAGCTTTCGATGCTCTTGACGTCCTCAAATTCGTAGTAGCCGTTGGGGTTATCCTCGTCTGCCATCCGCTCTTTATCGGTCAGGGCCGGAATGCCGCCTGCCTCCAGCATGCGCATCATCATGGAGGTGCCCGACCTGGGAAGACCGGACACAATGGTGATGTACGACCGCTGCAGGCCTGAATTTACGGGAAGCGTTTCCAGTGGGTCTGCTTCCACATCATCTTCATCAGCCGGCATGGCATCTCTGGCTGCATTCAGCAGGTTGATAAGCTGACCTTCGGTCAGTGCACCCGTTTTGCGGTCGATGGCTTTTCCATCGGCAAAGCTCACAAAGGTTGGCACGCCGCTGATGTTGTATTCGCCGGCGAGACCGGGGCAGCGATCGATGTTGACCGAATAAACATCGGCCCAGTCAATGACCTTGTTGCTGAGCTTATCGACGACCGGCTGCATCATTTTGCATGGCGGACACCACGAAGCCCAGAAATCCACCAATACCGGGCGGTCGTTGTTCAGCACCAGATCGTCGAAATCAGAATCGCGAAGTTCCATGGTGTGCTCCCGGGGTTTCGTGTGTGGGGGTTGTTGTCAAACGTCGGGGACCGGTCTATACCAACGCCTCCCGCAGCTGTTATCGATTCGCCGTTATGCGGCCGGTTTCCAGGTTTCCAGTACGGCTAGTTTGCCGTGTTCTCCCGACCATTTGGTTCTGGGGAACAGCGTGTCGCGTTGTTTGAGGATTCGGTCTCGGTTTTCAGCCTGCATCAGCACTTTGAACAGGTGTCGCACCTCTTCAGCAAATGACGATTCGGACTGAAAGCCAAAGTTGTCCGACAGCTTTTCGTGAATCACTTCATACGGATGTTCTTCGGCTTCGACGCGGGGATTTTCGATTCGCTGAACTTCCACATCCAGACCGAACTCCTGCCCGATCGACGCCACCATCTTTGCGATCTGCATCACGCTGAAGACATCCGTCACCTGGTTGACGACATCGTACTGACCGGGTTCCGGCGGCGCGGCAATCAGCCGGGTGATACACTGCATCGCGTCTCGCAACGTGATGTAGCCTCGCTGTTGATTGCCACTTCCATAAATCGTCAGAGGCATACCAATGACAGCCTGAGCCACAAAACGATTCACAACCGTGCCCCACCATTCGTCGATGTCGAAGCGTGTGTTTAATGCCGGGCTGACGGCAAGTTCATCGGAATAGTTTCCATAGATTACGCCCTGCATCACGTCATAGCTTCGGAGCCACCAGTATTTGCAGGCTTCATAAACGCTGAACGTGCCCTGCACCTTGCTGACGTGATAAAAGCTCACGGGATCGCGTGGTGTCAGTTCACCGCCAAGACTCCATTCCTGTCCCTGATACTGAAGCACAGCGTCACCGGGAAACAGCCCTTCAAACAAAGGACGACCGGTCAGCGGGCTGCCATATTCACCCATCGTGCCAAGCTTGATGATGGATGCATCGGGTGCGTGATCCCGGACGCCGAACAACAGGCCCAGTGTACCAACGACATTGTTCTGAATCGTGTTCACGGCCTTGTCAACGTCGGCCATGCTGTATGGTGCGCTGGGGATTTCAGCGAACTGGACGATCGATTCGGGCTGCACTTCTTTGATGTAGGCAAACAGAGCGTCACGATCCATCAGGTCGATTTCGCGGAAGTCGATCTCCACTCCCAGCTCGGCCTTTGCGGCAGCAATGCGATCCTCCATCGACTGAATTGGAGTTACTGAGTGCGCGCCGCGTTCTTCAACCAGCTTGCGACGCAGCATGTTGTCGATGCCGTAGACTTTGCATCCCAGCTTTGCCAGCTTCAGCGCAAGCGGCCAGCCCAGATAACCATCCATACCAAGGATCATCACCCGCATGCCGTCCAGCAGGTAGCCGTTATCGGTCTGCTTCCATTCACTGCATGTTTCATACGTGATGGACATGGGATCGAAGTAACCAATTTCCGGTCGCCGCTTGCATTCGACAACCAGCTGCCCCTGCGCGGCCTTGCGGAACGCAGCCTGACCACAGGCACGGAAGTCGACGTGGCCCTTAAATTCAACGGCTGGACAGCTCCAGCAGGTGTGATTCGCGTTGTGGCAGGAATTTTCAGTCATTTCAGGAAGTCCATTTCCGTGTCTAAATCGCAATTCTCACGACATATCTGCAGGGCACACTCAATTGAATCGCAAGCGATTCGTCCGCGGCCCGATCACGACCGTATTTGCCGAAACCGATCTTCTAGGCCGCTTTTCTCATTTGCTGTTGAACTGGCAGAATCACATCCAGCACGTTTTCAACTTTCATGTCTGACGGAATCTGACCGAGACTGGTGCCTCGGACAAAGAACGATGATTCCACATATGTGTGTTTGCCGTTAATTGCAGTAGGTTCAATCAGATCGGACAGATTCATACGACCAGATAGTGCTACATCTCCCGCTGGCATCACGACCAGATCCGGAGCGCGGTGAGCGAACGGCCCGCTGTAAACGTCTTTGCCGCGATGAACTTCACTGGCGATTTTCTGACCGTCAACTTCGACGTTTAAAAAGAACTGAGTCAATTGCTGCATCAACGACTCGGCCTCTTCCGCCGTTACGCCACCCTTGGGATAGCGACCTTCCCGATGCAGGTAGATACGTCCGGGATCCATCGCAAACGCTTTGGTTTCCGGCAGCATGTCGATATACGATGGACGATCCGATGGCTTCAGCGTCAGGTAGCCGGATTCCGCCAGAAGACAGTTCACATTGATGCTGCACCCCTGGCGAGCAAATCCATGATCAGACACGGCAGCCAGCGTGACATCATCGCTCAGGCGATCCACAATCAGGCCAATCTGCCGGTCTACTTCGTGATAGAAATCCAGAAACATCTGATGGAACGGCGATGAGCTGTCTTGGTAGTCTTCCCACAGGTAGTGATTGAGGCGATCGGTACCAGTGAACACAAACATGATGTTCTGCCAGTCGTCGCGATCCCAGTGATGATGCAGGGCGGTGCAGCGAGCATCCATGACTCGACGCAGTTCCTCGACGAAGACCTGCTTGCCTTTCGCGACCAGAGACATGTCGGCATCAACCGCATAATCGATGCTCTGCAACCAGTCGAGTTGTTCGGGCGGATGAACGGCTCGCTTCAGATCAAGAGCTACAAAGCCACTGACCAGCATGCCGTTCATTGCCTGGGCCGGATACGTTTGCGGGACATTCATGATCAGGGAAGGACCTGCCCCCTCGCGAGCCCAGAACGGTTTGGCGCGGAATGTTCGCGATGACGTAAATCCCAGGGTGTAGCTGCCATCCATCAGGTCGGTAAAGCCATAGACATTGTGACCGCCCGAATTTTCCCCTGTGACGATCGACGCCCACGCTGCAGATGAAACTTCCGGCAGCGCGGACTTCATCGGGACCAGTGTCCCTGAATCCAGCAGAGGCTTGCTGTTGGGCATCACACCACTGTCAGCAAATTCCCGCCACATCCATCGCGGCAGTCCATCGATTCCAAGCAGAAAAAGATTCATAGCGAATGGTTTTCGATATCCAGTGGTCAGGATCTGATGATTAGTATCCAGAGGAGAACAGGAGAGGTTAGCCACACAAGCTTCGAAATCACCACAGCCTCAACAGCACCGCATCAATAGCAGCGCCACAGTCAGCAGCCCACAAAGGGTCTGATCACAGGTAGCCCAACTGTCGCAGGCGTTCGGCGACGGCTTCGGCGTCTTCTTCGTCCATGTACGAATCGGATTCACAATCTGCGGCCAGCACGCAGTGGGTACAGGGAACAGAGCGATTGGTGAGTTCCTGCATGACGACCAGGGCCGTCGCGTCGGACTCCTGAGAAACCACAACGATACGAGCATCCTGACTGCTCAGCAGTGCGCAAATGGCATCGGCGTACTCATCCTCCCAGGCGACCGTCCCGCCAGTGGTTCCCGCCGTCAGGCAGTCGTTCTGAACCGTCAGATGTCGAGTATTCGATGTTGTGTTCAGCGGCTGCGGCGAGAGATTCAGGACGAGATCGCCGGCAAGAAGAACCCCGCTGATTGCGTCGGCAGTTGATGTACATTGCGTTGTCATGTCAGCAACCATCCATGATTGAAGTCGTGCAATGAATCATGTGCATCCTGCACATGTGCGACGGGACGAATGGATTCACCAGCCGATTCCGCCGAATTCTGGTCGCGAACTTTAGCGATGTCGCCGAAATCGCACAACACGGATTTCAACCGGCAAAAAACGCCATCTTTGGCGAACCTTCATATGGCCGTCTGTTCACAATTTGCAAATTCAGCTTAGAATCCCGGCAGGAAGGATTCCCGTTCTGAAACTCGCAACAGCGTGACAGGTTCAAATGCCATGGATGGCACTCCAACACTGCCCCATCAATTGCCAAACACCCATTCCGGGGACGCTTCCGTTCGGAATCTGTTTGCCGACAGGCCGTCTCTGCTTTCCGCCCCGCAGAATCTTTTCGCAGACACGCCGTTTACCGATACGCTTTCCGACGCAGCTATTGCCCCCACAAAGAGGCACTTCCTGCTGCTGGGCATTTGCGGAGCGGGAATGAAAGCGTTGTGCGAGATGCTGCTGGATCAGGGCCACAAAGTCACGGGCGCGGATTCGCAGTTGACGGCGGAATCGGAAACCCAGGCTGAACGCTGGGCCTGGCTTGCATCGGGGCGATCACCGGATTCGATTTTCATTACTGACTGGAGTTCGGTTTCACAGGACGGGCGATGTGCTTCGAACACCGATGCCGTGATTGTTTCGAATGCGATTCCGGATCATGCAGATTGCGTTACGGTGGCTCAGAAAGCAGGGCAGCCGGTTTTCCGATTGACCCACGCACTGAACCTGATGCTGAAGAATTGCCGGCAACTGTGCATTGCGGGTACGCATGGTAAAACCACGACAACCGCGATGCTCTGGAAGATCCTTGCGGGTGAGTTTGCCCGGGCAGCATTCATTGGTGGCCCGATGCTAGAAGCGCATCGAAGCGGGTTTTTCCAACCAGGCAGGGATCCGCAGAATCTGGGTTCCGCGGGCCTGAACCGGTTCGACGCCGGCTCACCCAGCGGAAAACCATGGGCGGTAGTGGAAAGTTGTGAATACCGAAATGCGTTTTCTTCGCTTTCGCCTGATGCGATCGTCCTGACGGGCGTTGAGCGGGATCATTTTGACTGTTTTCCGGATCAGGCAACAGAAGATGCAGTCTTCCGAAGTTTCGTGAGCAAACTCAATTCGCCCACAAAGACTTCCGGGGACAAATTCGTCGTTACCGACAGTGGTGACAGGCGAGCGATGGCTGCACTGAAAGGGCTGGGCGAAGATATTTGCGTAATTACCCATAGTTCATGCGGGGTAGATTCAGCCGACTGGCGGGCGGAAAACATTCGTAGCGTCAACGGGATCACCCAGTTTGAAGTTGTGAGAAGTGGACAGATTGAGAGACGTATTCAGATCGCTCTGCCTGGACTTCACAATGTTCGAAATGCGATGGCGGCCATTGCAACGGCCTCCCGGATTGGGGTGCCATTCGAGCAGATTGCGCAGGCACTGGAAGGTTTTCGGGGCGTCCGGCGTCGATTTGAATATCGGGGAGAATGGCGGCAAATGCGTCTGATTGACGACTACGCCCATCATCCGACCGCGATTCGGGCCACACTTCAGACCGCAAGGGCGATGTTTACAGGGCGTCGGCTGATTGCTGTTTTCGAACCACATCAGATTAGCCGACTGGAGCAAATGTTCGAGGAATTCCGGGATTCGCTGACACTCGCTGATGAATGCCTCATTCTTCCGGTTCTTGCCGCTCGTGAGAATTCGACGCGAGCTTTGTGCTGTCGAACCTCCGGGCGACTGGTTCGCAGTATCAATCTTGCGGGTGGGCGGGCATTCCTGCTTGCGGATCTTGACCAGGTGATCGGAAGAATAGACCATGCCGGTCGACCCGGAGATGTGGTCATCACTATGGGAGCTGGCAGGACAAATCAGATTCATGACGAATTCAATCGACGACTTCAAAGAGATTCTGTTGCGTGACGAACCAATGAGCCGCCACACGTGGCTCAAGGTTGGTGGAAACGCTGAGCACTTTTTCCGCCCCCGAACGAGGGACGAACTGCTCGCCGTTGCTCGGTTCTGCAGCCAGCAGGGATGGCCAGTCTATCTTCTTGGAGGTGGTTCCAATGTGCTCGTGCGCGATCAGGGGATTCCGGGCGCGGTAATCCAGATCATGGAGCCCCTGCTGGGCAGCGTCACCGTTGACGGTACGACTGTGACTGCTGGTGGTGGTGCGTTGTTGTCTCACGTAATCAGCGAAGCCGTCCGGTCAGGTCTTGGCGGGCTGGAACACCTTGTCGGAATTCCGGGCACCATTGGCGGCGCTGTCGCAGGAAATTCCGGAGGCCGCAGCGGAGATGTAGGGCAAATGGTCCGCAGTGTGACCGTGCTGAACAACGCGGGCGAAGTCGTGGAACTGAATGGAGATGAGCTTTCGTTTTCGTATCGCCGCAGCAGTGTGCAGGATCTGCTTGTACTGGAGGTGGCTCTGGAACTCGTTCGCGACGATTCAGACGAGTTGACACGCCGCATGCGAAAGAACTGGATCCTGAAAAGATCCACACAACCATTGGCAGATCAGTCGGCTGGTTGCATCTTTCGAAATCCGCGTGGGCTGAGCGCAGGGGCTTTGATCGAACAAAGCGGTCTGAAAGGTATGACAGTCGGCAATGCACGCATCAGTGATCGTCACGCGAACTTTATTGTGACCGAAAGCGGTGCAACCAGTCGCGATGTTGAGCAATTGATTGAGCGTATACGCAAATCAGTGGCCGAAAAATTTGCGGTTGATCTGGAGACAGAGATTAAAATCTGGCCTCCGATGCCCGTTTCCGACGTCGGTTGACCACGTACGAACACATGTTGGCGGATAGCGAGCAACTTTCCATTGTGGTGCTTGCCGGCGGTTCCTCTTCTGAGCGAGAGGTGAGTCTGCAAAGTGGGAAGAACGTGGCCGCTGCACTTCAGGAAGCATCACATGTCGTTGACGTGCTCGATCCTGCCGAATTCACAATTGATGACGAAGATAACGTCAATACTTTTCTGACGGCGCTTCGCCGCTACGACGTGATTCTCCCGATGCTGCACGGTACAGGGGGCGAAGACGGAACCCTCCAGCGATGGCTTAATCGGTCTGGTGTTCCATGGATCGGAAGTTCGCCCGAAGCTTCCGCCCTGACCTTCGATAAAGTCGCCACTCGCAGACGACTGATGGAGAACGGATTGCCGGTGCCTGCCGGGGTCACTCTGACAAAGCAAGCACGCGTCGACGTCGTTGATGCACTAAGAGCAGGGAGGCAGCATCTGATGTTCCCTGTGGTTGTGAAACCGGCATCACAGGGTTCCAGCGTTGGAATATCGATAGTTCAGGCCATTGACCATTTTGTACCCGCGTTGCGACTGGCATGGCAGTATGGCGATCATGCCCTGGTGGAATCCTTCATCCCAGGCCGCGAAATCACAGTGCCCTGGATCAATGGGCAGCTGCTTCCGGCCGTTGAAATCATTCCGTCACAAGACTGGTACAACTACCACGCCAAATACACAGACGACGCGACAAAATATCTGGTGGACCCGCCCGACTTGTCGCCGGAAGTGTTGGAGGTTGCTCGACGAGCCTGTGAAGTGTGTGATGTGGCCGGAATCTGCCGCGTTGATCTGAGGGTCACAGAAGAAGGCCAGCCATTTATTCTGGAGATCAATACCATCCCCGGAATGACGTCTCACAGTCTTGTTCCCATGTCCGCGGCCGCCGCCGGAATGTCGCTCGGTCAGCTTTGCGAGCATGTCTGTCGAAATCCCAATCACGGGCTCAGGTCCGGGCTATGAATGGCCTGCCTTCTGCCTGCCACAAATGAACCACTGGGATTAATGAACTACTGGGATCAATGAACTAACGGGATCAGCGGTTTTTCACACGGACGCGCGGATCCCTTTTTGAATGTCATCGTATTGGAATTCAAGGCCTTTCAGCCGCGATCGAAAGATGCTGGTAATCTGTTTATTTCCAGACGACGGACGGTGCCGTTCCTGCTGAAGAGTCTCACCTTCCCGGCTCTGATCGGCTTTAGCAGATGCGAACACCGGAGCCGGAGCATCACATGCTCTTGCAAGGGTGGAGTAGTACTGTCGGCGAGTCAACGTCGGTTGATTAGCAATGTTGATGGTCGGTAGATCATGCGTGTTGGCTGTGGCAGCACTGCTGATTTCTGAGGGCTGGCACAGCAGATCGTTCACTGCCACAGGTTGTGTCAAAAAATATTCCACTGCGCTTGTGGCATCGTCGACGTGGATAAGGTTCAGCCAGTCATCGGGAGCCGCGGCAATGGGAGTTCCCTCTCGCAAATCCTGAACCCGCCGCAGCAGTCGGCCCGGCCCGAATATTCCTGCCATCCGCAGGATAACGCCGAGAGTTTGAGGGAGATGATGCGACAAAGTCGTGGAAAGCAACTGTTCGCCCTTCAGGCAGACCTGGCCACTTTCGGTTGTTGGAATGGCGGCGGTCGATTCATCCACCGCACTACCACCGGCGTCACCATAAACTCCGGTACTGGAGACGTAGACGAACCGGCGTGGCGGCGGATTGCGAGAAAGCGATTGCACCAACTGCCGAAGACCGTCAAGCCACACAGATTCGCGTGAATTGCCTGCTTGGCGATCAAATCCAACCGCCCAAAGCACAGCGTCGACTGGCGGCAGTTCTGGCAAACCGTGTCGTTTTTCCAGGTGACCGACAATGGGCTGCAGGCCTGCCTGGCGAAATTGATCCGCCTTTTCAGTGCTGCGAGTAAGAGTGTAAACGGTTATTCCACGTGCCAGCAGCCGATCTGCCACGCGTCTGCCAAGATATCCGCATCCGGCGACCAGCGCGGAGCCGCCCGACTGTAAAATTGGTTCCATGCGAGTTATCCTTGGCGGCACTGTTTTGTGGCAGTGATTTCGAATCTTGTAATTTTCTGATTGTTCGGAGTGCACTATCTTATGAATTCATCCGTTTCTCGACGAACGTTTCTGGCAGCGGCAGCCGCCCTCAGCACTTCAGGCTTTGTGTCTGCGGCAGCGCGTGCATTCGAGCCTAAGTTTCAGATTTCACTGGCTCAGTGGTCACTGCACCGCGCCTTGAAGGGCGGGAAGCTGGACAATCTGGATTTTGCCGCCACAACCAGGAACGAATTTGGCATTGAAGCCGTTGAGTATGTGAACCAGTTCTTCAAGGACAAAGCCAACGATGCCGCCTATCTTGCAGAAATGAACAAGCGAGCTGGTGACGCTGGCGTGAAGCAACTGCTGATCATGATTGATGGGGAAGGTCAACTGGGCGCTGCCAGCCTGACGGAACGAATGAAATCCGTCGAGAACCACTATAAGTGGGTTGAGGCAGCAAAGACACTTGGATGCCACGCGATACGCGTGAATGCAGGCAGCAGTGGCAGTTATGAAGACCAGCAACATCGGGCGGCTGATGGACTGAGAGCCCTGACAGAATTTGGAGCAAAACACGACATCAGCGTGATCGTCGAAAACCACGGTGGACTTTCATCGAATGGTGCCTGGCTGGCCGGGGTCATCAAGAAGGTCGATCATAAGGGCTGCGGCACTCTGCCGGACTTTGGCAACTTCCGAGTCAGCAAAGATGAGATGTACGACCGTTACAAGGGTGTGACGGAGTTGATGCCGTTCGCAAAAGCCGTCAGTGCAAAGTCTCATGATTTCGACGATGCCGGCAACGAAATCCACACGGATTATCGAAAGATGATGAAGATCGTACTCGACGCAGGTTACAACGGTTGGGTGGGCATCGAATACGAAGGCGGCAAACTGGACGAATACGCGGGCATCAAAGCCACAAAATCGTTGCTGGAAAAAGTTCGTGGAGAACTTGCCTAGCCACTTTTCCGCACCGGGACAGGCAATTGTTGGTCCATCCTCTTGCTGTACTGAAGCTTTGCCCAAAGCATGCAGGAGCGGTTGTGGTGGGCCAATGAATTGCCGGATGACTTTTTTGAATACATCTGCTGTCAATACTTGCTGAGGAATCCAACCCATGGCCGCTGCCAGTTCTTCTGACGGGGCAACGTCAGGACAAAAGTCATTAGCCGTCACCCGTCCTGGCGTGGTGCCGCGATTATCGATCATGATGTTCCTGCAGTTTTTTGTCTGGGGAGCCTGGTATGTGGCGATGTGGGGATTCCTGGATGAAAATGGCATGACAGCCGCTGGAGAAGGTGGATCATTTGATGCGGCGGCCTACACCGTCGCTCCAATTGCAGCGATTCTTGCTCCGCTCACTCTGGGGTTAATCGCTGACCGCCTGATGAACACCGAAAAGGTGCTGGCAATCCTGAACCTGGTTGGTGCAGTCCTGTTGTGGATTGCACCCTCGCTGGCGAAGGCCGGGGCTCCGGAGACCCTGGGGCAACAATTCACGCATCCGATGATTTTGTGCCTGCTGTGTTACATGATCTGCTATATGCCCACGCTGGGCCTGACCGCCAGTCTTTCGTTCAAGCATCTTGCAAACGGCGAAAAGGAATTTCCGGTTGTTCGCGTGCTGGGAACAATCGGCTGGATTGTTGGCAACTGGGCCATGTGGGGCTGTCGGCTGTTCACAGGAGAATCGGGCAAGTTGAGCGAAGCCACTGCTGCCCTGCAGGCCTCTGCTGTTAACGGAGAAATCCCGGTGGCAGCTCAAACGACTTTCGACCAGGCCGTTGCAGCACTGAGCTTCATGGATAACTCACCCCACATTTTTCATGCGGCCGCTATTGCCTCAGCAATTCTGGGCGTGTACTGCTTTACGCTGCCCAAAACAGCGCCACCGGCAAAAGGGGAACCGATTTCCGTGGGCAAGATTCTTGGTGTTGACGCCTGGTCGCTGCTGAAGAATCCGGCATTCTTCGTCTTCGCAATGGCTTCCTTCCTGGTCTGCATTCCGCTGGCGGGCTACTACGCCAAGGGCTACGGCTACGTTTCAGGAATGAACATCACTTTGTTCGGATCAAGCACCGGTGCGATGAGCACCGGGCAAATGAGTGAAATCTTCTTCATGCTCGTGATGCCGCTCTGCTTCGCTCGTCTGGGCGTCAAGAAGATGCTGGCAATCGGAATGCTGGCCTGGGTGGTTCGATACGGTCTTTGGGGCTGGGCATTCGGCCAGACCGGCGTGATGCTATCAGCTCCGATCTTCGCCGGCATTCTGTTGCACGGGATCTGCTACGACTTCTTCTTCGTGACAGGGATGATCTACACCGATAAGAAGGCCAAACCGGAAGTCCGGAGCCAGGCACAATCGCTGATTGTGATGCTGACTCAGGGTCTGGGACTGGGACTTGGCGCGCAAGCCTTTGGTTACTGGACGACCAAATGCACCGTTGATGGTGCTCTCGACTGGAGCAAGTTCTGGTACGCTCCCGCCGCGTTTGCCGGAGTTGTTATGGTCGCGTTTCTTGCCCTGTTCTGGGACAAGAAAGTGGAAGAACCAGAAACACCGGTCGCGGCATCCTGAGTTGAACAGCCTGTTGAAGAACGGGACTGGCTCGAGCAGGAGCCCTTAGAACACCACGGTTTCCAGTCGTCCTGCGCGCCTGTCCCGGTTTTTCAACGAAAAGCGAACTCTGGAAACTTCCATGAGGCGAGAGTTGTCTGCTTTCCAGTGATACTTCGGGACGGGTTCACTCTCTTGAGTGGACCTGCGTCCTGAAGTGGCCAGCTCGGTTACAGGGCTTCATGTTAACAGCCTGTGAATCTCCCCTCGCTGTGATGGATTAATCAGAAACGCAGCATACACTGTCGCCAACGTGATCTTTTCCTCAGGCCGTTGTTGACTGTTGCCTGTTGTTCTTGGTTGGCTGTTGTTTTTGGTTGGCTTCATCTCCGAATCCGCCCGAGGCAGGCCATTGGTTGACTCATGCGACTTTGAGGCGTTTAAAGTTGCTGCGGTCGCCTGTTTGACAGGCGAGGTCGTGTACTCGGAAAGTCGTTCTTCCCCATCCGCAAAAATCACTCCCGCAAATTCAATTCGGAATCGGTTCTATGTTTCGCTCACGTGTTCGCTGTTTCGCGGTGTCCCTTCTCGGCCTTTCGTTTATTCAAGTCGGCCCGGGGGTTGCTGAAGAAAAAACGCAGGCTGCGAATCACGATGTGATGCGAGAGATTCAGGTTCGGGCTGCGGCTGATGGTAAATCGGACCTTGGCTACTGGGGCACTGATCCGGAAAACTTTTTTGGCTGGAAGACACATTCCAATCGCCTGATCCCTGTGTATGCCTTCGGCACAAAAGGCGCAGGTAAGGGAATCGATCTGAATTCGTACCGAGGAAAAAACAGCCCCTACCGATCCGAAGAAGAACTCCAGAAGATCTACGGCTTTATCCCTGACCAAACCGTCGATGCAGAAGCCACGTGGATGGATCAGACCAATATTGCGGACATCCAGATGGCGGCGGCAGCAGCGGGGCGAAAATATATTTTTCTGGTCGTGTTTGACGGAATGGACTGGCAGACAACTCAGGCCGCAGCCATTTATAACTCAGGCGTCATCTACACCCGAGGAAAAGGGGCAGGGACCCACTTTCAGGATTACGACGCGGCAGGTACGGCTCAGTATTCCTTCATGGTCACCAGTCCACACAACGAAGGAACGGATGCCGACGCGACAACTCAGCAGGTTACAAATCCCGGCGGCACAATTCGCGGCGGCTACAATGCGACAGCAGCTGGCAGGAAGCCCTGGGAAGCGCCGTCCGATCCTGGGTATCTGATTGCCAAACCATCCGAAGGCAGTCCGAAACATGCCTACACGGATTCGTCCTCATCTGCATCCAGCATGACTGCAGCCGTCAAGATCTATAACGGTTCCGTAAATGTTGATGCAACGGGTCAACCTGTTACGACGATCGCACATCGATTGCAGGAAGAGGGGTTCGCAGTGGGCGCGGTTTCTTCGGTGCCCATCAGCCACGCAACACCAGCTGCCGCGTACGCCCACAACGTCACCCGGCAGGATTACCAGGATCTGACACGTGACATGATCGGCCGACCTTCTGTTCAGCACCCGAGCACGCCTCTGCCAGGCATGGATGTTGTCATTGGCGGCGGCTACGGGACTGAAAAACCAACCGGCAAGGATCAGGGAGATAACTATGTTTCGGGGAACATCTATCTGGATGAAGCAGATCTAAAGGCCATTGATGTTGCCAACGGCGGAAGATACGTCACGGCCGTTCGCACCGATGGGAAATCAGGGGCAGAACTGCTGGCCGAAGCCACAACGAAGGCCGTGAATGGACACCATCGACTTCTGGGTTTCTTCGGAGTGGGTAAGTACAACGGCCACCTGCCATTCGCGACAGCTGACGGAAATTACGACCCGGCTCCAGGCGTCGGCCGAAAAGCAGAAGCGTATTCTGAGGGCGATTTAAAGGAGAACCCCACACTCAGCCAGATGACTGAAAGTGCAATTGCGGTTCTTTCGACCAACGAAAAAGGGTTCTGGCTGATGGTCGAATCGGGTGACGTCGACTGGGCTAACCACGACGACAACATCGATTGCTCAATCGGTGCTGTCAACAGTGGTGCCGCCGCTGTGAAGACAATCACCGACTGGGTTGAAAAACACAGCAACTGGAGCGAATCGATCGTGATCGTCACCGCTGATCACGGTCACATGTGGAACCTGACAAACCCACAGATGCTGGCAAACCTGAATAAGTCGGCCCCAAAGCAGGTCAAACCATAACATCTGCACAGGGCGCTTCCTTAGATCAGCCAAAGGCACTCCCTTCGCCTTGCCGTGGCAATGTTACGCAGCCATTCGGGACGTTGCCGGGGAAGTTTTCTCCGGAACGCAAAGTAGAGCTTCCGCAAGCAGGGCGAAAATCATCAGACACAAGAACGCTCGCCAGATTTCGCTGGCAAGTGATGCCTGATTGCCTGCCGCGTCGTCAATTCGTGTGTAGCCAACGTCCCCCAGCATGCGATCCAGCTGTGCGTCGTCAATCACTTCCATCGAATCTTCGGACAGCGGTCGGTTGAGTGCCAGAAGGATGTCGTCTTTGTTGCGATAAAGGCCCGGAGCGATGGACCTTTGCGACAACAGCCTGTTCCTGGATACCTCATCCAGTGGCTGCCAGTCATCGACGACGGCGGCCAGTGACGCGTTGCATTCCATTTGCCTGGCTGCTCCCAGCGCGGCAGCGCCCTGAGCCAGACTGCGTTGAAGCATCACGTAGAAAACGACTCCGTTACGCACCAGCGTAGAATGTGATTCCAGCGGCAGTGTGCTGCAGAACCACGCGGCACCACGTTCACCACCATTTTCATCCAGAGCGCGGGCAACCAGCAGACCTCCGTCGGACAGATCGGCAAGCTGCGCGACACTGCTGCCGGTCAGTTGTCGATAACGAAACACTCTGAGTGATCCCAGCGGCAGAGGAGTGCCGGCCTGGCTGTTCGACAACAGATCCGTTTCGACGCGCCATCGACTGACAGAAAACTCAGCCACCGCAGATTCTGATGACGATTCTGCGTCGATCCAGTTTCCCCATTGACATCCAAATACAGATGGATCACCGGGCAAGTCTGTCTCTTCAGACGGAAAGAACAGCACACTGCGGCCGGATGCAACGAATTGCTGCAACCGTTCTGCAACTTCTCCTGTCGGAAGCGGAGCCTGCCAGACAATCAATCCGGCAGTCTCCCAGGGAATGGCCACGGTCTGCGCCGAAGTCAGTACCGTCGCATCGTAAGACAAAGAGGGATTGGACGGCGTGGCTGCCGCGATGCGAAGATATTCGGCCACAGTTTCATTGTCAGAGACAATCACTGTGTTCTGTACCGCAGGCTCAGCATAAACAAAATCAAAAACGTTGTCCGCAGGATTCGAATCCGCCGGTAGTTCGATGCGTCCCCAGCCCCGTTTCGATTCGGCATCCAGAGAGATGGCATGACCGCTTTGAATTCCCTGTCCGCCGGTGATCTTCAGATCCAGCGTGGATCGGGCTCCGTCGATGACCATTGCCAGTGGAACTGTTTCCGGCTGTCGGATATCACCGGTGCGCTGGACGGTGATATCCATGACCAGTTCTGCGCCGGCGGTTGTCTCGCGACGGTGTACATTGGACACACTGACCGAGAGATTGCGTTTGTTTGATGGCTGATAATTCAGCAGATAAAGCTTCGCTCCGTCACGCTTCTTCAGAAGTTCACGAACAGCATCCCATCGCCCCCCGTTGGGATTCCAGTCACTCTGCTGCAGATCCGAACAGACCCAGATGTCAGCTCTCCCCGTCTGATTCGTTGTCAGATATTCGGCGGCTGCCTGAACAAGCGATGGAATGTCGGCACTGGTGGTCGTAGCCTGAGCCTCCGGAAGGTCGATCAGATCCCCGGGGGATTCCACCTTAATTGGTTGCCCTGTCGCGCTGTCGATCAGGACCAGCTGCGTCCCGGTACTGGCGGTTTGAATGAGATCGACCAGCCTTGTAACAGCGGATTCGCGACGGGACTTACCCGTGACAGGATCCGTTTGCTCCATACTGACCGATCGATCCAGAACCACGATTGTCGTATCGGGTGCGCCGCCGACGGTCAGGCCCAACCAGCCTCCGGACATTGGTCGACTCAACGCAAACACCAGCCCGATCATGGCAAGTGTTCGAGCTGCCAGAATGAGCCAGTACTTGAGTTTCCTCATTCCAGTCACCATCTTCTGAGCCTGAATCAGAAACATGGTGGCAGCCCAGGAAATCGAGCGATGCCGGTTCTGATTCACGAGATGAATCACAATCGGTAACGCAATCAGAGGAATCGCAAACAGGATCAGGGGTTGAAGAAAGGTCATAAGGTCTGTGGCAGCAATCAGGTGGGGACGGAATCGGGAACAGCAGAACTTCGCAAAACAAGACCCTGGAAAGGGCTACCTTTTCCGTCCAAGCAGGAATTTTGCCAATACGTCCGAGTAATCTTCTTCGATGCCAACACGCCGGTAATCGACACCCGAATCTCTTGTGATATGTCGAATCTGTTCGAGATACTGCTGCACGGCCGCGCGGTATTCTCTGGCGATGGAAGTCGGATCGACCATCATGGCAGGCACTCCTTCCAGGTCAACAAACTTCATGGGGCGATCGAAGCCGAAGTCAATTTCGCTCTGTTCCATCAGATGAAACACGGCCACATCATGCTTGCGAAATCGCAGGTGCTGAAAACAGCTGCGTAATTCCTCGGGATCCATAAACAGGTCCGAAATGATGACCACCAGTGCCCGCTGAGCCACACGTTCGGCCACTTCGTGCAGAGCCACAGGCAATCCGGTTTCGCCCTCGGACTTCATTTGCGCCAATTCGTCCAGCACAACGCGCAGACTGGTACTGTTTCGTTTCGGAGGCACTTCCCGTCGAAATCCCTCACCCGCACAGAACAGACCAACGGCATCGCCCTGTCCGGCCGCCAGATAAGCCAGTGTGCCTGCCAGCCGTCGAGCGTAATCGAGCTTGGTTTTTCCGGCTTCTTTACTGCCGTTAGCACCAAAACCCATCGAACCACTTACGTCAATAATCAGGCAAAGCCTGAGATTCGTGTCGGCTTCGTATTCTTTGATGTAAAAACGATCGCTGCGTCCCCAGGCTCGCCAGTCAAGCCGGCGCGTATCATCGCCCGGTACATACTTCCGATACTCAGAAAACTCGAGACTGGAACCCCGAGTCGGGCTGCGATGACGTCCGGAGACATTGCCAACCATCGGTATGCGAGCGTCGAGTGGTAAGGCAGACAGACGAGAAATGACGGCTGGATCAAGGAAGTCACGCATAAAGGTTGCTGAGTTCTGCGGAAGAATCGATGGAGAGATTGACCGATGGCTACGACACAATGGCAGAAACGGTTCCGGGGCAGAATTCAGCCAGTGACGGAATCGCAGGAAACACTACGGCACGATTTCACACCCAGGTACAAAAGGGATTGTTTCACACGTCACGGGGCAACCACAAACGACTCATCATTCGCGGACGATGAATTCGTCCAGATTCATCAACGTCCGCGCAATCAGAAACCAGATTCGTAATTCCTGTTCCTCCGGATTTTTCGGCGGATCTTCGACCGACCGAGCTCCATTTCCCATCAGAAGGCGTTGCTGCAGCGCGTAATCCTGTAAACGCTTCAGCTCATTCGGCTGTGGAGTTCGCGAGAAACACAGCCGCCACGCCCGGATGATGCGATCGCGATCGTTGTCCGCCGCTGCGAAAATGCGTTTGCTGAGAGCCAATGCCATTTCCGTCATCGCCTGGTCGTTCGCCATGGTGAGCGACTGAAGCGGCGTATTCGAACGGACCCGCATCGTACATGTGGTGTTAAATCGAGGGGTGTCGAACGTGGTTAACATCGGATAGGGCGCGCTTCGCATAAAAAACGTGTACATGCCCCGCCGAAACCGATCTTCGTTCTTGCTGGTCGGCCAGCCTGCATTGCGCTGTGTGAATGCGTAAACACCGTCTGGTTGAGGAGGGAAAACGCTGGGACCGCCGATGGTTTCGTTGAGCAAACCACTGACGGCTAAGCCAAGATCTCTCACTACTTCCGCATCAACCCGAAGGCGCGACTGCCGTGCCAGAAGTTTGTTCAGTGGATCGACCGTTGACAGATCCGGCCGTGCGATCGAAGACTGACGATAGGTTGCGGAATTCAGAATCAATCGATGCATGTGCTTCATCGACCAGCCTGCATCCATAAATTCTGCGGCCAGCCAGTCGAGCAATTCGGGGTGAGTTGGCGGGGTTCCCTGAAACCCAAAGTCGTTTTCAGTTTCGACCAGCCCCTGCCCGAAGTATCTCGCCCACATGCGATTCATCGTGACCCGTGCGGTCAAAGGATTGCTGCGGCTGACCAGCCACTTCGCCAGATCCAGTCGATTGCGAGGCGATTCTTTCGGGGCCATTCCGGAAAGCGCGCGGGGAGTGTCTGCATGAACCACATCGCCGTGCCGCAGAAAATCACCTCGAATCAGAACGTGTGTTTCTCGAGGCCGATCCACATCCCCCATGATCATGGTTTGAGGAATCGCACTCAGAACTTTTTTCCGTGCAGCGTCTGCCGTTTTTTGTTTTTCGTCCCATACCATCCTGTCCTGATTCAGTTGGTCACGGGTCGAAGCTTCGATGGTTTCACCGTTCCGGAGCTGCAGATCAATGGCGGCGATGTGCTTCCTGATTTCAGCCAGTTCTGAATCCAGCATCTGCAGTTCTGCGGTTTGCTCATCCGTGGGTAGCGACAGCACTGGCGACGCACTGTTTACGTCTTTGCCCTGATTGAAGAATGCAAACAGCTGGTAGTATTCGTGCTGTGTTATCGGGTCATACTTGTGCGTATGGCATTGCGCGCAGCCAACAGTCAGGCCCAGCCAGACAGCGCCGGTTGTATTAACACGATCGACGACGGCTTCGTTGCGAAATTGTTCAGCGTCAGTACCGCCTTCCTGATTGACCAGCGTGTTACGATGGAATCCTGTGGCCACCAGTTGCGAACGTGTCGGTTCGGGCAGAAGGTCACCGGCAATCTGTTCAATGGTAAACTGATCGAAGGGCATGTCGTTATTGAACGCTGCGATCACCCAGTCTCGGTAAGGCCAGATAGTGCGATTTCCGTCTACGGTGTATCCGTGGGTGTCGGCGTAACGAGCGTGATCCAGCCAGTGACGCCCCCATCGTTCGCCGTAATGCGGACTGGCCAGCGCGCGATCAACCATAGTGCGATACGCATCCGGTGATTCATCGTTCAGGAAAAGTTCGAGATCTTCAATGGAAGGCGTCAACCCAATGACGTCCAGGTAGACTCTCCGAATCAGAGTATGTTTTTCAGCAGCCGGCGAAGGCTGAATCTGATGATGCAGCAATTCCTGATAGACGAACGCATCGATTGGATTGCGAACGACCATTGGCAATGGGAGATCGAATACGGGCACCTCCGGTTGGACGACTTCACGGAACGCCCAGTGGTCGTTGTAAACCGCGCCCTGCTCGATCCATCTGGTCAGGACTGCGATTTCCTGTTTCGTGAGCGACTTATTCGTACTGGCCGGCGGCATCTTTAAATCAGCGTCGTCGGTCAGGATACGTGTGAGTACTTCGCTGTCATCCGTGTTGCCGGGAACAATGGCGTGTCCCCCGGAGATTGCGGCGATGGCACCGTCCCTCGTATCCAGGCGAAGTCCAGCCTCACGGTGTGTTTCGTCGGGGCCATGACAACGAAAACATTTGTCCGATAGTATGGGCCGAACGTCACGGCTGTAGTCAAGAGGCCGCGAGTCCTGCGCAAAGACGGAGTCGGCAGAGTTCGAAACTAAGATTCCTGCGAGCAAAATTATCTGATTCAAAAGCTGCAAACTGCAGGAACATCCGGGGCCTGTTGACATAATTCCGCGGTCTCTGATGGGGCGGGAAATCGAATCGGTTGGAGCCGTTCATTTTGAACGACATCGCCTCGAATGCAATCGGCGAAAAGAAGTCGACACAGAATCGAGCAAATTCTGGGTGATTTCGTTACACTCGGACGAATCGCAGCATTCAAATCAAGCGTGTTCTGAAAAACGCAACGGAACGATCGAGGCACTGGTAGTTTGAAACATGCGACCTGACGAGACCTGCGACGAGAATCCTTTTCGACCGTTGATGATCGATCTTGATCGCCGAAAAGGCGCGGATCATCAACCGGCGGATCCCAGACAACAGGCTCATGCTGCGGTTCGATGGACGCTGGTGCTGTTAATTCCAGCGGTGATGAACGATATCGCACTGAGTGCCGCCTGGGTCTCCCGACTGCCGAATTCAGCGGCTGTCATTGTCGTCGCTTTCCATATCGGCTTCTTCCTGTCAGTTGCACTGTTGATGTGGTTCTTTGTTTTCCGTGTTCTGGAGCTGTTTTCAGAGAAGATACGAGCTACTGTCGCGGCCAACGTCGATCCTGTCCGATGGCAGCATGTTTTTTACAAAAGCACAGGAAGGCTGCGTCTGTTGCTGTTGTTCGGTGTACTGCTGTGGATGATCTGGATCGCTGCAATCTTTGCGGGACGTTTGAATTTTTTAATCGTCTCTGTCCTGATTGGAATCCCGGCCCACATTCTGGGAGCCGTGTACTACCTTCCACTGTTCTGGCAGTGGTATAAACTGCGGCGAGATTCAGGACGCGCTTTTCCGAATCCGGCATCGGCGGATCGAAGTTAATCCGGCGTCGCGAGCAGATTGTCCCCGACAGGCCGGAGGGCCACAGCGTTTTCCTTCGGATGTCGGGTTTCGACCAGTAATGACCGCAAGAGTGGTACAGAGTCTGACGGACACGTTTCTGGTTGAGAACACTCAGTGACGTCACGTAAGCAATCGAGAGTCTGCTGCCGTCATGGCAGTTTTCGGCGAAATTGGGCACCCGGAAGCTGCGATTCGCTTCGTTGACACTGTATTTTGCTGGCAAAGCGTTGCTGAAATGGCCGGTTGTATCAGCGTGTTCGGCTGGCTCCGGGGGCAGAACTCACGAAATGGGCTGTGAGAGCGAATTGAGCTTGAACGTGAGTCTCATTACTGGTGGGATTTGTTGTTCATTGATTGTTCTTCAGGGGCAAGTGCTGCGGGCCAAAGGGGACGCCATCCGGAGACATCATTTTACTCGGGACAATATTATGCTCAGCGACGCAGAATTTGCTGACCTGATGGCGAGAACCAGGAGTGGTGATCAGGAGGCCGCCATGCGACTCGTCCGCGAGTATGAGCCGGAGATTCGTCGAGCGGCACGGTTGCGTCTGACGGATCCGAAACTGAGACGGATTGTAGATTCCATCGACATCTGCCAGTCGGTTTTCGGACGTTTCTTTCGAAGTGCGACGGATGGCTCGTTCGACCTGGAGCGCCCTGAGCAACTCCTGGTCCTGCTGACAACAATGACTCGCAATCGTATCATCGATGAACATCGCAAACAGACAGCAGCGAAACGTTCAGGGGGCGGCGATCTCATTGACGGCGCGGATCCAGGCGAACTGATTGCCGATACGGCCGGGCCGAGGACAGCTGCAGTCGCCAAAGAGATGTTGTCGGAAATTCGTTCGCGTTTGAGCCCGGAGGAATTAAACCTCGCGGATCGCCGGAACTCAGGGCAGTCCTGGGACGAGATTGCTCGCGACCTTGGCGAATCCCCGGATACCGTTCGCAAGCGACTGGAGCGTGCCCTGCAAAGAGTTCGTGAAGAACTGAATGTCGCAACCGGCGATGATAAATGATCAAAACCTGAAAAATGCTGTCCTGACGGAAGTCTGAACTTCGTTCAGTTGTCACAGGGGGCGCCCGGATCGCGCTTTCCCGTGATAGAGCGACCGAAGAGAGCATTTCTTTACGGATCGAACTGAAATCGAAGTTGCGGCGTGTGGTGCGTCTCAGCCCCAATCTATGAGCATTCCGGAGAAGACTCGCGACAGCGGTGAGTCGTTCAAACATCAAGTGATCAAAGATGCAAGAATTTGAGATTCACAATCGAGACGAGTTGATCCTATGGCAGCAGGATGAGTGGCAACTCGGAAGGCACGTCCGAATCGAAGAAATCATCCAGCGGTTCGCATGGCTGGCCGCACAGGACGATACGCTCCTTGATCTGATTTACAGTGAAGTGCTGCTGCGAGAGGATGTTGGTGAAAAGCCGGCGTCGGAAGAATACACCGATCGTTTTCCGCACCTTGCCGAATCCATCGTTCGGCAGTTTCAGGTCCACCGTGCTTTGCTGCAGGATCTGCCATCCGAAACCGGAAAGGTAACCGAGGAATTTGCGGTCACTTACGAAGAGCTGCCTCGAAACGCCAGCGAGAGTGGCACGGTCCTGCTTTCGAGCCCCGGTCAGCTGCCAAAGATTTCGGGCTTCGAAATACTGAATGTTGCCGGACGCGGCGGCAGTGGAGTGGCCTATCGTGCAATCGACAACAAACTGAAGCGGATCGTTGCAGTTAAGGTTCTGGATATTTCTCACAGCGCGGATCCGGTACGTTCGCGCCAATTGCTTCGAGAGGCCGAAGCGGCCGCGTCCCTGGTTCATCCCAACATCGTTCAGGTGTTTCAGGTGGGGGAAATGCATGGAACACCGTTTCTGGTGATGGAATTCATTGACGGCGGTTCGCTGGCCCAGCAGTTAAAGGCGGGGCCGATGCCGCCCAAAGCGGCCATTGATCTGATGCTGCAGGTTTCGGATGCTGTTCGCTTCGCGCACCAAAAGGGCATCATTCATCGCGATCTGAAACCGGGAAATATCCTGCTGGACGCCAGAGGACTTCCGCACGTCTGCGATTTTGGTCTGGCCAGACATCTGAATTCGGACGAGACCGTGCATGTCACAGGTGACG
>JAGQQE010000609.1 GCA_020426345.1 Planctomycetaceae bacterium
GAATCAATGAACGAAGTGAAGTGTCGCACTACTGCGTGATGCATTGACGTCTCAAGTCCACCGAAGTACCGTCGCGGAAATATTCTGTCTTGACCTTGACGTTTATTTGCGTTTCCGACGAGGACAGCCGGGCGGCCATGGGTGAATTTCCGCGTTTCTGTGAGTTACTGGCAGAGGCTTCCAAGTCAATGGGGTTCCGGCGCGAAGGCAGCGACGAGGCCGGAAACTGCATCTTTGCGAAGCCCGGGGCTGGCTACACGCAGCGTTTGGGGGTGTCTCTGATTGGGCGCGGCACGCGGAAGGCTGAAGCGGAGGTTGAACTGGTCATGGGGGTCGAGTTTGATGACTTCGACCGTGAACTCTTCTGGATTGGGATGCCGAAGACGCACGGTGGCGTCATCCCGTTGCGATTGCTGAACAAATCGGCAAAGGCCACCTACCGCTGTTCCGCGGAAACGAATCTCATTGAGCTTGTCGGCGAGATCGCGGCGTTGATGCCAATGGCCTGCAGTGAACTCGCACGACGCAGTGACAAAATTCGCAAAACATACGAAGGGATACTGACGAGCAAAGTTCAGAATGCACGCAAGCAAATGGCAATACTGGCGGAACGTCGAACCAAAGAACTGCGATCGCGAAAAAACAAAATATCCGTGAATGCCACCGCAAGCCTTCTCAGCGGGCTCAATTTGCCCGAGATCCTGGGAGTGCTGTTGAAGTCGAAATCCGATCAGCGTCATGAACTTGAGTCCATTGAATTTGATGAGCTGGAGTCGCATGAGTCTGGACTCACAGACGAGCGTATCTCTGTATTGATTGAGCAGGCGAAGCGAATTGAACCTGAACTGACCGATCTTCTGGGAAGACCAGTCGCTTCGGGTGACACTCAGCACAAGAGCCTGCCGATCAATGGTGTTTGCTACTACGCGCTGTGGTCTGTCGGCTGGAAAACCATCTCTCTGGTTGTCAGCCATGAAGACGCTGGATTACCCTGCCTGTTGGAAATTGTGGTTACGGAACGTCGAAAGCAGAAGCCCTCGAAACAGCGGTAGTGATTCTCTCTTGCCGGTGTCGAGGCGACGAGGTGCGTGGGACGCAGAATCTGACGCCAACTCATGGCCCAGTCAACGACACCGAATCCCTGATCCAGGGTTTCCTGAATGAATGGTGAAAGCATGGCAGACATTGTGAACTCACGCCCTGCCGGGGCAACATCGGAATCGCAGATTGCCGCGTTTGAGTCGTTGATTGGTCATGCTCTGCCTGCCGACTATCGACGGTTTCTGCTGGAACATAATGGCGGCAGTCCGCGACCCGATGCGTTTACGTTCAACCTGTTCGGTCGAGATGAAGAAGACCTTGTGATGTGCTTCTTTCCTTTGCGCGATCTGATTCTGGGCGAAGTCGACGTTCAGGATCTGAGCGAGTTGCGAACGTGGCCACTGCATTGTGCCTGGAATGACCTGCAGAACGATCTTGTGCATCTGTACCAAAAGAAACTTGAACATCCGTTGTTGCCGATCGGTACGGACGGATCAGGAAACTATTTCTGTATCGTGTTGTCGGGATCGCAGGCGGGGGCCGTGTTGTTTCATGAGCACGAACTGGCGGACACCTGTGTGCTGGCGAGCAGCTTTGATAAATTCACCACCAGCCTGCGGCCGCGCGAACGGAACGATTACGCGGAAGAGCTGGAGTGGAATGGCGAGTAATTGCGTTCGCCGTCCGTCGTTTTCCCAATTCTGCGTTGGAGGTTCTATGGCAAAGAAGAAGGCATCGACCGGAGCGGTCAACACGATTCGGCTGAATTCGATTTCGTTTTATCGCCTGCGGAGTCTCGGGTTTTTCGAACTCCTTTACCAGGCCGTGGCCGCCGAGCTGGGTGACGAGGAGAAGACTCGCGAGAAACAGTGGAACCGCCTTTCGGGGCGGCTCAAGGCGATCTATGGATGGTGGTGCTTTCTGACCGACGTCGAAAACGGCGGACTGTCGCAGTTCTTTTACAACCACGCGGATCGCTTCACGAAAGAGGTCTCCTCCTTGCTGAACGAGGCGGGTTGTGAAGGAGTGGCCGGGCTGATTGACGAAGCCGTTGTCGTTTATCGCGAACATCAGTCCGAATTTGATGTGGCCAATCCGTTTGGCGAAGACGGCTTGTTCGAAACCATGACGGCCTTTGACAAGCTGGACAACAGGATTGTTCCACGACTGAATAAGGCGACCAAGGATCTGGAGAAGTTCGTCCGTGGGATTGCCGCCGAATTCGCCGTCGATGAAGCCGGTCAGCCGATCAATCCGACGTTTTCAGGCAATCTGGAATTGAAGTATCCAGACGGGACTGTGCGCGAACAGGCGACTGTGAAGAAGGGAAAACTCACCGGAGCGTATCGCCGCTTCTTCGACGACGGAACACTCGAAGTTGGCGTCTTCTATGCGGCAGGCGAGGTCTCATCCGACTACTGGCCCAGTGGTCAGGTCAAACACAAGTCGCAAAAGAAAGGGCCGCTCA
>JAGQQE010000610.1 GCA_020426345.1 Planctomycetaceae bacterium
CGCTGGCCAAATGCAAGTCGAACGGTGTTATGCATGGCAATTGGCCTGGTGCTCAGCGATTTGATCCATCACTTCATAGTACTGTGGTGGATCACTGGCAGCCCCCAGTTCGACCTGTTCTATTAACCTTCATCGACCAGATCCCAGAATTCTGCTTCCGCAGGGTCGACCGGCCTGGCCTTGCGAGGCCTGGGCTGAGGAACCACCTTCCCCGGCTTTGAAGTCGACTGAGCTGGTTTGCTTCTGGAAGGTGATGGGCGGCCTTCCTGAACCGCAGGTGATGGACGGTTTTCCTGAACCGAAGTCCCGGGCCTGCGTCGGGCTCTTTTCTTCGCCCCCAGAACAGTATCGCCTTCTGCAGCTGGATTTGACGTCTTCTTGACGCTGGCCCGAGCTGGTGGACAACGATGGCATTTGCCTGAACGATCCAGTGGCTCTCCACAATCGTTGCAGAGCAGCACGGGTTGAGAGGAATCGGCCTGCGTCCCGGTTCCTCCCATCAGATCGGAAAGTTCTAACAGGGCAGAGTGCGGCGAAATGGCTTCCAGATCGAGCGACTCGTCATCGTTTTCTCCGTGGTCGGTATCCTGCGTTTGCAGCGTCGTTGCAATTTCCGCCACGCTTGCCAGAGCATCCTGGTCATCGCCATGACGATTCTGAGCGGATGCAGATGGCCTCTTTTTTGTCTGTCTGTTGGCATCTGCAGAAGTCGCTGCCCGCGCAATCGCTTCGTCACCTTGCTCCGTGCCGACTGTTTCAAGCTGCGCCTGCATGTTCTCCTGTCGAATAATGTCCACTTCGGCCTGAATACCACTCTTAAGTTCCCGGGCAGACACGTGAACCCGAGCCTGATGATCGTAGCTGATGGTCACTTCAATTTCCGTGCCCTCGGGAAGATGCAAAGGCAGGTCAGTGATCCGACAGGCGCCGAGTATGGTGTATGGCTGATCAAGACTTGTCCCGCTCTCAACGATCTGCACGTTGACGCGGGTTTGATTCTGAACGACCGTGCCGAAAACGTGTTTGACCGATGCAGGTAATGGTGTGTTCGCAGCCATCAGATAATGGGGAATCCGCAATCCGGTCTCGACATCACGAATCAGGATTCCAAGGTGCCTGGCGCAAACGCTCTGCTGTTTGACTCGCGCCAGACGCTGAGACGTTTCGGTGTTAAAAACAGTTCTGGCATACTGTGAATTTGCCAGCAGCATTCCGGCATACAGAGCCGCACCATGCGCGATGGACTGATCGGGGGACAGGGTGCTGTTCAGGGTTCGGCCGCTCAACTTCTTCAGGCTGTTTCGAATCATTGGCATTCGAGACGAACCGCCGGTGGTCAGAACAACATCGATGTGAGCCCATCCCATTTTGTTGTTTTTCAGAATGCGGCGTGTGACAAGTTCAGACCGTTCCAGGAGTTTCTGACAGCCGTATTCGAACTCCGTGAGTTCAATCTGATAGGTTCTTCGATTTCGCCCATGCTGGACAGTGACGGCTGCACGCGGGCGTACCGAAAGACTTCGCTTTGCCTGTTCGGCTTCAAGAGATAGAAACTGCAGGCTTTCCTTATCGGTGCGAGGGTCGTCGGCAAAGTCCGCGATGAATTTTTCCGCAGCCATGTCCACCAGCACCTGTGTCCAGTCGAGTCCTCCAAGCTGCAGGTCGCCGTCCGCAGCAACGACGCGTACTGAATCCGTCGTGTATTTAACAACGGCAAGGTCGAGCGTGCCGCCTCCCAGGTCATACACCAGCAGTTGCTGATCGACGGCAAGTTCTGCGAAATGCAAACCTTCATGTCCCAGCACATGGCACAACGCTGCCGCAACAGGCTCGTTGATCATCTCCACCTTTTCCAGGCCTGCCGCGTAACCCGCCTGAACGGTCGCATGGCGTTGTGCATCACTAAACTGGGCCGGGACTGTGATGACGGCTTCCTGAATCTCTCCGATTTGTTCCTGAGCGGCCGAGATAAGCTTCCGCAGAATCATTCCCGAAATGTGCGCGGGAGTATATCGGGCATTTCCAATCTTCCAGTACTTGCTGGAATCCCCCATGAATCGCTTTGCATGCTGGACCACTCGGTCCGGATGCGCGATTGAATTCCGCAACGCTTCGGTGCCAACGACAGGATGATCCTGGTCGAAAAAAACGACAGAAGGCGTCGCCAGTTCACCTTCCTGATTCGGAATCGTCACCGGTTGTCCGTGTTCGCTGAGATACGCGATGCACGAATAGGTTGTGCCCAGGTCGATTCCGACAGCCTGCGTTTTCTTCATCGTTCTGTTTCCGGTCCGTTGAAAGTTGCGGGCCAGCCTATCTGCCACTCGTCATTACGGAATTTGACCGGGCGTCTCCGCAATGTTCCAGTTATTCGCGGCCGGAATTCGACTTAAGCTTGTGAACCGTGCGCACGATGTGCTCTTCGACCCGATCGGACCAGACGGTAGGCAGTCCGTAGTA
>JAGQQE010000611.1 GCA_020426345.1 Planctomycetaceae bacterium
GCGAGTATGCTGTGTAAGAGCCGCTTGTAAAGCGTGAGATTCGCAGAGGGTGAAAACCCTTCGTAATCGTCGGGATATCCGGGGTTGCTGATTTTTGCTGTTATCGTTCCGGCATGGCTGTTCGTCGCTGCCAGTATTCATGCAGTGTCGGAGAGAATTATGAGTCGCATCATTTCCGATAAACTAGAAGCACACGCTCCGGTTGCCTCACCATCAGACACACCGGATGTACCCGTGGTTGAAAACCATCGCCGCGATATATGGTGGACAGCCAGCAGAATCTCGACAGCAACGAGCGTCTTGTTGCACATGCTCATTCTTTGCGTGCTGGCCGTTGTGCTGATCACAGCACATCCACACGGCACTGCATCCCGATTGAATGCAACATACACTGTTGAAGAAGCCGATGGCGGAGGAATAGATTTCGGGAATTCGGAGATCGAAATCGATATGCCAGATCAGAGCGCCGAGCTCGTGCGCGATATGGTTACATCTGTTTCGATACCCGTCACGGTGCTACCAGAATCGAGCGTTGCCCTGGAGCACATTCCCAGCGCTCCTGCTCCCGGTGCTGACATCGTCGGCGGGGCGAAACGTGGCAGTGGAAACACGGAAGGGACGAGTGGATCGGGTGCGGGCGCTGACGAGAGTGATGCTAAAAAACGCGGAAGAGTCAGTTTTTTCGGAAAGGAAGTGGTGGCAAATTCCGTGGCATTTGTGATTGACGCATCGCAAAGCATGTCAGGTAGGCGATTTCAGCGAGCCCGCGCTGAACTGGTGAATGCACTTCGGAAGCTACAGCCGGAACAACGTTTTTTTGTTGTGTTCTACACGAACGAAACCTATCCGCTGTTCTTTCCCGATAACACGGTTGAGTTGATAGAAGCCAGCCCGCAGAATCTTGAACGGGTCTTCCGCTGGATTGAACAATCTCAGGTACAAGGCGGGACTCAACCGCAGCTGGCCATGGTCATGACTCTGAAGCTGAAGCCGGACGTTGTGTTTTTCCTGTCTGACGGCGATATTCCTGTTGAGACTCAGGGGATCGTCAAGTTCAATAATCACGGCACCGCAGTCCATACGATCACGTTTGGCTCTGATGTCGGGGCCGCAATCATGCGACGCATTGCCGCAAAAAATGGCGGCGAGTATCGCTTCATTCCTGATGGATTCTGATCCTGACTCACTGTTGGATTCACCGGTGCACTGTGCAGCCAGCTGCGAAAGAATTTGGTCTGCTGATACTGCTTTGAAATTCGGCGAGGAATGGCGAGCGGCAGGCCGTCAGCCCAATGATCTTTACTTTGACAATGTAGACGTCTTTCTCCGAGAGGCGAAGGCCGCAAAACGCGGCCCGTACCATTCATCACTCGGAGAGTGATGGCTACTAGAATCGCAATGTGGCTGCACGGGGCGTCAGCCCTCCAAGTGCGATTACTGATTCGCATTGCACGCACTATCGCCGCGGCTTCCACTCCGGAATACCGCCACTGGCCAGTTGTGCCTTGTACGCTTCGTGAAATGGCCGAGTCGGGGACATGGCCGCAGATTCATTAACCATCAATGGTCGTGTGGCTTTCCACCAGTCATCATATGCTGTACGGAATCCGGTGACGACATCCGGAAACTTTTCAATCACGTTAGACTGCTGGCCGGGATCGGCTTCCATATCGAAGAGTTCTGTGTTGTTGACGAATCGAAATCGCTGATTGCGCACGCTGAAATTCTTCCACTGAAAATCATTCGGTTCAGCTCCCGTCGGCCAGCGGCCCACATGCGTAAACAAATAACGATCAGGCCAATCTGCATCGGAGTTTTCAAGCAGTGGTATCAGGCTGCGGCCGTCAACCTGATGCGGTGGCAGTTCTGCACCTGTGACAGCTGCGATTGTCGGAAACAGATCAATGTCTCCGCCAATGCGGTCGATATCCCGCCCCGCCTGCCAGTGGTCGTCCCAGCGTACAAAGAACGGCACACGCACACCTCCTTCGTCAGGTGACCCTTTGAGTCCTCGCATCCCGGAGTTGTAAGGCATGATTTCTCTGCCGTTTGAGTCATGTCCCAGTGGCTGGCCAGGTCGGCCAGAACCGCCGCCAGTCATGCCGTTGTCCGACATAAAGATCACGACCGTATTCCTGAACAGGTAGCGATCTTCCATGAGATTCAACAGCCGTCCGACGTTGTCATCGATGTTTTCAATCATGCCATAGAATGCTGCCTGTTCTTCGCCGAAACCCATTTCCAGAAATCGTTTCTTGTTTTCCGCTGGTGCCAGAAATGGTCCGTGAGGCGCATTTGTCGCAATATACGCAAAGAATGGCGTATCAGAATTCGCCATCTGATCAATCCAGTCGATCGCCGCACTAAAAAAAACGTCTGTACAGAATCCGCGTGTTTTTACGAAACTGCCATTCAGACGCACCACCGGATCG
>JAGQQE010000612.1 GCA_020426345.1 Planctomycetaceae bacterium
ACCACCAAACCGTCGGCTGGTAACCGACACCGACATTCACGTCGGAGGGCGCTGCGGAGCGTCTCACAATGCCTGAAGGAGGCAGACGTCCGTTTTGATCGGCTGGAACATATGATCTGGATCACTCGCCGGAGCTCCGCGCAAGCAGTGCGAAGGCACCCGGTCCTGGGCTGTGCCCTGGCAGCATGCGGCGACGCCCTGTAGTGCGCGGATAGCGCGATCAGCCGGCAGCGGCTGAAAGGAACGGAAGAGACGAGGTTTACCGGACTGAACTCTCTCGGGAGTTCGGAACCGGAACGTCGAAGCGGAAGGACCTGCACACCGTTGCCAGCCCGCGCTCAAGCGCACTCCGCAATTCGTCCGTGTGATTGGTGAATGCACTGTCTTCGGAAGGTGTCTTTCGAGGATTCATCGCGGCATTGAAGTCGTGTTTTCGCTGTTCCCATAGCGCCGGATAATTGCCCACAAGAGCGTGCACACAACGAGGGTGATGCCAAGTTGCACGACTCCCTGCATAAGGCGATCAGGGTCCTGGCTGGAGAAATCGCCGAAGATTGCGTCAAGCGTCAGGAGCAGTGCGGCTCCTGCCAGCCACCATGCCATTGTGTAACGAATGAACGTCCACAAGAGACGTTGGCGTCGTGGTGTCAACGAGCCAGCGAATACCGTACCGTAGATCACGGGAATCATCAGCAAGAACTCCACGGTGAGGATCCTCAGTAACGCCGTGGGCGCGGCTGCAATTCGATCACTGGCCATACGATTCGCGACGACGGCAGCGCGTTGCTCTCTGGGAATGTCAGCCAAACCAGTAAACATCTCGTCGGCGAGTCTTTGACGGTACGACGGATTCTGGCCTTCTTTGGGCCATAGGGCCTGAGTGAGCACCTGCATCTGCGATTGATTGTCAACCATGCGTATCAGTGGCAGCCAGCCAAGCAGAAGCGTAAAGCTGCCCATCAGGACCGCAGATGTGACGACACCCGACCTTACAGATTGCTGCCAGCTTGCAGGTTGACTCAAGAGGGCATTCAGGAAGCCGAGACTGGGCCAAAGGATGAACACGAGAATGATACCGAGCGCCCACTGGATCACCGCCGGAATGGTCCCCAGCGAAAACAACCAGGGTCGCTGCTCTTGAGGAAACTGGTCGTATACGCTTGCGAAATCATGTCCGCCGACGAGTGAGAGAGCAAATGGCAAGGTGACAGTAATTCCCGCGAGCACGGTGAACCCAGCGTAGGCCAATTGGCTGTGTCGCCTGAGCCACTGCTTGACCTGCTCAGTCCAGCCGGGCGGTCGCACGCTCAACGGCAAATTCGTCAGCCAGGCGTGGAGATCGTTTGCCAGCAGTTGCGCTGTTTCATAGCGCTCGCCAGGGTTGTGTTTGAGGCACTTCATGCAAATCAATTCCAGGTCGGGGTCGACGCGAGGTGATCGCTGACCTGGTCGTTCAACAGTTCCTTCACGAACCTGCAGCAAAGTTTCAATCGCATTAGTCCCTTTAAACGGGGGAGTGCCGGTAAGAAGTTCGTACAGAATCGCGCCCAGAGAGTAGATGTCCGTCGCTACAGTAATGACTGGGTTTGATGACGCTTGTTCGGGTGACATATAGCTGGGAGTACCGACGATCGCACCAGTGTGTGTGACATCGCTGTTGCCGGTCGTGTTCTTTGCGAGTCCGAAATCGGCGACCAGTGGATGGTGTTCCGCATCAATAAGTATGTTTGCGGGTTTCAAATCTCGATGAAGAACCCCGCGCTGGTGTGCGTGATAGACCGCTTGAGCGACGGTCGCCAGCAAGGCGACGCCTTCGCGAATTCTATTCCGATACTCGTCCATCCGGCTGGCGAGCGATCCTCCTTCGACAAGTTTCATTGCCAAATAAGGCTTCCCATCGACGCTGCCGGTGTCGTAGATGGGGACGATGCCGGGATGGTCAAGCTTCGCGGCAGCCTCAGCTTCAATGCGGAATCGTTGCAACTCCTCTTGTGAAGAGTATTCCGCGCCAAGCAACATTTTGAGAGCCGAATCACGGTTCAGGGAGACATGTCTCGCTTGAAAGATGACGCCCATTCCACCGCGGCCGATCTCCTTGACCAGTTCGTAATCACCAAATCGACGTCCGCAGATCTCGAGGTCCTCTGGCCCAGGGACATCATCAGAGTTTGCATATCGGTGTAGAGAACCAATCACGGTCGCGTCGTCCAATCGATCGCAATGACCGCATTGACTCTCCGCATGAATTGGCCGTCCGCATTTTCCGCACTTCATCGTTCCGACATTTCTCAAATCAAGCGATTGGCGAATCCGATCTGGATCGTAGCTACATTCAGCTTTCTGTGACATGCAGCTTGTGCTGCGAAGCGTGATCGGTGCCCGTGAACTCGATAACTTCCTGACGGAGAAGATTGCCGTTTCGACGGAGAT
>JAGQQE010000613.1 GCA_020426345.1 Planctomycetaceae bacterium
TGCTGTGATGCTGACCCCTTTCGTAAACGAATAATTCACACCTGCAAGCAGAAAGACGCACAAGGCAGCCAGAAGAAGAATTACCCGGGAAGGGATGTCTCGCTGAGATGCGTCGGCAGGCTGTTGGTTGCCGGTCATTCCTGACCATAATTCACGAACGGCAGCGATCAACCCGGCTCTGACATTGTATAACGATGCGAATCCGCCCAGCACCATTGCACCGACGCCGACATAACGCACCTGCGAACTCCAGATTGAATACGCCTGATCGACGGCGGATTCCTCTGCACTCGCCCCACCAATAATTGGGATCCCAATTAACCACGACAGAGCTCCGCCGAGAAAAATCAGAACGGCCACATTCAGTCGGACGATAAAACCCACCGCTACGAGCATTGGTGACAAATCGCCACCGATATAAAAGATCCGTGTGCCTACAACCCTGGCAGTTTCCAGTGACCCGGCAATTAAACCCAGGAAACCGCCCATCAGTTTGAAGGCCGTCCCGAGGAGTCCTCCAAGAATTAAGCTTTTCCCCGCACCGGAATCCTCTTCTGCATTTTCGCCAGCCTTCAAAACGGCCGCGCAGGCAACGCCTTCGGGATAGGCAAGTTCATCGTTGTCGACGACAAAAACCCGACGCATCGGAATCATGAAAAGGATTCCCATCAAACCGCCAGTGAACGCGATAATCGTGATGGTCCAGTAGTCGAAGCTGGTCCAGTAGCCGATCAGAACCATCGCCGGCATGGTGAAGATAATTCCTGCGGCCAGCGATTCCCCGGCCGAGGCGCAGGTCTGCACCTGATTCGCTTCGCGGATCGTTGAATTTCGAAACAGCAGCCGGAAAAACATCATTGCCATCACTGCGGCCGGTATCGATGCGGACACCGTCATACCAGCTTTCAGACCAACATAAACGTTGGCAGCGCCCATGATGACGGACAACAGCAATCCCAGAACGATGACTCGCGGCGTAATTTCCGCGCGAGGTTCGTCCGATTGGGGCGAAACAACAGATTCTTCTACTGACACGGCCGCTTGACTCCCAAACGTAAACTCTTCGAGCGAGAATGATATCGCCAGGGCGGAGTGTAGAAGGTCGGCAACGTGTTTTCGACGACAGGATTCCCTTCGGTCCCATCATTTTGACATTGGTTCCTTGTCCCGGTGCTCGCGATAACCGACCCCTGTGTTGCAGGCAAGGCCTGTCACGAAGCGAGGAAACGAAACCATACCGAAGGTCTGATGGCACCTCGGCTAAAAGAACGAATTGATGCTCGGTCTGAAGACGGAGCAGTTTCATAGCGATGCGTCGTCCGGTCTTATGGCGGCGACGTTGTCTGTGCTGATTCCTATGGGCGTCCACCAACGGTTTCACGCAGAGCGTTATGGTTAAGCATTTCGCCGATCTTCTTTTGCTGCATCAATTCCCGGCCTTTGGCGTACGCCGGATCATGCCAGAAGACAAGGCATCCGTTGCAGCCGCGTCCACAGCAACCGGGATTTCCTGTGCGAAGCGACTTTGGTTCTGACGGAGCGTTTTCGGCATCGCGCGCTTCGGAAAGCTTCACCTGCTGCAACTGGTACAACTGCAGATCGGGACTGGCTGAACCGCACGAAGAATCGCCGCTTCCACACGAGGTGTTGTCGCCACAACAGCTGCTGCCTGACAGTTCCATTCGCCGTGCTGTTTTGTCCAGACGGAGTCGAGCGGCTTCCGTTTCGGTCAGCGGTTTTTCCTTGCGAATCACCGTCAACAGAGGCATGCGTGCGGGCAGCGTGGCCTGATCTTCCTGTTCGAACTGCGCCCAGCGAATCTTCAGTTTTCTTGGCTGCCCGGGGTGGACAACTTCAACCGGATCGGGCTTTCCTTCAAGTTCAAATTCGTACAACCGCAGTCGGACATCATAGAACGAACTCTGGATGTTCTCGCCCGGAAGAACAAACTCAAGAACATCACCGGGATCCAGTCGATTGCGAACGTCCACCAGAAAACCATCGTCGGTGTATTCACAAATGTAGCCGGCGAAGACAGCATCTGATACCTGTCCGGTGTGCTGATAGCCGTGTGCCAGATTGGTGAGCTGTCCGTCATGAAACGCCAGCGTGTAACCTCTCGAAGGAACCCGGTCCAGTTCATCCATGAAGGGCTTTGGATCCCAGTTGTCGGGATCGGCCGCCCAGGCATCCATTGCCTTTCGATAAGCGCGCGCGACGACTGCCACGTAGTAAACGCTCTTGCCGCGCCCTTCGACTTTGAACGAATCAACCCCCAGTCTCAGGTACTCGTCCAGCTTTGGAAGCAGGCACAGATCCTTACTGTTCAGAATGTAGGAACCGCGTGAATCTTCTTCGATCGGCATCAGTTCGCCGGGCCGAACGCCCTCTTCCAGCAGGAACTGAAACATGT
>JAGQQE010000614.1 GCA_020426345.1 Planctomycetaceae bacterium
GACTTAAATCCACAGTGACGGAACTGTGGATGCGCAGAATGATGTCGAGTGTTCCCAATTCTTACTGCAGCTTTTCCACCGTCTCGACGAATGACTTCATTTGTATCGCCAATGCATCCAGCTTAGCCGCGTCGATCAGATTTCCCTGTCCGTCAAAGGCCTGGTGAGCGGCAGACAGCATGAACTGGTCCGGCATCACATGCATCCCGATTGCCTGTAGAATCGATCGAAGGTGCGACAAGCCTCGAATGCCGCCAAGCCCGCTTGGCGTCGCGCTCATGATTGCGGCGACTTTGCCGAGAAACGCCACTTTGGGAGGTTCGTTTCCTTCACGTCGAGATACCCAGTCCAGAGCATTCTTCAGCACAGCACTCAGAGAGCTGTTGTATTCGGGCGATGCGATCAAGATGCCATGATGATTCTGGAACAACTGTTTCAGGCGGCTGGCGTGTTCCGGCATTCCACTGTTCGATTCCAAATCCTCATCAAACAGAGGTAGTGGAAAGTCCCGCAAGTCGATGACCGTGACTTCTGCGCCCGCGGACTCCATTGCATTTGCTGCCAGTTGAGCCAGCTTCTTGTTAAATGAATCGTTCCGAGTACTACCGGCAAAACAAAGAATGCGAGCGACAGGCATTGTGGCGACCTTTTGCGTCCTGAAAGCAGGAGAAATATTTTCTATGGGGCTGAACTCCGCAGGTCTTTCAACCTGACACGGAGTTCGGGAAACTCAGAGCGGGAAACGATGTCAGATCCATTCGACTGAGCTTTGGTGAAAAATATCTGGCTGACGCGTTCCTCCGGATTGTCCTTACAAAGATTTCGTCGTGGCTGACTTTTTCTGTTTCGGATTGGTTAGCGATGGCGACAGTCCCTGATGATTCGAGTATTCTTCGGGCCCTGCATGTTTTCGTCATTCGACAGACTGTGCGACACCTGGATTATGCCGGACCCGCCGCCACTTAAACGTCGCCACCGGGCGAAACCCAACGTCGATCAAACGCTCCGTGACGACATTAACGGTGGCTTGAGCCCGTTGTCATCGCCGGATCAGGCGAATGATACGGTCCCGTACGCAGAACTGCACTGCCGGACCAATTACTCTTTTCTTGAAGGTGCATCCCACGCAGATGAACTGACGGCTCGCGCAGTGGAACTGGGACTAAACTCCATTGCGGTGACTGACCGAAATACACTCGCCGGTGTCGTCAGGGCTCATGTCGCAGCCAAAGAATGCGGGATTAAGTTGCTCGTGGGTGCAGAGATTGTTCCGGACAACGGCCCCTGTCTGGTGCTGCTGGCGATGAATCGTCAGGGATACGGTCATCTCGCACAGCTCATCACTGCCGGCCGCCGCAGAGCCCCAAAGGGCGAATGTCGAATTCGAATGGCCGATGTTCAGCAGTACTCAGAAGGAATTCTGTGCTGCGTTCCGCTCAGTATAGAAAGTCGTTTGCGTTATGAACGACGGTACCAGCCCGGCAGCGATATTGACCTGCCCGATGCCAGTCTTCAGGCGGTCAAGTCGATTTTTGCGGATCGTTGCTATGCAATGGCTGAAGTGCACATGGGCCCAAACGACTCCATTCGGCTTGATCGATGGATTGAGCAGTGCCAACGACTGAATGTGCCTTTAGTCGCTTCTAATGATGTCCATTATCATATTCCTCGCAGACGCGCACTGCATGATGTTGTGACCAGCATTCGCCTGAACACTCCGCTGCAGAATCTTGGGCATGAGGTGTTCCCTAACGGAGAACGCTGTCTGAAGACACCACGCGAAATGCTGCGACTGATGCAAGGACGGCACGAACTACTGCGTAGGACAGTCGAAGTTGCGGATCGCTGCCAGTTTTCACTGGACGAATTGCGATATGAATATCCTGAGGAACTTGTTCCCACCGGAACGACGCCCATTCAGCACCTGACCAATCTGACTTGGCGCGGCGCAAGACTGCGCTATCCAGACGGCGTTCCCGGTAAAGTCCGTGATCTGATCATTCACGAACTCACGCTGATTCAGGAGCTTCAGTACGAAGCCTATTTCCTGACGGTGTACGATCTGGTCAGGTTCGCCCGTGAACGCGGAATCTTATGTCAGGGGCGAGGTTCAGCCGCCAATTCGGTTGTGTGCTTCTGTATTGGCGTCACTTCGGTGGATCCGTCACGTATTGATGTTCTGTTCGAAAGATTCATTAGCAGGGAACGGAATGAAGCGCCTGATATCGATGTCGATTTCGAACACGAACGTCGTGAGGAGGTGCTTCAGTATCTGTTTGAACGGTACGGACGAGATCGCGCCGGCATGACCGCTGCGGTGATAACATATCGCCCTCGTTCCGCAATTCGAGACGTTGGTAAAGCGTTGAGTCTGTCGAATGATCGTATCGATAAGCTCGCCAGTCAGA
>JAGQQE010000615.1 GCA_020426345.1 Planctomycetaceae bacterium
TGACGTCCGGATCCCCATCTAACAGCCTGTTGAAAAACGGGACTGGCTCTGGCAGGAAACCTTAAAACACGACGGTCTCCAGTCGTCCTGAGTGCCTGTCCCGGTTTTTCAACGGACAGCTAACAGGAGAACTCTACACCCAGTTCTGTGGCGTAAGCCTGATTGCGACCATTTCGCTTTGCCAGATACAAACACTTGTCTGCTTCCTCTGGCAGGCGGTCAGGAGCGGAGAGTGCGTTTTCGTCGTGAGCCACACATGCTCCAATCGACAGGGTGGGTGACGGGCAAGGCAAGGAGATGTTTGATCGTAGATCCTGCAGTTTCCTGCCAATTCGTTTGAGCGTTTCATCAATTTCACCGGGGCGACATCCGCTGCAAATCGCGGCAAATTCATCTCCGCCGAATCGAGCGACCAAATCGTATGATCGCAGAGACGATCTCAGAGCTTCAGCGATCGCTCGCAGAATTGCGTCTCCGGCTGCATGCCCGAATCGGTCGTTGACCTCCTTGAAATGGTCAACGTCAAACAGGATCACTGCAACGGAATGGCCCGTTTGCCTAGCTCTGCGACATTCCAGTACAAGATGACGATCAAAAGCCGCCCTGTTCGGCAGGCGAGTGATAGCGTCATCCATTGCATGTTTGAGCGATGCCTCCACTGAACGCCAGCTGATAAAGAAGTCTTCATCGGTTGCCAGCCCGACAAGCTTCCTGTCATGCATGATAGCCGTGCATTCGTGGTTCAGTTCGTTCGGCGATGACGTTTTTGATGTTCCCGTGATGAACCCTGCCGGAATCGGCATGTGCATTCGGTTGCTCAGAGTTGATTCGACGGGCATGTCCAGCCACCGCCGTCTCTCTAAAGGTGTGGCAGACTTCAATCGTGACCGGAGATCTTCCTGTGCGACAATTCCAATGGGATTGCCACATTCATCTTCCACGAGGAGGTAGTCCTCCAGATCCGGCGCTGCTTCCATAATCTCCGCGAGACGAGTCTGGGCGGTGACAACACAGTTGCGTCCGGCCGATTCGAGGCCAACCGTTAATTTTGCTTCGTTGTATTGCATGGGACTTTGTACTTCCTGGGATTGCTTTGATGGAATCAGATTTCGATCCCGGCAATCAAACCGTGACCCGACGTGGTGAAGTTGTTTGAGCCTTTCCAGACTCACAGTTTTGACGGGTCTCCGGTGAGGAGTCGGTACGCAGATGAATCGGGCGGATCCCGTGGACGTAGAATCCCTGAACATCAACGATCGTTGCTGTCTTTGCATCAAATCTGTGGTTGCAGCAGACACAGTGTCCGATCAGAGAAAGGGCATTCACCGTGCGAGAGCAGTCACTGCATCTGAAGACGCCAGCAGTCAGTTCAAAATCTGAACCGGCAACCAATCCGCTGTGGCGACATTTCGGACAGGAAATGTCAGAGTGACCATGCACAAACTGAGATTCCGGACCGACATGTCCGCAGGCATAGTGATGAATCAGATTGTCCTGAGTCACCATTGCACTACCACAATGGCTGCATCCGAAGCGAAATGTTGGTGCGGCATTGCATTCGGGACAGGTCATGATACGGTCGAGCGTGACTTGCGTGACACGTTCATCGGTCAGCCATGCTTCAATCTGGTCAGGCGAAGCCTGGAAGGTGTACCTCATTGACTGCGTATCAAAAAACGGACGGACGAAAGACGTTGTCGCCGGAGAATGGGCTGCATTCAAAGAATCTTTCGCAGGTTCCGGGCATCCGTTGTTCGCGGCGTGGGCAGCATCGATACGGCGGTGTCTTCGGGATGGAAAAAAGTCCGTCAGCATTCTCAATTCGCGAGCTTCAAATGGCTCTATGAGCACATCATCGGCACCGGCCTCGATGGCCTCGCCGGCCTGATTCAGCAACTCCTCGGGAACGACAATCAGGATCGTTAATTTGTTGTCGCGGGGCTGTGCTCGCAGGTACCTTGTAAGCTCCAGGCCATCGATGTTTACGCCGTGCATGCGACAGATAATCAGGCGAAGGCTGCTGCTCGATTCTGCAATGGCAACAGCATCAGTTGTGCTTGAAGCAATGGCAATTGATGCTTCTGATTCGGCCAGCGTTCTCTGGATCATCTCCCTCTTTACGGGATCGGTTTCGATGATAAGTATCGACGTTGCGTTTGATGTGAAATGTTTCATGTCCCTGAAGAATTTCTACTTGGTGGAGTTTATTCCCTGCGAAATGCCTCAGCCCATGCCAACTCCTGGCCCATGCATGGTTTGAGTTTTTTACAGTCGGGGAATTTCGGGTACATCCCCACAGACTGATTCGTGTTGTTACCGGCAATGGACCGTTAGGTTACCATTGCCGGCGATCGTGGAGTGTTTCGCGTCACGCTCGCAGTACCGTGACGAGTCTGTGTTTGGTCG
>JAGQQE010000616.1 GCA_020426345.1 Planctomycetaceae bacterium
CTGGCAAGGCGTTTTGCGCAGCAGGCGGGCAATGACTTTTGTTCAGGGGTTGACGTTTTCGCGGCTGAGCAGCAGGTCCGTCTGGCCGGGGTAGCCGGTGCGGTGGTGTTCTTGTCGGATGTGAGGCCGGGATTTTTCGAACAGCAGCAGGTGCCGGAGGATGATGCGTCGTTCGCGCAGCGACAGCCGGGCGACCGTCCACTCAAGTCCTGTGGCAGGCCGATCGACGTGATGGCGTAATTCAACGCCAGGAGGATGGTCAACAATTGTCGCATTGGAAGGATCGTGATTATTGTTTCGCTTCTCAACAAGCAAAAGTACGCCGATTCCTTCGCGGAGTCGCAAATGAGAAGCGACTCCAGGCGGTTGGAGGTAGTTGGAGACAATGTAAATCGGGTGTGCATTTGTGCTGTGGAGCGTGAACCATCACAATGACTGGAGGCAGGCAGGCTGAATTCAGCGCGGTGCCTGTTTCGCGGTATTCTTCCATGGACCTCTCTCCGGCGAGTGAATGCGTATGGCTGTGAAAGCGAATCAGAAAGAACGACCTGGGGAGCCGGGAGAGGATCTTTCAGAGCCATCGTCGGCGGTCCACCTGAACACGTCTCGGTATCAGTCTCCCATGGATCCGCAAGTCGTGATGGCGATCAAATCGCTTGAACTTCGAGCAAAGATTGTGATGGACGGTTTCCGAACAGGTCAGAATCGAAGCCCTCGACATGGATTTTCGGTCGAGTTTTCCGAATACAGACAGTACACACAGGGAGACGACCCCAGATTTCTGGACTGGAAACTGTTTGCGCGGACAGATCGCAGTTACATCCGATTGTTTGAAGATGAAACGAATCTGCGGTGTTACGTTGTCATGGACGCGAGTCGATCGATGGACTTCGGGACACCGGGGTACACCAAGTTCGACTATGGCCGGACGATTGCGGCGAGTATTGCCTGGATGTTGAATCGCCAGGGGGACGCGGTCGGGCTGACATTATTCGATGAAGCTGTTCGGCTGCTGGTGCCGGCTCGATATCGACCGGGGCAGCTGCGGCGATTGCTGGTAGCGTTGGAAGAACCGACTTCGGGGAAAGAAACGAATCCGGAACTGGCTTTAGAGACAGCCGCCCGTCGTTTGAACAAGCAGGGGTTGGTGGTGCTGGTTTCGGATCTGCTTGCCGACATAAGTCAGATTGAAGAAGGTCTGAAGCTTTTGCGGGGTTGTCGTCACGACCTCATTGTGTTTCAGGTACTGGATCCGGCAGAGCTGACTCTGGACATTCCGAATCCTCACTTGTTTGAAGATCTCGAAACCGGGCAACAGGTATTTGCAGATCCGGCTCTCGTTCGCTCGGAGTTTGTTGATAAGATTCAGGAACACAACCGTCAGGTTCGGTTGGCGTGCGAGTCGGTTGGCGCTTCATTCGTGCAGTTGACAACAGACCAGCCGCTGGAGCTTGCGTTAGCCGAATTTCTGCAGGCGCGTCGGCAACGATGAAATCACGGGACTGGCTAATTCGTATTGTTTGACTGTTGAGATGTCCAATGAATCGTTCGCGGGGCCATTGTCGTCAGTTCTTTCAGCCGGATAATCGCAGGGCGTTCCTGAACAACGCCGCCTGCGGGTTTGGTGCGGTAGCGTTGAGCCACCTGTTCGGTCATTCCGACGGCTTGGTGTATGGCCAAAATGAGAATCGTTCCGGGAGCGGGCTGGCTCCCAAGCCGACCCACCACGATCCTCGTGCGACAAGTGTGATTTTTCTTTACATGGATGGTGGCGTGTCACAGGTGGACTCGTTCGATCCCAAACCCAGACTCAAAGATTTTGAGGGTCGGCCATTTCCGTCAAAGATGGAGCCGACGCAGTTCAACAATATTGGCAACACGCTTCCAAGCCCGTGGCAATTCAGGCAATACGGCGAAAGTGGAATTCCGGTCAGCGACTTGTTCCGGCAAACCGCGAAGCACGTCGATGAAATGGCTGTGGTTCGTTCGATGGTTTCAAATTTTCCGGAGCACACGAATGCCAATTACTTTCTGCATACCGGCAATGGTCAGCAGGGGCGTCCGTCAATGGGGGCCTGGTTTGGGTACGGACTGGGGACTGAGTGTCAGGATTTGCCCCATTTTGTCGTGTTGAACGGCGGTTTGATTCCGCCGGGTGGCATTGACAATTTTGGAAGCGGGTTCCTGCCCGCCAGCTATCAGGCATCAGTCTTCGCGAACGGCGATCCACCGGTTTCGGATATCAAGCCGCGGGAATCATCCGCCGAGCTGCAGCGGAAGAAGCTGGATGTAATTCGTCGGATGGATCTTGCATCGCTGGACAGATATGGCCGCGACGATCAGGTCGAATCGGCGATCGCCAACTACGAATTGGCTGCACGTATGCAGCTG